>JBBRWO010000024.1:0-22938 GCA_038249135.1 Coriobacteriia bacterium
AATCCCGGGTTCAGGGATGTTCTCGCCCTTGACAATCGCCTCGTACGCCTTGACACGGCCGAGGATATCGTCTGACTTGACCGTGAGAATCTCCTGCAGGACGTAGGCAGCGCCATACGCGTACAGGGCCCACACTTCCATCTCACCGAAGCGCTGACCACCGAACTGCGCCTTACCACCGAGCGGCTGCTGGGTGATGAGGGAGTACGGGCCGGTCGAACGAGCGTGAATCTTGTCGTCGACAAGGTGCAGCAGCTTCAGGATGTAGATCTGCCCGACGGTAATGTCCTCGCGGAACGGCTCACCCGTGCGACCATCGAACAGACCGGTCTTTCCGGTGCGCGAAACGCTGGTGACAAGTTCGTTCATCGCCTTGTCGCCGTAACGCTCAGCATGCTTGTTCACAAGGTTGCGGTTCGCGTGCTCGATAGCGTCGGAGATCTCCGACTCCCTGGCACCGTCGAACACTGGAGTGGCGACGGGCATGGGACCAGCGACGGCGGTCGTCGACTTGGCGTCGTCATCCCAACCGACCATGGCGGCCCAACCGAGGTGAGTCTCGAGTAGCTGACCGATGTTCATTCGTGACGGGACGCCGAGGGGGTTCAGGATGATGTCGACGGGGGTACCGTCGGCCGTGAACGGCATATCCTCGAGCGGCAGAATCTTGGAGATGACGCCCTTGTTGCCGTGACGGCCAGCAAGCTTGTCGCCCTCCTGGATCTTGCGCTTCTGCGCGACATACACGCGAACCAGCTCGTTGACGCCTGGCGAAAGATCATCGCCGTTGTCACGGCTGAACTTGCGAACGCCGATCACGCGACCGTACTCGCCGTGCTTGACCTTCAGCGAGGTATCGCGGACTTCACGAGCTTTCTCTCCGAAGATAGCGCGCAGGAGGCGCTCCTCGGCGGTCAGCTCGGTCTCGCCCTTGGGAGTGACCTTGCCGACCAGGACATCGCCCGGGAACACCTCGGCGCCGATGCGGATGATGCCGTCCTCATCGAGGTTGGCGAGTACATCTTCACCTACGTTGGGAATCTCACGGGTGATCTCTTCCGGTCCGAGCTTGGTGTCGCGAGCTTCGACCTCGTACTCCTCGATGTGAATCGAGGTGAGAAGGTCTTCCTTCACGACGCGCTCGGAGAGGATGATCGCGTCCTCGTAGTTGTAACCTTCCCAGGGCATGAACGCCACGAGGAGGTTCTGACCCAAAGCAAGCTCGCCCATCTCGGTGGAAGGACCATCGGCCAGCACTTCGCCGGCGGCGATCCGCATACCTTCCGAGACGATCGGCTTGTGATTGATGCACGTGCCCTGGTTCGAGCGCATGAACTTGGGCAGGTGGTACTCGTCAAGACCGCCCTCGTCGGCACGGATACCGATCAGGGTAGCGTCGACGATTTCGACCACGCCGGGGCGACGGGCGGTGATGATCTCACCGGTGTCGACTGCGGCGCGATACTCCATGCCGGTACCGACGAGCGGCGCCGACGGACGAAGCAGCGGAACGGCCTGACGTTGCATGTTCGAGCCCATGAGGGCGCGGTTTGCGTCGTCGTGCTCGAGGAACGGAATCAGGGCCGTCGCGATGGAAACCATCTGGCGCGGTGAAACGTCCATGTAGTCGACGTCGGCCGGGATCTTCTCTTCCGGCTCGCCGAAGTCGCCATTGGCGCCCTTGACTCGACACAGGACCTTAGCGTTGCCGAACTTGCCGGTCTTGGCATCGAACGGCTCGTTTGCCTGCGCGATGATGTGCTTCTCTTCTTCATCAGCAGTCAGATAGTCGATCGCGTCGGTGACCTTACCCTTGACGACCTGACGATATGGAGTCTCGATGAATCCGTACCGATTGATGCGTGCGAACGTTGCGAGGGAACCGATGAGGCCGATGTTGGGGCCTTCAGGCGTCTCGATCGGGCACATGCGACCGTAGTGGCTGGGGTGCACGTCGCGGACTTCGAAACCTGCGCGCTCACGGGAAAGACCGCCCGGTCCAAGCGCAGACAAGCGGCGCTTGTGGGTCAAACCGCTGATGGGGTTGGTCTGGTCCATGAACTGCGAGAGCTGGCTCGAACCGAAGAACTCCTTGATGGAGGCACGATCGGGCGGATGTTGATGAGCGACTGAGGCGTGATCTCGTCGACATCCTGAGTCGTCATGCGTTCACGCACGACGCGCTCCATGCGAGCGAGGCCGATCCGGAACTGGTTCTGGATCAGCTCGCCAACGCTACGGATGCGACGGTTGCCGAAGTGGTCGATGTCGTCGATCTGGGCGTCATCGCTACCTTCCCAGAGCCTGACGAGATAACCGATAGCGGCCTTGATATCCTCGGGAGTGAGCGTGGACTGATCGTCCGGAAGGCTGAGTCCGAGCTTCTTGTTGACCTTGTAGCGACCGACCTTTGCGAGGTCGTAGCGCTGCGGGTTGAAGAACAGGCCGTCGAGAAGAGCCCGTGCGGACTCGACCGTCGGGGGCTCACCCGGACGGAGTCGCTTGTAGATTTCGATGAGAGCCTCTTCGCGAGACTCAGTGAAGTCACGCTCGAGAGTGCGCTGAATCGCCTCGGAGTTGTTGAACATCTCCAAGATCTCCTCACGCGTCTCAGCGATGCCGAGAGCCTTGAGGAGTACGGTTGCAGGCTGCTTGCGCTTACGATCGACGCGTACCGAGACGATGTCACGACGGTCGGTCTCAAGTTCAAGCCAAGCGCCGCGCGCAGGAATCACCTTAGCGGTGTAAATCTCCTTGTCCGAGGTCTTGTCGGTCTCGGTGGAGTAGTACACGCCGGGCGAACGGACCAGCTGCGATACGACGACACGCTCGGTGCCATTGATGACAAACGTGCCGCGGTCGGTCATGAGCGGGAAATCACCCATGAAGACCTGCTGCTCTTTCATCTCGCCGGTCTCTTTGTTGATGAAGCGTACTTCGACGAACAGCGGCGCCTGGAAGGACATGTCCTTCTCTTTGCACTCCTCTACGGAGTACTTGGGGTCGCCGAACTCGTGGTCACCGAACTCAACTGCAAGAGTTCCGGTGAAGTCCTCGATGGGAGAGATATCGTGAAACGTATCCCTCAGCCCTTCTTCAAGAAACCACTTGAAGCTGTCTCGCTGCAAAGCGATCAGATTGGGTACTTCGAGAACCTCGGGAATCTTGGCGAAGCTGCGGCGTTCGCGCCGAACGGCGCTGACGACAGGGGAACCTTCTCCGCGGGGCACCAGGCGATTCCTCCTTCAGGGGGTAGAAGCTGCAGACAATAGTCGCAAAGTAATAGGATAGTCAACGCCCCATAGGGCGTCAACACTTTTGTTTTCACTTTGCGAGGGGCACGAAAGGCCGGGACCTCTGAGGTCCCGGCCTTCGCACATCCGAGCGGCTACTCCGTAGAGAGGGCTGCCCGGCTTCGATCGGGTGTAACGAAGCGCAAACTACTTGACGACGACAGCGGCGCCAGCGTCCTTGAGCTTGCCGGCAGCCTCGTCGGCCTTGTCCTTGGTGACGCCCTCGAGCACAGCCTTGGGGGCACCCTCGACCACGTCCTTGGCCTCCTTGAGACCAAGACCGGTGAGCTCACGAACGACCTTGATGACGGCGATCTTGTTGTCGCCGTAGCCCTCGAGGACGACGTCAAACGCGGTCTGCTCCTCGGCAACAGCGGCCTCGGCGGCGGCGGGAGCGGCGGCGGCGGCGGGAGCGGCGGCGGAAACGCCGAAGGTCTCCTCCATCATCTTGACGAGCTCAGACAGCTCCAGTGCCGGCTTAACCTTGATAGCCTCAAGGATCTCTTCATTGGTGAGTGCAGCCATTTCTAAATTCTCCTTCTGTTCTCTTCGCGTCTCCGGACTTGGCCGGGCGCATGTTTACGTGGTGACGCTCGCGACCGCTACGCTGCGGCCTTCTGCTCGGCGACCGCGGAAACGGTGCGCGCGAATGCTTCGACCGGTCCGTTGAGGACGCGGGCAAAGCCGATGATCGGGTTGAGCATGGTTCCGAGAAGCTTGGCGATGAGTTCCTCGCGTGACGGCAGGGCTGCAATCGCCTGAACCCCGGCGGCGTCGACGACCTGGTTCTCTACCAGCCCGCCCTTGACCTCGAGTGCCTTGTGCTTCTTGGCGAATGCGGTGAGCGCCTTGGCCGGAGCGACAGGGTCCTCGCCGGTGAACACGATAGCGGTGGGACCTGCGAGAAACGCATCCATGTTGGGAAGCGCCAGCTCGCGAATCGCGATCTCCGTAAGCGAGTTCTTGTAGACCTTGAGCTCGCAGCCGACTGCGCGCAGATCATTGCGCAGTCCCTGCATCTCCTTGACGGTCAGACCACGGTAGTCCGCCATAAGGACGGCGCCAGAACCGGTGAACCGATTCTTGATCTCAACTACCTTGTCTTCTTTCTGCATTGTGGGCATGTACTCCCCTCCTTCCCGTTTCGTGCGCACGGCCCGAGCATGGCGGGCACTGGGCCCGTCGCGTGGGCCGCGCTCCGGTGTGTCCCGGAAATAAAACGCGGCCCCCGCCGTTGAAGCAGCGGAGGCCGCGAGCAGATGCTGCTCGTCACATCGTGATGATGTGAGGGTCGACCACCTCGGCAGGCGGAAACGTACTCCTTTAGGTCCGACAAAAGCGGACACCGGCTGTCTTCGGCAGTGATTCGTGCGCACTGTTATGTTTTCAAAGCGAGGACGTAGTATCTACGCTCGCCGTGGTGCCGTCAACCCGGTACTTCAACCGCACTCGGTCGAGTCTACTCGCCGGACTCCTCGAGGAGGCCGCGAGTCTTGGTGGTGTCAACCTTGATGCCAGGGCCCATCGTGGTGGCCATGGTGATCGACTTGAGGTAGCGACCCTTCGAAGACGAAGGCTTCGCGCGGAGGATCTCATCGAGGAGAGCGCCATAGTTTTCGACGACCTGGTTGGTCTCGAACGACACTTTACCGATGCCTACGTGGCAGATGCCGAACTTGTCGGCACGGTACTCGACCTTACCGGCCTTGAGCTCCTTGACTACGCGACCGACGTCAGCGGTGACCGTACCCAGCTTAGGGTTAGGCATGAGACCGCGGGTACCGAGGATCTTACCGAGGCGGCCGACTTTGGCCATCATGTCGGGGGTCGCCACGGTGGCGTCGAAGTCGAGGAATCCGGCCTGGATGCGCTCGACGAGGTCGTCGCTACCGACGACGTCTGCGCCGGCTGCCTCGGCCTCACGGGCCTTTTCGCCCTCGGCGAACACGGCGACGCGAACGTCCTTGCCGGTGCCATTCGGGAGCGATACCGAACCGCGAACCATCTGGTCGGCCTGACGGACGTCGATGCCGAGACGCAGGTGGACCTCGATGGTCTCGTCGAACTTGGTGGTCGCAATGTCGGAACAGAGGCGCGCAGCCTCGAGCGGAGTGTGCAGGCGATCACTGTCGAACTTCGCCGCAGTCTCCAGATAACGCTTTGAGTGCTTAGGCATGGTCTCTCCTACCCTTCGTGGTCAACGGGCCTGCCCGGCCCTCCCACATAGCGCGGCTGAACGCCGCGGTGCAACAACTAGTTCTCTACGACGAAGCCCATCGAACGCGCGGTGCCCGCGATGATCTTCATCGCGGCATCGATGTCGTTCGCATTCAGGTCGGGCATCTTGGTCTCGGCGATCTGACGAACCTGCTCGCTGGTCACCGTCGCGACCTTATCGCGGTTGGGTACGCCCGAACCCTTGTCCACGCCGGCGGCCTGCTTGAGCAACACAGCTGCGGGCGGGGTCTTGAGTATGAAGTCGAACGAACGATCCTCGTAGACCGAGATCTCGACCGGGATGATCGTACCGTTCTTGTCAGCAGTCGCAGCGTTGAACGCCTGGCAGAACTGCATGATGTTGACCTGGTGCTGTCCGAGCGCCGGACCTACTGGCGGGGCCGGGTTGGCTGCGCCGCCCGGAATCTGCAGCTTGATGAAGCCGACAACCTTCTTGGCCATGTGTGTTCGAACCGTCCCTCTGGTCTGCGACTCGCATGCGGGTCGCGTTATCCGTTTCTGTATTCCCTGCACAGCACTTCCGTGAGAAGCCTCTGCCGACAGATGTCGGGAGCACGTCGTGCCGAGTGGTACCTAGTCTAGAGCTTCGCTACCTGATCGAAGCCGAGTTCGACCGGAGTCTCACGGCCGAAGATTGAAACCATGACCTTGACCTTGCCGGCATCCGCATTGACCTCTGAGATCGTACCGTCGAAGTCTGCCAGCGGACCGGAAGTGACCTTCACAGACATACCCTCGGCAAGATCGGTCGAGGTCTTCTGCTTAGCACCACCCTCGGTACGTTTCATGATGCGCTGGAACTCGTCGCGCGAAAGCGGAACGGGCTTACCCTGGCTACCGACAAAACCGGTGACGCCAGGGGTGTTGCGAACCACGTACCACGACTCGTCGTCGAGCTCCATCTTCACCAGGATGTACCCGGGGAACACCTTCTTCTCAGAGGTGACCCTGCGGCCGCCCTCTTTGACATCGGTGACGGTTTCAGTGGGAATCTCGACCTTGAAGATCTTCTCATCCATGCCCATCGACATAATGCGATGGAGCAGGTTGGTCTTCACCTTGTTCTCGTACCCTGAGTATGTGTGTATGACGTACCACTTCTTCGCCATGTTATCCGCCTATCTTGCCAACGAGGCCGAGAAGGTACACGACGATCGTGTCGGTCAGCGCGATGTAGGCGATGAAGAAGAGGAGGGCAACGATCACAACGACCCACATGCTGCGGACCTCGGCACGGGTCGGCCAGACAACGCGCTTCATCTCTGCGCGCACGTCCTTGAAGTAGGACACGAGACGCGCCCACGCACTCGGCTTCGCGGGAGCAGGCGCCTTGCCCGGCTTACCGGTCTTGACCGGCTTGTCGGACTTAGCCTGCTTATCGGTCTTCAGTGGCGAATCAGCGGCAGTAGCCTTGGCCATCTTCTCATCCGTCCGTCCTTGGCGGCTCATGCCGCCTGCAACAAACATCGCGGCGCCCTCAACAGGGCCGCGACGGGGGTGTCATTGGCAGGCCAGGAGGGACTCGAACCCCCAACATCCGGTTTTGGAGACCGGCGCTCTACCATTGGAGCTACTGGCCTGCGCCCAGGTGACGTCGTGCACTCCAGACTAGCGGGTTTCCTTATGGAGCGTGTGAGTCTTGCACCACTTGCAGTACTTCTTGTACTCGATGCGCTCAGGGTTGTTCTGCTTATTCTTGTTAGTCGTATAGTTCCGGCGCTTGCACTCGGTGCACGCCAGTGTGACCAGCGTTCTCATGGGTCCTCCTGTGTGCCGCCCCGGGCCATAGGTGGCTCGAGCGCGGAAGGGTACTCTAGCACCCGGTTTTCGGCACTGTCAAACTCGGTCGCGCCGCCGGTAGGCGGCGAAACGGGGCCCGGTCCGTTGACCGGGCCCCGAACTTTTCGCAGCGTAGAGCGGGTCTACTTAAGGATTTCGATGACTCGTCCGGAGCCAACAGTGCGACCGCCCTCGCGGATAGCGAAGCGGAGGCCGTCCTCCATGGCGATAGGCTGGATGAGCTCGCCCTTGATCTCCACGTTGTCGCCAGGCATGACCATCTCGGTGCCTTCGGGCAGGTGCGCCACGCCGGTCACGTCGGTGGTACGGAAGTAGAACTGCGGACGATAGCCGTCGAAGAACGGGGTATGGCGGCCGCCCTCTTCCTTGGTCAGGATGTAGACCTGGCCCATGAATACGGTGTGCGGGGTAACCGAACCCGGCTTGCAGAGGACCTGGCCGCGCTCGATCTCCGTGCGGGCAACGCCGCGGAGAAGAACGCCGATGTTGTCGCCGGCCTGCGCCTCGTCGAGGAGCTTGCGGAACATCTCGACGCCGGTCACGACCGTCTTCTTGGTCTCGTCATGGATACCGACGATCTCAACTTCGTCTCCGACGTGTACCTTGCCGCGCTCGACACGACCGGTGGCCACAGTGCCACGACCGGTGATTGTGAAGACGTCTTCGATGGCCATCAGGAACGGCTTCTCAACGTCGCGGACGGGCAGCGGGATGAAGGTGTCGATGGCGTTCATGAGCTCGTCGATCGCGCCCACCCACGCCTCGTCGCCCTCGAGGGCCTTGAGCGCAGAACCGCGGATAATCGGGGTGTCATCGCCAGGGAACTCGTTGTTTGAGAGAAGCTCGCGGACTTCCATCTCAACAAGCTCGATGAGCTCCTCGTCGTCGACCATGTCGCACTTGTTCAGGAATACGACGATGTGGGGAACGCCGACCTGACGGGCGAGCAGAATGTGCTCGCGGGTCTGGGCCATGGGGCCGTCCGTGGCGGCGATGACCAAGATCGCGCCGTCCATCTGCGCGGCACCGGTGATCATGTTCTTGACGTAGTCGGCGTGGCCCGGGCAGTCAACGTGGGCGTAGTGCCGCGTCTCGGTCTGGTACTCGACGTGAGCGATAGCGATGGTGATACCGCGCTCGCGCTCTTCAGGAGCCTTGTCGATCTCGTTGAACGGGGTGAAGTCGGCAAAGCCCTTCTCGGCCTGACGCTTCGTGATCGCTGCGGTCAGCGTGGTCTTGCCGTGGTCAACGTGTCCGATGGTACCTACGTTGACATGCGGCTTGGTGCGCTCGAACTTCTGCTTCGCCATGAGTCTCCTCCTTCAAAGGACCTCTTCGACGGAGCCGGCAGATAAGCCGGCCGCGTTCCGTCTCAAAGCTACCTACTTCATCAGTGCTCGATACGAACGTGTGGTTCAGTAAACGCCCAGCGTGCGACGTGTAGTGCCTGGTAGCGGTGGCTGGACTCGAACCAGCGACAACTCGGGTATGAACCGAGTGCTCTAAACCAACTGAGCTACACCGCCGAATCGTTCAGCCCGTGACAAGGACCGCGCGGTGGATTGCAGTGGAGCCCACAACCGGACTTGAACCGGTGACCTCTTCCTTACCAAGGAAGTGCTCTGCCAACTGAGCTATGTGGGCATGTTGCAGGCGGACGATCATCGTCCAATAAGCATCTCGTGGTGGGGGCGCTAGGATTCGAACCTAGGTAGGCGTAGCCAACGGGTTTACAGCCCGTCCCCTTTAGCCACTCGGGCACACCCCCGCGAGACAAAAAAATAGACCCTCTGTACGCTTTTCAAGTTGCAGTGCCTTGGGTAAGGCACGCGGATAGTATGCCATGCGAACGCCCTGTGTCAACGCCGACAACGGTGCCGGGCGTGCCCATGAGCCAAAAAGGTGCCCATCCAGGGCGGTCGCCAAGGACAGAATGAGCCCCTCAGCGGTGGTGCAACGTCGCAAATACCGAGCCCACCGTGACGATCCGCGACACCGACTGCTCGATGTCTCCGCGAGGAACCAAACGATACCATGCTGCGGCGCCGCCGAGCATGACAGGACGAGGTGTGTACTCCTCGAAATGCGCTTCGAACCACGATCGCGTGGTCTTCATCGGGATGATTTGCAGCTCATCGCGCTCGATCGCCAGCTCCGAAAAGAACACCTCATCGGGCTCGCCACTGAGCGCGAGAATCTCATCCTCTTGCTGAGTCAGAGCCAAACGGTAGTAGTAGATATCCTCCGCAAGCGAGGAGAAGATCCAGCCGGGAGTGCGCGTGGCCGCGTTGGCAACGGCCTCGAATGCGTAAGACTCAGCGTTCGCACGGTAGAACACTCGGGCACGATCGCTGACCTTGGACGAATCGGTCCCGAAATACGGGTCCGGTTTCACCTTGATCTGACGCTGCACACCGTCGCGCGTGAACACGACATCAACGCCGTGACCGCCGAGGGCCTGGAATCCCGAAACGATCTTTATGTCCTGCGCGCCCGTTGAGGCCAAGTATCCACAGACCACTCGCTCGGCAACAATCTGAAGCAGACCCATTCCTGTGTGTCTCATTGTTGTCCCTATCGGCCGATACGTTCATCGGCGACGCGAAGTCGACGACTCAGGACTTCAAGCAGCTTGATTGCGATGGAGGGGTGCCGCTCCAGGAGTGCCTTGAAATCCCAGCTGGAGAGCATGAGACACGATGTCTGCTCGATGGCGCGGATGGTCGCAGAGCGAGGAGCACTGTCGAGAAGCGACATCTCGCCGAAGAAGTCCCCGGCACCGAACGCCCCAAGGGAGACCCCATCGCGAAGGATTTCAACGCGGCCCGAGAGAATCAGGTAGAACGCCTGACCGGGGGTACCTTGCGTGACGATAATCTGCGCTGGCTGGAAGAAACTCTCCTGGGCGACGCTGGCTATGGCCTGGATTTCGTCGGCTGTACAGTGCGCGAACACCGGCACGCGCGCCAAGAACTCCTCATGAGACATGGAACGCCTTTCCCTTACAGTCCTCGTGGTCCCCGACCGCGCACTCGCACGACCGAATCCAGTTTACAGCAGACGCAGCGTTATCGTTGCGGCACAATGAAGATACCCTGTTGTCGGAGCGGGAATCAGAAGCACGCATGGAGGAGGAACGGTGGCAAAACGCACCCGTCGGAAGAATGGGGCCATGCTCGGCTGGGCTCGAGCTGCGGCTGTCGCTGCGTTCATCTGGTACGCGCTCGCGGGCGCTCAGGTCCGGCCACTCTGGCTTGCTCCCCTCCTCGGAATACTCGTTGGTGCGCTGATGCTGGCATCGGCAGACCTCGGGGTGCTTGCGGCGGTTCTGACGTTGTCAATCCCGGTCATCGCCGTACAACCCCTCGCAGGTATCACGCTGCTGGTCATGGGAGTCGTCGCAATCAGGTATTTGGCCGCAGACGGTGCAGCCGTGTTCTTGATCATCGCCGCCGCCGTGGTAGGAGCCAATCTTGGTCCCGTGTGGCTCGCGGTGGCCCTCGCCGGGTACTTCTTGGGCACCACCGAAGGGGCCCTAGCCGCCGCTGTCGCCTGCCTCACTGTTGAGATCATCGGACTCTCGCTCGGCAAGCCCGCGCTCGGGATCACTCTGACGGGCGGATCACAGGCGCTCGTGAGCTTCGCCCATGCACCGGAGAGTCTGCTCGCCAGCGGCTGGCTCGCCCAGTCCTTCTCGAGCCTCGGGGTGGACAGCATCAACGGTCTGATTGACGGCGTCTCTCGAGTGTCGCAACCTGTTGCGCTCCTTGCACAGTCGGCCGTCTGGGCGGCTGGAGCCGCCGCAGCCGGCAGCGTCAAGCACGCCACACGCGGTTCGCGCAACGAGATTGCAAAGCTCGCATCCGCGTCGGTGGGTGTGGGGGTTGCGGCGGCGGGAACCTGGGCCGTTTACTCCATGATCGGGATGTCACTGCCGACCGCACCGTGGCTTGTCGCTACCGTCTCGTCGGTGCTGGCTGCGCTCGTCTTCGTGGCCGTGTGGGAGCGTCTGTTCCCGGTGCTGATCGCCACCCCCGCAAGAACCGTGAGTATGGCATCCGAGGACGCCGACGTGGATGAGCTGCTTCGCCTGATCGCCACCGCAGAAGACAAACTCGCAGCGCAGCACACCTCGAACAGGATCGTACTGATCACGGACATGAAATCGTTTTCCCGCATGACCGAGGAGGACGGGAGCGTGGCGACAGCGAAGGCGATTCAGCGCCACCGTGACCTCCTCTTGCCGGTTGTCTCGCGCAATCACGGCGCTGGCAAATCCACCGGCGGGGACGGGCTTGTCGCCGCATTCGAAAATTCCAGCGACGCGCTGAAGGCCGCCGTCGAAATGCAGGTGGCGCTCGCGGCCCACAATGCGGCACATCCCAACGAGCGCGAGATGTGGGTTCGAGCGGGACTCGCCTCCGGAGAAGTGGTGCTCGACAAGGGTGGTCGGCCCTTCATCGGTGCCGCGCTGAACCTTGCAGCGCGCGTAATGAACCTCGCCGACGGAGGCCAGATCCTCTCGTCTGCGGATGTCGCCTCTGCAGCCCAGGCGGCGGACGTGAATGTACACTTTTTTGGGCAGGTCAAGCTGAAGAACATCGCGAAGCCCGTCGAGATTGCGGAGGTGTTGTGGGATCCGGATCAGGAGCCCCACGACCCCCGGCTGCTTCTTGCCGAGGACGAATAGTCCGAGGGCCCACGAGAACGACGACGACCCGGGCACTCTGCCCGGGTCGTCGTGTATTCCGATGGAGCTGGCGACAGGAGTTGAACCCGCAACCTACTGATTACAAATCAGTTGCTCTGCCATTGAGCTACGCCAGCGAGCGCGCACCAGTGTAGCCAAGGAACGCCGACTTGTCAGGCACCCGATTCGCGTTTCGATATCCCGGGCGCCGAAACACCGACACAGGCGCACGTCTAGCAGGCGTGACAGCGCTTGATCTGGGTCTCCATCTTGCGCTTGATTCGTTGGAGAGCGTTGTCGACCGCCTTAGTGTGACGTCCGAGCTTGTCGGCGATGTCTTGATAGGAGTGCCCGGTAGTGTAGAGGCGAAGAACGTGCGCCTCGAACGTGGAGAGCGTGTCCGTCATCCCGGTGCGGATGAAGTTGGTCTCCCATGCTGAGACCACAATCTCGGCCGGATCGCAGATTTCCTTGACGGCAAGGATGTCGGAGAGAAGCCGCTCGCCGTCGTCCTCCCTCGAAACCGATCGGGAAAGCGATACATATCCATTAAGCGGTGAGTGCTTGCGTCTGGTTGCCGACTTGACTGCGGTGATGATCTGGCGGGTGACGCACAGTTCCGCAAACGAATGGAAACTGGCCTGCCGAGTGGGATCGTAGTCTCGGATCGCCTTGAAGAGGCCGATCATACCCTCTTGGATGATGTCATCGCGGTCAGCGCCCACGAGGTAGTACGAGCGGGCGCGCGCTCTTACGAGCCCGCGGTATCGTCGAACAAGCTCGCCGTTGGCGTTCTGATCCCCGTCTCGCGCCGCAACAACCAGTGCGAGCTCCCCGTTTCGCTCCGAACCAGGCGTTCGGGGCATGGCAAAGATGTGGTGCTGGCTCACGACGGACCCCCTCCGCGTGCTCCTGAATCGCCCACGTATGGCGTGGACGGCGCCGCCGGCACGGCGCAGACCTGCGTAGTACTATCCGAACATATGCCCACCCCGAGCGCTCGTCAATGCCCCTGGATACAACCTGAACGAACCTTATCGGCAACGGCCGTCTACCCGCGCAATCAGGCTTCTCCCCGTGCCCATCGGGCAAGCGTCTCGGCGGTGACGGGATCGATTCGATGCTCGATGCGGCTCCGAATACTCCCCGATGGCGCATGCTCCTTCCACTGCGCCTCCCCGTCGCGAAGTTCACCCGAGAACTCGGCCGACGACATGCGACCGACCCCACCGCCCATGATGGTCCACTGCGTCTGCGCGTCGGACGTGACGACCACCGTCTCGTCGCCGCGCTCGCGGGCAGCGCGAGCCAGACCCTCGATCACCGAATCGGCGTCGAGCCCGTATCGAGAGAACACGACGGTGATTCCGGCCACCTGATGCGGTAGACCGTTGGAATGCGGATTACTGTGGCCATCGAACACGACCGTTGCCGCGTAGTCCCCTTGGGCGAACGCCGCCACGTCTGAGATGAGGGCGACACGTGCCGAGTCGAGATCCGACTCTGCAAGATAGGTGTACGGCGGCGTCTGTCGAATGACGTTGTAGCCATCGACGATCAGAAGTCTCACGACTGTCAGGATCCGGTTGCGCAGCGACGCATCCACTCATAGGCGATCGCGGTGGTCGCCTGAGCGACGTTGAGCGAGCCCACCTGACCCGCCTGTGGGAGACGCACCAGGAAGTCACAGCGCTCGGACGTGAGCCGAGCGAGTCCATCTCCCTCGGAACCCATGACCAGCACGATGCGACCCTCGAGCGGTGAATCCCAAATCGTCTGCGACGCATGCTCCGAGGCACCTCCGATCCAGAAGCCCTCTTCCTTGCAGCGCTCGAGCGAACGCACGAGGTTCGCCTCCTGCGCGAGCGCCACGTGGGCCAGAGCACCCGCCGATGACTTGTAGGTTGCCGGCGTGACCGCTGCGGCACGGCGCTTCGCAACCAAGACGCCCTCGGCGCCGATCACCTCGGCTGTCCTGATAACGGCTCCGAGATTGCCCGGATCCGTCACGTGATCCAGCGCGATGATGAGCGAGTTCTTCTTACCTGCCGATCGCTTGAGTACGTCATCGATCGTCACATAGCGGTATGGCTTGGCCTCGGCCATGACGCCCTGATGCGCGCCCCGCTCACTCTTGTCGTCAAGTACCTTGCGTGGCACTCGTGTGAACTCCACGCCCTCTTGTGTCGCACGACGCTCGATCTCCTCGAGCGAGCGATCGGGCTTGGTGCCCTCGGCCTGCATGATCCGCTTGAGCGGCATGCCCGCGCGCAGGGCCTCTATGACGGCGTTGCGACCTTCGATGATCACAGCTACTCCGCCGCCCTGAAGATGACGCGCGCGCCCTGAGGCGTGTCCTCGATCGTGAAGCCGAGAGCCGAGAGACCCTCTCTCACGGCGTCAGCGGTCGCCCAATCCTTCGAGCCACGCGCCGTAGCCCTCGCCTCCAGCAAGGCCACCACAGCGCCCTCAGGGTCAGCCCCGGCGTATCCGGCCACATCGGTGGCGAGTTCGACGACCTCGGCGGGATAGCCGCCGGCCTGATCCTCGGCAAGCTCGATTCCCAGGACGCGCAACCGTGACAGCACGACCTCCTCGGCATCGCACAGGAGGAGGCGGTCGGCTTCGCACACATCGGTCTGATACTCGGAGATGAAGGTGTTGGCGGCTTTCGCGAGTTCGAAGACGGCCGCCAGTGCGCCGGCGGTGTTGAAGTCGTCGTCCATCTCGGCGTCGAACTTCTTGCGTGCGGACTCGATGTCGAGCGCGAGTGAGCTGCAGACCTCGGCGGGCGCGCCCAGCCCACAGGCCGCGACGTCGCGTGCCCAGCGCAGGTTGCGGACCAGGTTGGCGAGGCGCTCGTAGGCGTGGGTGGTCTCTTCGAGGCGTGTGTCCGAGAAGTCGAGCGAGCTGCGGTAATGCGTCTGCAGCATCAGCAAGCGAATCACGGCCGCGTCGAAGCTCTTGAGGACATCCTTCAGCAGCGTGAAGTTGCCGAGCGACTTGCTCATCTTCTCGGAGTTGATCTGGAGCATGCCGCCGTGGAGCCAGTAGGTCGCAAACGGTACGCCGGTGGCCGCCTCCGACTGCGCGATCTCGTTCTCGTGATGCGGGAAGATCAAGTCGCTTCCGCCGCCGTGGATATCGAAGGGCAGACCGAGTTCGATCTCCGACATCGCGCTGCACTCGATGTGCCAGCCAGGGCGACCTTCGCCCCACGGGCTCTCCCAGTGCGGCTCGCCGGGCTTGGCGGCCTTCCAGAGGGCGAAGTCGAGCGGGTCGCGCTTGCGATCATCGGCGTTGATGCGCGCCTGCGTGTGCATCTCATCGATGTCGCGGCCTGACAGCTTGCCGTACTCAGGGAAGCTCCGGACCGAGAAGTACACGTCGCCAGCGACAGCGTAAGCGTGACCGCCGGCGATGAGACGTTCGATGAGCGCGATCATGTCCGGAATCATCGCGGTTGCCAGCGGACGTGCCGTTGGGTCCTCAACGCCAAGCGCGTGCATCGCCGAGATGAACGCCTCGGCGTACTCCTCGGCGACCTCCGTAGCGGGACGGCCCTCCTCGTTGGCGCGATTGATGATCTTGTCATCGACATCGGTGATGTTCTGAATGAAACGCACGTCGTAGCCCTTGTGCTCCAGATAGCGACGAATCACGTCGAACGACAGGAATGTCCGCGCATTGCCGATGTGGATGTGGTTGTAGACGGTCGGGCCACACACGTACATGGCGACCTTGCCCTCTTCGCGCGGAACGAATTCTTCCTTGCGGCGCGAGAGCGAGTTGTAGACGCGCATTCCTATCCCCTTCAAACGAATGTCAGCGGGCAGCGTGCCCGCGTTCAGATCTGCCAGGTCCAGCCTTCGAACTCGACGGATATTGGCCGCTCGATCTCCTCGGCCTCCGGATCCTCACCGGCAAACGCTGCGTCTCCCACGAGCGGCTCGGCGGTGCTCAGACCACCCACTCGCTTGTCGAGACGATCCATCCGGCGCTGGAGGCAGCGAAACATCTCGACCACGGGGTCGGGCAGGTCCTCGTGATGCAGATCGATGGCATCCACTCGTGACCCGCCCCGGCTCACGAC
Organism: Coriobacteriia bacterium; assembly: GCA_038249135.1. GTDB lineage: Bacteria > Actinomycetota > Coriobacteriia > Anaerosomatales > JAAXUF01 > JBBRWO01. The sequence goes on from JBBRWO010000024.1 coordinate 16,115, forward strand.
GCGTCCGGGCACGCCCACGACTGTGCAGTTGGGTGGCACGTCATCGATCACGACCGCTCCCCCGCCGACCTTGCTGCCATGACCGATGCTGATATTGCCGAGGACCGCAGCGCCCACACCGACCACGACACAGTTGCCGATGGTCGGATGCCGCTTTCCGGTCTCTTTGCCGGTACCGCCGAGGGTGACGCCCTGATACAGCGTCACATCATCACCGATGATTGTTGTCTCGCCGATGACCACGCCCATACCGTGATCGATGAAGAGCCGCTCGCCGATCGTGGCTCCGGGATGGATTTCCACGCCGGTGAAGAACCGGGCGACCTCGGACAGCCAACGCGAAAAGCCTTTGCGCCCGCGCCGCCAGAGCCAGTTCGTGGAGCGATGCGCCCAGACCGCATGGATCCCGGGATAGTTGAAGAGCACGCTCGCGGCCGACGTGGCCGCGGGGTCGCGCTCTTTGACACAGCGTATGTCTTCACGAATCCGGTTGAACATGGTTCTCGCCGACTCCAAGCAACGATCAAGTGTGTGCCGTGATGCACCTTGCAACTCAGTCTAGCAGCCAACGCCTGAGTCGGAAGTGCTACTGACGCCCTAACAGAGCCACCGCTTGGGCACCGATGCCCTCTTCTCTACCCTCGAAGCCAAGCCCCTCCGTGGTGGTCGCCTTTACCCCCACGGATTCCATGGGAACCTCAAGCGCCCGCGCGATGTTGACTCGCATGAGTTCTCGGTGTGGGGACAGCTTGGGGTGCTCGCAGATGACCACGCTATCGATGTCGACGACGCGCCAACCTGAGTCGCGAACAAGTTCGCCCACAGATGCCAGAAGTTCAAGTGAGTCTGCGCCCGAGAACGCGGGATCCGTGTCCGGAAACAACTTGCCGATGTCGCCTGCTCTCAGCGCGCCCAAGATCGCGTCCGCGACCGCATGCACGAGCACATCCGCATCCGAGTGTCCGAGAAGGCCGCGCGGGTACTCGATCGTCACTCCCCCGAGAACGAGAGCGCGGTTCTCGGCGAAGGCGTGTACGTCATACCCTATCCCGATTCGAAGCATCAGGAGCCTCCTGCTCGTTGAGCGAGTACGGCCTCGGCGAGCGCGATATCCTCGGCCACAGTGATCTTGATGTTATCGCGAGGCCCTTCGAACATGAGCACCATTGCGCCAAAGTGCTCCACCACGGATGCGTCGTCCGTTCCGACGAAGCCGTTTTCCTCGGCCGAGCGCATGGCCTCGCGAAGAACGGGGGCGCGAAAAATCTGCGGCGTCTGCGCCATCCAAATCGTGCTGCGGTCGGGAGTTGAGGTGATGCGGCCATCGTCAACGAACTTCACGGTGTCAATCGATGGATGTCCTACGGCCACGCCATCCGCCGCAGGTGACGCCCCGAGCAACGCGATAGCTTCGCCGACCGTCTCCGGTCGAAGCAGAGGCCGCGCTCCGTCGTGAATCGCGATCAGTTCGACTGCCGAGGGAACCTGCGCTAGGCCACTGGCAACCGACTCTTGGCGCGTGGGACCGCTCGAAGCGAATCGCAATGGGGTCTCGAGGCACAGGGACTCGGCGGCCTCGGCGAAGTCGTCGACGCGGTCGGGAGGACACACGATGACGATGAGCCCAACGTCCGAAGCCGCGTCGAGTGCCTTCAGCGCCCATGACACGACGGGCACGCCGAGAAGCGTGGCCAGTTGCTTGCCACCAGAAGCTCCCAGCCGCGATCCGCTCCCCCCGGCTACAACTATGGCCGCAGCGCTCATGATCACCCCTCGGCGCCCGACACGGATGTGTCATCTGTGGCAGCCCGGGCGAATACCATGCGACCAGCAGAGGTCTGTAACACCGAGCTGACCTCGACGCGGGCCTCGGTGCCGACAAAGGCCCTCCCGGCTTGCACGACGACCATGGTCCCATCCTCGAGGTAGCCGACGCCTTGGTCCTGCTCCTTGCCTGCCTTGGTAATCCGAAGCAATATGTGCTCACCCGGCAAGTAGTTGGGGCGAAGCGCAGTAACCGCGTCGTTGATGTTGAGTACATCGATTCCTCGGACACGCGCGACCTTCGTCAAGTTGTAGTCAACCGTCACGACAGAACTGCTCGTGTCGACGCCGAGACGCATGAGCTTCTCGTCAACCATCGGTGTATCCGGATAGTCGGTCTCGAAGACGGCAACCTTTTCCGCATCAGGCAGCGCCGCAAGAAGATCGAGACCGCGACGCCCACGAGCGCGCCTGATGTCATCGGCCGAGTCCGCCAGAGTCTGAAGCTCGGCGAGAACAAATCTCGGGACTCGAATCGAACCCGGGAGGAAGCCGAGCCGATGAAGTTCCTGGAAACGGCCGTCGATGATCGCGCTCGTGTCGAGCAGCAGAACGCGCTCGTCGGCGGTCGCGAGTTCGGCGGGAGCCAGGCGGGGATACATCGCGGCGAAGTCGCGACGCTTAGTGAGCGCCACCCTGACACCGAGGTAGGCCAAGCTGATGGTAAGTAGGGCCGCCGCGGAGACGGCGAGCCATTCTGGACGGATGAACCTGAGAGGCTGGGATGCGAGCACCGCAATGAGCAGACCCACGATGAGCCCACCGGTGGCGAGAAGCAGGTCGGCCGGCGCAGTCTCGTGCGCACGGTCCTCGATATGCCCCCACGCCGTAGAGAGCTCACGGCCCACGATGCCGCCGAACACGAACCCTACCGCGCCCCCGAGCATGATCAATAGGAAGATAACGTAGTACCGAGGGAGGCCCAGCTCATTCTGCCAGTCGACAAGTCGTGTGACCGCGTACCCAGCCAAGAGGCCCCCCGTCACGAAGACGAAGCGGGTAATGGCCTGGATCATGAATGTGGCGAATACGGCCCATGCGTGGCCGTCGCGCCCTCACCTCCTCAGGTTCCCGGCGAAGAAACATCGTATCTAACCTATCGGGATGCTAGCACAGCGGCTTGACCCCTCCATCGCCAGGCTAGAGCGACGCGTGCGCTCTGATCCGCGCGAGCCCGTTGGCGATGGCTTTCGCACGGCGCATCCCGACACCATCGACTTCATCCAGATCCGGCACCCCCGCCTTAGCCATCGCCGGCAGTGAACTGAACCGCTCGACAATCCTGGTAACGACGGTCGATGGCAGTGAAGGAATCTGTGCCAGAACACGAAAACCCCGAGCCCTGACGTGCTGCTCTGCGCGATCGCCTGCGACCACGCCGAGCTCATGCGCGACCGCGTCCGCCTCGAGGAGGCGGTCGAGCGGCAACTCGCCCAACCGCAGCAGCGTCGCTGATGCCGTGCGAGAAGCGGCATCGGCGGCGTAATCACGAATCAAGAGCAGATACTGCTCATCGAGATTGGCGGTGAGCTCGTCGGCCTGCATGCGGACCAATCGGCCTTCGGTTCCCAGCTGGACGATATAGCGCTCCACCTCCATGCCGACGCGACGAACCATCTCGAAACGGCCGATGGCCTGCGCAACGTCACCGAGCGTCACGAGGTCGTCGAACTCCAGGTGCGTGAGTCGGTTCATGATCTCCCCGAGGCGGGTCCTGTAATTCTGCAGTGTCTGAAGTGCCTGATTCGCCTTAGCCAGCAACACGACGGTCTCCTCAAGCGTGAGGCGCTTGCCCCTGAGGTAAAGACTGACCACCTCGCGACGCTGCGAGACCGAGATGACCAATGCGTGAGTCTGACGGCTGACGCGCTCGGCTGTGCGGTGACGCATCCCCGTCTCAGTGGTGGTGAGCGTGGCATCCGGTACGAGATGCACGTTAGCTCGGACAATCCGCTCCGCGTCTCGATCAAGGATGACTGCACCATCCATCTTGGCCAACTCGAACAGGCGCTGTGGCGTGAATGGCGTGTCGATGGAGAAGCCGCCGTTGCACAGCGATGACACGCCGGTCTCGTCGCCGATCACCACCAGCGCACCCGTTTGGGCGGCAAGAATCATGTCGAGCCCCTCCCTGAGACGCGTACCGGGGGCGACTTTGCGCAGCTCGTCCCTCAACAGCTCACGGGTCTTCTGGTCGATCACGGTGGCTCCTATCCGAGCGACGAGGTCTGATGTACTTGTGCCCGCTTACCCCTGGATTTCTACGGCGTCGCGACGAATCGCGTTGAGTGCCCCGGTGATGGTCTGCGTCCGCTGAAGCCCGGCAGAGTCCGCGGGTTCCAGCGACGCAGGTGCCGCGCCCAGCACCCGACCGATTCCCATACGCGTGGCCTCGCGTATTCGCGCACTTGCATGCGAGACGGGTCTGACCTGTCCCGTAAGCCCGATCTCACCGAATGCGGCCACGTCCAGTGGTACTGCGTAGTCGCCGAGCGCAGACGCCAGAGCGAAGGCCAGCGGAAGGTCGACAGCGGGTTCCGCAATACGCAGTCCTCCCGCAACTGAGACGTAGACGTCTTTACCCGCGAACGAAAGCCCTGCGCGTCGCTCAAGCACGGCAATCACCTGTAAGAGTCTCGCGGTCTCTATGCCTGTGGCCAGCCTACGAGGTGCCGGAAGGTAACTGGGTGTGACCAGAGCCTGGAGCTCAACGAGCAACGGGCGGGTTCCCTCCATTGCGGCCATGACAGCCGAGCCGGATACCGCCTCATGCCGCTCCGATATCAGTGCTGCCGAGGGCGAACCGACTCCAACGAGACCGCGCTCGCCCATCTCGAAGATGCCGATCTCGCTCGCTGAACCGAAGCGATTCTTCACCGCACGAACGATCCGGAATGCGTGATCGCGGTCGCCCTCGAAGTACAGCACCGCGTCGACCATGTGTTCGAGCACTCTCGGCCCGGCTATTGCGCCGTCCTTGGTCACGTGGCCGACGATGATCGTGATCACGTCCAGGTCCTTGGCGATTCGCATGAGCCGAGCAGTGCACGCTCGGACCTGTCCTACGCTGCCGGGTGCTCCAGCCAACTCTGGATCGAATGCGGTCTGGATGGAATCGACCACCAGTACCGCCGGCCGACGTTCGCGCACCACGGCCTCAACGGCCGCGATGTCGAGCTCGGGCAGGAGTCCCACCCGCTGATTCATGGTTCCGAGTCGGCGCGCTCGTATACCGATTTGCTGCGGCGACTCCTCGCCGCACACGTAGAGAACTTCCGAGCCGCCTGCCGCAAGCGAATCGGCCGCCTGGAGCAGGAGGGTCGACTTGCCTATGCCCGGCTCACCGCCAAGCAGCACCAGTGACCCCGCGACGAGCCCACCGCCGAGGACACGGTCGAGTTCGACGATGCCCGTGGGCTCCCGAGGCGCATCGAGAGCGCCGACCGCATCCAGACCCACGATTGCCGCCGAGGCAACAGCAGCCTGTCGGCGATGACCGACAGGCTGCTCGATTTCCTCAACGAACGTGCCGAACTCCCCGCAGTCGGGGCACCGTCCGATCCATCGAGGCGCGGATGCCCCGCAGTTCTGGCAGAGCCAGACCGATCGTGGCTTCGCCATGAGAGCCTACGCCCCTGCAGCAGGTCCGGTCGCTTCGCCGCCACCTGCGGCAGCACGACGGCGAGTGGGCGCTGGCTTGGTGACCTGCGTGCCGGAAGTGGGCTTGGCCACTCGCGCACGACTCTTGGGAGCAGCCTTCCCCTTGCGGAACTGAATCTCATCGTCAGCGACGAACGCCTCAATCATGTCGCCTGGCAACCAGTTGCCGCCGAGAATCTGCTCGGACAGCGGATCCTCTAGCAGGCGCTGAATCGCACGGCGGAGCGGGCGCGCCCCAAGAGTCGGGTCAAAGCCATCTCCGGCGAGCTTCGTGCGTGCCTCGGAGGTGAGCGTGATGCCGAAGCCTTGAGTCATGAGCTGACTGCGGAGACGGTCGACCATCAGATCGACAATCTGCTCGATCTGCTCGGAGTTCAGGTCGTGGAATACGATCACGTCGTCAACGCGATTCAGGAACTCGGGCTTGAACGCCTTCTTGAGTTCGCTCGTCACGCGCTCCTTGACCAGCTCGTAACCAATCCCGCCGGCCCCAGAAGAAGGCACGAATCCGAGCGATGTCGTCTTGACGATGTCGCGTGCGCCGATGTTGCTCGTCATGATGATGATGGAGTTCTTGAAATCGATCTTGCGACCCTGCGCATCGGTGAGTCGCCCCTCTTCAAGGATCTGGAGGAGCACGTTGAACACGTCGGGGTGCGCCTTCTCGATTTCGTCAAACAGAATCACCGAGTACGGCTTGCGGCGCACCTGCTCGGTGAGCTGGCCGCCCTCGTCGAATCCAACGTAGCCCGGAGGCGATCCGATGAGCCTCGACACGGTGTGCTTCTCCATGTACTCGCTCATATCGAGCGAGATGAGTGAGTCCTCTGTGGCGAACAGGAACTGGGCCAGCGCCTTGGAGAGCTCCGTCTTTCCGACGCCTGACGGGCCGAGGAAGATGAAGGAGCCAGCTGGCCGACGAGGGTCCTTGAGCCCTGCGCGTGCGCGACGAATCGCCTTGCTGACTGCGGTAACGGCCTCGTCCTGACCGACGATTCGCTCGTGCAGGACCGTCTCCATGCGGAGCAACTTGGCGGTCTCTTCCTCAGTCAGCGCCGTCACGGGAACGCCTGTCCACATCGAAACGACTTCGGCGATCTCATGCTCGGTGACCTCTACGACGCGTCGGTTGTCGGGCTTGAGCCACTCCTCCTCAAGCGTGCGCTTCTCGGCGAGGACCTGCTTCTCGCCATCGCGCATCGACGCGGCCTTCTCGAACTCCTGCGCTTCGATGGCCGCTTCTTTCTCGGCGCGGATGCGGCGCAGCCGGTCCTCGACCTCGCGCACCCCGGGGGGCGCCGTCATCATCTTGATGCGCATCTTTGCGCCAGCCTCGTCCA
>JBBRWO010000025.1:0-20577 GCA_038249135.1 Coriobacteriia bacterium
CCTGAGGAGCGCGCGCGTCGCCGAGCCGCCCAGCAGGCGCTCACCGGCATCGCGGTTGACGCGACCGGCGTTCAGGATGCGCTCCTGCGCCGCGACTCGGCTGACTCAAGCCGCAAGCACTCGCCGCTGGTACCGGCCGCCGATGCCGTCAAGCTCGACACCACGGGCCTCTCACTGATGGAGGTCGTGGAGGCCATCGCCATGCTCGCCGAGGAGCGCCAGTCGTGAGCGCGCCCGCATTCGGGTCTCCCGCGATCGGGCCGGACGCCCCAAAGTGGCGCCTTGCGCGAATCCTGCGCGTCACTGTCGCCAGGCTCTTCATCGCTGCCTACCGAGTGACCATCGTGAACGCCGAGAAGCTTCCGGCTACCGGCGGATTCATCCTTGCCGGCAACCATGTGAGCTACCTCGACCCCACGCTCCTGTGGTGTGTCATGCCACGCGAGACGCACTTCGTCGCTAAGTCCGAACTGTTCAAGACCGGTCCGCTCGGCTGGTTGCTCAGCCGCGTCTGGGTGTTCCCCATCCAACGCGCAAGCGCCGACCGCGAGGCCATCACGCAGGCCACCAATCTGCTCACCGGCGGCGAGCCCGTCGGCATGTTCCCCGAGGGAACCCGTCGTCGCCCGGGTGCCGTGGTCGCCGACGACCTCGGCGAGGCCCACTCCGGCGTCGCCTTCATCGCGATGCGCGCAGGGGTCCCCGTGGTTCCGGTCGGCATAATAGGCACCGACAAGGCACTGCCCGCCGGCGCCAAGATCCCGCGTTTTCCCCGCGTCACCATCCGTATCGGTGATCCGGTTTATCCGGATGCATTCACCGAGGGTGGTCGCAAGGAGAAGCTCGCCGCGATGACCGCGGAGATCATGAAGCGCATCGCGGCTGCTCGCGATGGCGCCGAGGAGGCGAACTAGCCCATGCGCGTTGAAGTCGCCCGGTACGCAGGCATCTGCTATGGCGTCGAGCGTGCACTCAAGCTTGCCGAGGAAGCCGCCGCGAGTGGTGACGCCGTCCACACACTCGGCCCTCTGATCCACAACCCACAAGCGGTTGCCGCATTACGCGAACGTGGGGTTGAAGTCGCCAACTCGCTCGACGACGTTCCCGCGGGCACTCTGGTCATCAGAAGCCACGGAGTTGATCCCGCGATCATCGCGGACGCTCACCTTCACGGTCTGCACGTTGTTGACGCCACTTGCCCGCACGTGAGTAAGGCCCACGAGGCCGCAGAGGAACTCAAACGCGGCGGCTACACAGTCGTCATCGTGGGAGAGGCCGACCACCCTGAGGTCGAAGGCATCATGGCCCACGCGGGTGGCGAGGCGCTCGTGGTTTCCTCGGCGGCGGAACTGCCGGCGAAGCTGCCGTCTCGGCGAGTCGGCATCGTAGTCCAGACCACTCAGTCACTCGATCGCCTGACCGAGGTCGTCGAAGCGATAACGCCACGCGCTTCTGAGCTGCGCGTCTTTAACACCATCTGCTCGGCGACGGGCAAGCGTCAGCAATCCGCGCAGGAGTTGGGCGAAAACGTCGACGTCGTCATCGTCGTGGGCGGCCACAACTCCGGCAACACCACTCGGCTCGTCGAGATTTGTCAGGCGGTCAACTCACGGGTCTATCACGTGGAAACCGCCGAGGACCTGGACCCGACGTGGTTCGCTGGTGCTGAGTCCGTCGGCGTCACTGCCGGCGCGTCCACTCCTGACGAGCAGATGCAGGGCGTGATCCGCGCCATCGAAGCGATGGAGTAGGGGAGCGCCATGTCGCCACGTGCCGACTACGGTGCGCATATCCCCGCCGCCGCCCGCGGAGGTGTCGTCGCCACCGTGGCACCTGATAGCCCCGCTGCGCTCGCGTTCATCGAGTCCGGCGACGAGATCCGGGCAGTCGATGGCTCACCGCTGCGCGACGTCATCGACTGGCAATGGCTCGCCGACGGCGATTCAGCCAGCATTCTCGCGGTAAAGCCCGGCGGTCTGGCCGAGGAGTTCACGCTGACACGCGAGCCCGGCGAGCCCTGGGGCCTCACCTTCACCGAGACGGTGTTCGACGGCGTTCGCACCTGCCGCAACCAGTGTGCATTCTGCTTCATGGCCCAGCTCCCCAAGGGTCTGCGTCGCGCGCTCTATCTTCGAGATGACGACTTCCGCCTGAGCTTTCTGCAAGGTAACTTCGTCAGCCTGACCAATCTCGTTGACGCGGACGTCGAGCGCATCGCCGAGCAGAACCTCTCGCCGCTCTACGTCTCCCTGCATTCGATCGACGCCGAGATCCGAGACCAGCTCATCTGCGCCCGAGAAGACCGAGGCCTCGAGCGATTCGACCAGCTGCTTGACGCGGGGGTCGACCTCCACGTTCAAATCGTACTCGTACCCGGAGTGAACGACGGGGAGGCGCTCGAGCGCTCCCTCAGGTGGCTTGCAGAGCGAGAAGGAGTCGAGTCGGTCGGAATCGTCCCTCTCGGCTATACCGGTCACCAGCGGACATTTTCTGCTAGCTACGGTGAGCCACAGGCTGCGCTCGCGGTGATCGCACAGGTTGAGCCGTGGCAGAAGGCGTTTCGCGCCCGTGATGGGATAACGTGGGTCCACCTAGCGGACGAGTTCTACCTCAACGCGGGTGTCGAAGTCCCCGCCGCCGATCACTACGACGGTTTCCCGCAGTATGAGAACGGCATCGGACTCGTCCGCAGCTATCTCGACGATTGTGCGGCGATTGCCGAGGAGCTCGCCGACGCGCTGGTCGCGGTGTCGACGCCCGTCACCCTTGTCACGGGTACGTTGTTCGCGCCGGTGCTGAAGAACTTGCTTGATCTGCTCGCCCCGAAGAACATGGATTCTGCCCCACCGGTCAGTGTGCTGGCCGTAGAGAACTCCTTCTTCGGGGGCAACGTGAGTGTCGCGGGTCTACTCACCGCGAATGATCTGGTTCCCGCGATTGCGGCACTTCCCCTCGGCACCAGTGCGCTCGTTCCGGACATCGTGGTCAACGCCGATGGTTTGCTACTCGACGATGTTCCGGCGGCGGAACTGGGTATGCGAACCCTAAGAGAGGTTCGTCTGATATCCTGTACCGCCAGCGGACTGCTCGGCGGGCTGATTCAGGCTGCCGCGACCCCGCACTAATACTTGAAGGAGTGACGCGCCCATGGCGCTACCTATCGTTGCTGTCGTCGGACGCCCCAACGTGGGCAAGTCGACGTTCGTGAACCGCATCACCCAAGGTACCGAGGCCATCGTCCACGCGGCGCGTGGTGTGACTAGGGACCGTAGCTACCACCGGGCCGACTGGAATGGTGTCGAGTTCATGCTCATCGACACTGGCGGCATCGAGTCGGGCAAGACGGCCGACCAGTTCCAGGCGTCCATTCGCTCCCAGGCCTTCATGGCTGCCGCCGAGGCAGACGTAATCGTGTTCCTCGTCGATGGCAAGAGCGGCATGACGCCTGAGGATGAAGAGGTCGCTCGAATCCTCAACAAATCTCAGACGCCCACATTCCTTGCGGTCAACAAGATGGATACCCCTGGCCGTGACGACGACGCTCATGAGTTCTGGGCGCTCGGACTGGGTCAGCCGTGGCCTGTTTCTGCCACGCACGGCAACGGCACCGGCGACATTCTGGATGAGATCGTCAAGGCGCTTCCTGAGGTGGAACCCGAGGTCGAAGAGGGAGCCATCGACGTCGCCATCATCGGTCGCCCCAACGCCGGCAAGTCATCACTGCTGAACAAGATGACCGGCGTGGATCGTGCGATCGTCTCGGATGTCGCAGGTACCACGCGCGACGCCATCGACATGCTTGTCGAGCGTGACGGCGTCCGCTACCGACTCGTGGATACCGCGGGCATCCGCCGCAAGGCGAACATCGACGAGGACGTCGAGTACTACGGCTTCGTCCGCGCTATGCGTGCCATCGACCGCGCGCAAGTTGCGCTGCTGGTCATCGACGGAACCATCGGCCTCACCGACCAAGACCAGCGCGTCGCGAACTTCGCCGCAGAGCGTGGGTGTGCGATGGTGATCCTGCTCAACAAGTGGGACGCCGTCGATGGACCCGAGGCCAAAGAGGCCATCTCCACGCGCGTTGAAGAGCGTCTCGGCTTCGTTGGCTACGCGCCGGTTCTGCGAATCAGCGCACTGACGGGCAAGGGTGTCGATAAGATCTGGCCTGCCGTCGACACCGCGTTCAAGAACTACACGCAGGAGATCTCGACGAGCCAGCTCAACAAGCTCCTCACCGAGCTTCGCGACTTCGGTCACACCGTGAGCCACGGTTCGATGACCCTGCGACTCAACTACGTCACCCAGACTCGCGTCTCGCCTCCTGGGTTCACCTTCTTCGCCAACCACCCGCAGCTCGTGGACGACAGTTTCCGTCGCTACCTCGAGAACCGTCTGCGTGAGCGCTTCGACCTGGTCGGCACGCCGGTCGTACTCAAGTTCCGCAAGAAGGATTCGAGGTAACTCGGAGCCATGATCGTCGCGATCATCATCCGTTTCGCCGTGGTCATCGCGGCGGCGTACCTGCTGGGCGGCATTCCTTTCGCGCTCATCATCGGCCTGCGGTTCTATGACATCGATGTGCGCGAGCACGGTTCCGGCAACCTTGGCGCAACCAACGTGTTTCGAGCGCTCGGTGCCAAGGCGGCGAGTGCGACGCTGCTGCTCGACCTGCTGAAAGGCTCGGCAGCAGTAGGCTTAGCGTACTTTGTGTTCTCAGGTCAGACGGAGCTGCTGCGTGAGTGGGCCATGATCGCTACGACGATCGCGGCGGTCGCCGGTCACTCGTACTCGCCCTACATCCGCTTCTCGGGCGGCAAGGGCGTTGCCACAGCGGCGGGCGCGCTGCTGGTGCTGACGCCGGTTCCGTGGCCGCTTCTTTTGGGCACGTTCATCGTCGTGGTGCTGTTGACGCGCATGGTATCACTGGGTTCCGTCATAATCGCAGCTGAGTACCCGCTGCTCTGTCTGCTCTTCTATCCCGGCGACTGGCCGATCATCGGCTTCGCGTTTGGACTCGCAGCGCTTGTCATCTGGCGGCATCGTCTTAACATCGTCCGCATCGTGCGTGGCGAAGAGTCGAAGATCACATTCCGTGGCCGAGGGTCGGCTGCCCGTGGAAAGGACGCCAACTGATGCGCATCTCAGTCATCGGAGCCGGTTCGTGGGGTACCGCGGTGTCGTGGATGCTCGGCGGTAAGGGCCACGAGGTCCGCTTGTGGTCTCGCGAAGTCGAGATCGCTGAGGGCATCAACGCGAATCATCGCAATCCCATGTATCTCCCTGACGTGGTCCTCGACCCGAGCGTCTTCGCCTCACACGACATGGAGCAGGCACTCGTCGGTGCAGAAGCGGTCGTTATAGTGACGCCGTCCATCGGTGTTCGTGGTTCCGCCGACGCGATGAAGCCGTTCCTCGGCGCCGACACACCCATCGTCATCCTCTCCAAGGGCGTAGAGGGCGAGTCCAACCTGCTCATGACAGAGGTGCTCGAGGATGTTCTCGGCAATCGAGGACGCATCGCAGGTCTTTCCGGTCCCAACCACGCTGAGGAAGTCTCGCGCGGGGTGCCGTCTGCAACTGTCGTCGCCGCCTACGTGCCGGCAATCGGTGAACTGTTCCAAGACATCTTCATGACGCCGTTCTTCCGCGTCTACACCAACCCTGACGTCATCGGTGTCGAGCTTGCGGGTGCGAGCAAGAACATCGTTGCTATCGGTGCCGGCATCAGCGACGGTCTTGGCTACGGTGACAACACCAAGGCCACGCTCATGACCCGCGGACTTGCCGAGATGAGCCGCTTGGGCGCGGCGATGGGTGCCAACCCGCTCACCTACATGGGGCTTGCCGGCATGGGCGACCTGATCGCCACGTGCACGTCGCGCCACTCACGCAACCGAAACCTCGGCGAGATGATCGCCAAGGGCGGCACCATGCAGCAGTTCTACGACGAGACCCACATGGTCGCAGAAGGCGCTCTCGCGTGTGTCACTGTCGACGAGCTCGCAAAGCGCAAGGGCCTCGAACTTCCCATCACCCAACAGGTCCGCGCGGTCCTTTACGACGGCATGCCCGTCGCCGGTGCGCAGCAGGCACTTCTCGGCAGGGGAGCGAAAGACGAACTGCACGGACTCGGTCTGGTCGACGACTAGCCACCACTCACCAATCGGAGGTCCGCACGTGAACGACGACCGCATTCTCATCGCACCGTCGATCCTCTCGGCGGACTTCACGCGTCTGGCCGAGGAGATCGCAGCCATCGAAGCCGGTGGCGCCGATCTGATTCACGTCGATGTGATGGACGGGCATTTCGTCCCGAACCTGACCATCGGACCGCCGGTGATCAAGGCGCTGAAGCGAATCGCGACCAAGCCGCTCGACGTCCACCTCATGATCGACAACGCCGATGCGACCGTCGGCTGGTATCTCGACGCCGGTGCTGACATGGTCACGGTGCACGCTGAGGCGTCTTGGCACCTACATCGAACGCTGGGCGTCATTCGTGCCGCTGGTGCGCGACCCGGCGTCTCGGTCAATCCCGGAACTCCGGTTGACTCGCTCGTCGAGGTGCTGCCGCTCGTCGACATGGTGCTGATAATGAGCGTGAATCCTGGGTTTGGAGGCCAGTCGTTCATCGAGCGTAGCGTCGACAAGGTCGCCGAGCTCAGGTGGATGTGTGACCAGCTCGGTCTGGACCCGATCATCCAGGTGGACGGCGGCATCAACGCCGAGACTGCCGCGCGCGTCGGTGCCGCGGGAGCAACCTGCCTGGTAGCAGGCAATGCGGTGTACTGTTCGTCGGATCCGGCTGCTGCCATCTCAGAGATTCGCTCTGCCGCTGAGGCCGGCGCGATGATTCGCCGCGAGCAGCTGGCCGCCGAGGACGACGGTTCCGACTGCTGAGCAGCCACTTCACGTCCAGGCGCGCGCTGCACGACGCGCGCCTGCGCTATACTGAATCGTGCTTTCTTCAGGGCGGGGTGAGATTCCCCACCGGCGGTGACAGCCCGCGAACCCCGGCGACGGGGCCGACTCGGTGAGATTCCGAGGCCGACGGTTAGAGTCCGGATGGGAGAAGGAAGGTCGTACGCCGTATGCCGCGCCTGTTCACAGACGCTTCGTCTCGGGTCACTGACCCGTACTTCGCTCGAGCAATCCAGCTCGCGTCTCGCGGCGCCGGTTCCGCATGGCCAAATCCCATAGTCGGCTGCGTGGTCGTAGCAGATGGGGAGATCGTCGGCCAGGGCTTCCATCCACGAGCCGGCCAAGCACACGCTGAGGTGTTCGCACTCGCGGATGCTGGCGCGTCTGCTCGCGGTGCAACCGCCTACGTCACCCTTGAACCCTGCGCGCATCACGGCAAGACACCGCCATGCACCGACGCTCTCATCGCAGCCGGTGTCTCCCGTGTCGTGATTGGCATGCGTGATCCCAATTCTGAGGCCGCGGGCGGTGCGGAGGTACTGCGCACCGCGGGAATCGCAGTGGAGTTCGCAGACGACCCCACGCCATTCGCCGAGCTGAACCCCGGATGGCTCAAGCGAGTCGCCGTCGGAACACCGCGTGTCAGCGTCAAAGTGGGCGCCACCCTCGACGGGAAGCTCGCGTTCGAGCCGGGCATGCGTGCCTCCATCACCGGCCGTTCCGGTGCCGAGGTGACCAGAAGGCTTCGCGCCGCCACTGACGCGATATGTGTCTCGGCATCAACGGTGATAGCCGACGATCCCGCGCTTACGGTTCGAACCGCATCAGGTGCACTCGCTGAAGCTCAGCCGCTCCGCGTGATTCTCGTCAGAGAGACGCTCCCGCCGGCCGACGCCCGAGTCTTCACGGACGCCGCCGCCCCAACGCTGCTCCTTGCCTCGGAACTCGCCAGCGAAGAAGGTCTGCGCGCTCTCAACCCGTCCGCGGGCATCCTGCGCTGGTCGTCCCGTGACGGCATCGCTGGTGCCTGGCGCGCGCTTGCGGCGCATGGTGTCGGAGAACTCCTGGTCGAGGCAGGACCCAGGCTCCTTAGCGGCATGCTCGAGAGCAACACCGTCGACGAACTGATCATCGTGTCAGCCGGCGGCATGGGCGGACTCGCCGCATCAGCAATGTACTGCGGCCCTGCCGATCGTGCGGGTGAGGCGTTGTCGCCTCGTTTCAGGCCAGTTGAAGCAGGTATCGTGTCAGACGTGTCAGTTACCGTGTGGAGCGCGGATACGCGCTCACACGCCGAGTAAGAGAGGAACGGCACCCGATGTTCACGGGACTAATCGAAACACAGGGAATCGTCACGCGTGTAGACCGTGTGGGTGGCGGTGCGCAGATGGAGATCTACGCGCCCGAGTTCGGTCGCGACATGGCACTGGGGGACTCGGTCGCTGTTGACGGGGCGTGCCTCACGATCGCGAACTTCGCACGCGGAGCGTTCGTCGCGGATATCAGCGACGAGACGCTCACCAAGACCACGCTGGGCACTGCTCGTCAGGGCACCAAGGTGAACCTGGAACGGGCGTTGCGGCTCTCGGATCGCCTCGGCGGCCACATGGTCACCGGACACATCGAGGGTATGGGTCGCCTGCTTCTGCGCCATCCGGCAGGGAATTCGACCGTCTACCAGTTCCAGGTCCCGCCATCTCTGATGGAGTACATCGTTGCCAAGGGTTCCGTGGCGATCGACGGAATCTCGCTCACTGTCGCGCAGATTCGCGGCGAGAGTTTCGCGGCCGCGGTGGTGCCTCACACGGAGGAGATCACGACACTCAAAGACAAGGCCATCGGTTCGGCGGTCAACGTCGAGGTCGATGTCATGGCCAAGTACGTGAAACGATTCGTCGACCTCTACTCAAGCACCGGTGACGGCCCCACGGCCGAATCCCGACGGGGTCTGGGCGACATGCTCCGCGACTTCGCTGACGGAAAGTGAGCACAGTGAACGCTGCCAACTCCCACGCACCTTTCTCATCCATCGAAGACGGCATCGCCGAGATCGCAGCCGGCCGCATGCTCGTCGTCGTCGATGATGAGGACCGCGAGAACGAAGGCGACCTCGTCATGGCCGCCGAGCTGGTCACCCCCGAGGCGGTCAACTTCATGGCCCGCCACGGTCGTGGCCTCATCTGCATGCCGCTCACCGGCGAGCGCCTCGATGCGCTCGGTATCCCGCCCATGGCCGAGGAGAACACCTCCGAGCAAGGCACCGCGTTTCACTGCTCCATCGGCGCTAAAGGCAAGATCACAACCGGCATATCGGCAGCCGACCGTGCCGTCACCATCACGACGGCGATCGCAGCGGACGCCACTCCCGACGACATCTCGATGCCCGGGCACGTGTTTCCGCTGCGTGCTCGTCCGGGCGGCGTTCTGGAGCGAGCAGGACACACCGAGGCAGCCGTGGACTTCGCACGCCTTGCCGGGCTCACTCCCGCCGGAGTCATCTGCGAGATCATGAACGATGACGGCACCATGGCGCGGCGACCGCAGCTCGAGTCGTTTGCTGCGGAGCACGGCCTGCTGATGGTCACCGTGGCGGACCTGATTCGCTATCGCCGCAAGACCGAGCGGCTCGTCGTTCAGGAGTCCCGTGTTCAGTTGCCCACTCGTTTCGGTGAGTTCGTCGGATACGGGTTCCGCAGCTTCGTCGACGACCGCACGCACATGGCGCTCGTCGTAGGTGACGTCGCCGGTAAGGAGAACGTGCTCGTTCGCGTTCACTCAGAGTGCCTGACGGGCGACGTGTTCCACTCGCTTCGCTGTGACTGCGGCGCCCAGCTTGAAGAGGCCATGCGCCTCGTTCAGGAAGCGGGCGAGGGGGTCGTCCTCTACATCGTGGGCCACGAGGGCCGCGGTATCGGATTGGCCAACAAGCTGAAGGCCTACGAACTGCAGGAGCAGGGGGCCGACACGGTCGAGGCAAATGAGGCGCTCGGGTTCTCGGCTGATCTGAGGGACTACGGCATCGGCGCTCAGATCCTGTGCGATCTTGGCCTCAAGTCGATTCGACTGCTGACCAACAACCCGCGCAAGATCGTTGGGCTCGAAGGCTACGGACTCACGATCTCTGAGCAGGTTCCGCTCGAGGTAGAGTCCTGCGCGACCAACATCAAGTACCTCCGCACCAAGAAGGAAAAGCTGAACCACACACTGTCGCTTGGGGACGTAGCCCCCGCCGAGAAGGGAAGTCAGTCGTGAACGTATACGAGGGTCATTTGGTCGGTACCGGCCTCAAGTTCGGGATAGTCGTTGCACGATTCAATGAGCTGCTCAGCAGTCGGCTGCTCTCCGGCGCGCAGGATGCACTCGTTCGTCATGGAGTTTCAGCCGATGACATCGATGTGGCCTGGGTTCCCGGAGCATTTGAGATTCCGATGGTTGCCGGCAAGCTGGCCGGATCCGGTCGATACGACGCGGTCATCGCCTTGGGCGTGGTCATCCGTGGAGGCACTCCGCACTTCGAGTATGTCGCGTCCGAAGTCAGCAAGGGTGTGGCAAAGGTGTCCATGGATACCGGCGTACCCGTGTTGTTCGGCGTGATCACCGCTGACACTATCGACCAGGCTGTAGAGCGCGCGGGCACCAAAGCAGGAAACAAGGGTTGGGAAGCCGGCGAAGCCGCAATCGAGATGGCCAACCTCGGCAAGAGTCTTAGCCGCTAATCGGTTCGCCCTGAATGCGAAGAACCCCGATCGCCTCGCGGCGGCGGGGTTCTTCTACGTGCGGGGTCAAGTGGGTTCTCGCCACCCAGTGGCTGTCAACCGTAGGCCCGTCAGTCCCGTTGGGCGCCTCTACAAGGGGCGTCCCCTCAAGTGAGGCGGGCGCTTATCGTATTCGAGCCGCAAGTCCAAGACAATCGAACACCTGTCCGTTCTGACGAGTGGCTTCCAATTGGCTCCGAGTGGCTCCTATGTCGCACTCAGCGGTCATAGATTCCTTACCACCGTAGTCGGAGATTCACGGTTGACACCGCCTGAATCGAGGGTATAGTCCAATTATTACTGAATCAGTCGTGATTGGTCTCACCGAAGGGAGTTGTCGATGCGCCTTACGGCCAAGAGTGAGTACGGAGTACTCGCCGCAATCGACCTCGCCTGCAACTACGGAGACGGTCCGGTCAGCGCTCGCGAAATCGCCGAGCGACGCTCGATTCCTCCGCGATTCCTGGAGCAGCTCTTTGTTCCCCTCAGGCGCGCCGGACTCGTCAGTGCGGTCCGCGGGGCTAAGGGTGGATTCATCCTCACCCGCACTCCGGCCGAGATCACGGTCCTCGATGTTGTTGAGGCGCTTGAAGGCTCATTGTCTGCCAGCGTCTGTGACTCTGAGCGCTCTTCGAGTTGCGGCAGTCATGGGTCGTGCGCTGCCGCTCCCGTGTGGGCGCGCGCCACTGCGGCATTACGAGATGTGTTCGCAGATACGACACTTGCCGCCCTAGCGGGTACACAAGAAACGTTCGATCGACGCAACAGCGCCGACCAAGGATAGGGGAGAGGCCGACATGAACAGCACGTACTTCGACTACGCAGCTACGACACCTGTGGACGCTCGAGTCCTAGAGGCCATGCTTCCGTATTTCACCGAGCATTACGGCAATGCCAACTCCCTGTATGCAACCGGTCGCGATGCCTATCGCACCATGGAGGCTGCGCGCGAGCAGGTTGCATCCTTGATAGGAGCCGTGCGCCCCGACGAGGTCATCTTCACCAGCGGCGGCACCGAGTCCGACAACGCTGCCCTCATCGGCATCCTCACCCGCATCGCGCCTGATGGCGGTGCTCATCTGATCGTGTCGGCGTTCGAGCATCACGCCATTCTTGAACCCGCCGAGTATCTGGAGAAGCAGGGCTACGAACTCACGGTCCTGGCGCCTCGTTCGGACGGCCACATTCATCCCGACGACCTTCGCGCCGCACTGAAGCCCAACACCAAACTTGTGTCGATCATGCATGCGAACAACGAGATCGGTACGGTGAACGACATCGCCGCACTTGCCGCGATCGCACATGAGGGCGGCGCGCTATTCCACACGGATGCAGCTCAGACCCTCGGCAAGGTGCCGTTCAATGTCGTTGAGCTGGGCGTCGACGCAGCCTCATTCTCCAGCCACAAGATCTACGGCCCCAAGGGTTTCGGCGCTCTCTATCTCAAGAAGCGCACTCCGTTCGCGCCTTTACTCCGCGGCGGTGGCCAGGAGTTCAAGAAGCGCTCCGGCACTCAGAACACCCCAGGCGCTGTCGGATTCGCCAAGGCGCTTGAGATCATGGTCGCCGAGCAGGCCACAGAAGCCTCACGCCTCACCGCACTCCGAGATCGCATCATCGACGGCGTGCTCTCCACGCTCGAGAACACACAGGTCACCGCCCCTGAGGGCGACCGTCTACCGCACATAGCTTCGCTGCTCATCAATGGCGTCGAAGGTGAAGCGATGCTGCTTCAGCTCGATAACAAGGGGATTGCAGTCTCGACCGGTTCGGCGTGCTCGTCGGGTTCGCTCGAGCCCAGTCATGTACTGCTTTCCATCGGCTGCAAACCGGAGATCGCACACGGTTCACTGCGAATTTCTCTCGGCCGGTACACGACCGACGCTGATGTGGATCACTTCCTCGAGGTGTTCCCTCCCATCGTTGAACGTCTCCGGGCGATGTCACCCGTCTACGCCAGAATGTTCGGCTCCAAGTAACCGCAAGTCGCATTCGTCACATCTCGAGAAGGAGAACTCCGTGCTGTACACCGAGAAGGTAATGGATCACTTCAACAACCCGCGCAACGTCGGGGTCATCGAGGATGCCGACGGCACCGGCGAGGTCGGAAACCCGACGTGCGGCGATATCATGAAGATCACCATCAAGGTCGATGACAGCGATCACATCAACGACATAAAGTTCCAGACACTCGGGTGCGGCGCCGCTATTGCGACCAGTTCCATCGTCACGGAGATGGCGCGCGGCATGACGCTTGAGGAGGCCGTCGCCATCTCCAAGCAGCAGGTCGCAGACGAGCTGGGCGGTCTGCCACCTGCCAAGATGCACTGCAGTGTCCTGGCTACTGACGGACTCAAGGTCGCCGTGGACGACTACTTGGTCACTCACGGCCGTGAACCAATCGCAGGCGAGGTCAAGAGCGCGGACCCCAACTTCGATCCTCATGCCGATGAAGACGACCATGGCCACGACGATGACGACAACGCAACCGACCACGTTCACGACCATGCGGGCGAAGACGGCCAGTGCAGCACTTGCTGCCAGCGCCCGTAAGTGCCCATGCGCGCAAGAGCGTGACCTGATGGCCAGAGTATTCGCCGCGATGAGCGGTGGCGTTGATTCCAGCGTCACCGCTGCGCTGCTTCTGGAGCAGGGTCACGACGTCACCGGTGTCACGATGCAACTCTGGCCGTCCTCAGACGACGCCGGAGGCTGCTGCTCGGTGAGCGCCGTAAGGGACGCACGCCGCGTCTGTGACCTGCTCGGGATAGCTCACTACACCCTCAACTACCGTGAACAGTTCGAGGCCGAGGTCGTCGTTCCGTTCGCCGACGAGTACGCCGCGGGCAGGACGCCCAACCCCTGTCTGGTTTGCAACGACCGCCTCAAGTTCTCCGATCTGCTCGGCAAGGTTGCGCTGCAGGGCGCCGACTATCTGGCCACAGGACATTACGCTCGAATCGCGCCTGACGCCGAAGGTACGCTGCAACTCATTCGCGGTATCGATCCCGGCAAGGATCAGTCGTACTTTCTGTATCGACTGAAGGACGCTCAGCTGGGCGCGACGCTCTTCCCGGTCGGCGAGTTGACCAAGCCGCAGGTTCGCGAGATGGCGCTTAGGATCGGCCTCCATGTCGCCGACAAGCCGGACAGCCAAGAGATCTGTTTCGCGGAAGCCGGGGAGCATGCCGGAGTTGTGGCCAGACATCGTCCGGATGCGTTGATGCCCGGTCCGATCCAAATGATCGATGGAACCGTGGTAGGACAGCATCGCGGCATCGCCCACTACACGGTTGGCCAGCGCAAGGGGCTTGGTGTTGCGGCCCCCGAGCCGTTGTACGTGATCGCAATCGACGCCCTCCGCAACACGGTCACCGTCGGTCCCAGATCCGGGCTGTCAGCACGCTCCGTCACGGCATTGGGTCCTGTCTGGCGCGCTGCGTATGACGTGGATACCGTCGTGACGGCCATGGTTCGCTACCGCATGACGCCTGTCCCGGCCGTTGCACGATGCGACGGCGATCATCTCAGCGTGCAGTTCGACACCCCTCTCGATGGCATTGCCCCAGGGCAGGCTGTCGTATGCTATCTAGGTGAAGTCTGCATCGGCGGAGGGACCATCGAGTGCGCGAGCTGACTGATTGCCACATCCATACTTCTCGGTGCGGACATGCCGAGGGGTCCCTTGAAGAGTACGTCGCCGCCGGGGTCGCGGGTGGCGTCACAGGGATGGTGGTTACCGAGCACCTCGCATTGCCAGACGAGCTCGATCCGCACCGTACCCTGTCGATGCCCGCGTGCCAGTTGGACGAGTACCTGGTCGAGATCGACTTGATGCGCCAGCGCTACCCACAGATCGATCTCATCACCGGTCTAGAGGCCGATTACCTGCCGGCTCTGGTGCAGGAGACCGAGGCTTCGCTCGCTGCGGCTCGCAAGCGACCTGACGGCCCGCGACTCGTTCTCGGCAGCGTCCACTTCATCGGTGAGTGGGTTTTTGACGACCCGGGTCGAATCCACGAGTGGCAACAG
Organism: Coriobacteriia bacterium; assembly: GCA_038249135.1. GTDB lineage: Bacteria > Actinomycetota > Coriobacteriia > Anaerosomatales > JAAXUF01 > JBBRWO01. The sequence goes on from JBBRWO010000025.1 coordinate 14,712, forward strand.
CACAGCGTTGAAGCCGCATGGACCGACTACTTCTCTCTATGGTGCGATGCCGCACGAAGCGGCATGTTCGACGTCATGGCTCATCCGGATCTGGTCAAGAAGTTCGGCTACCGACCGTCGTTCGACCCAGCCGAGCTTTACGCCGAGGCCGCACAAGCGGCAGTGGATGGTGGCGTTCTGATCGAGGTCTCGACGGCCGGGTTGCGAAAGCCTGTCGGCGAACTCTATCCGGGTCACGACCTGCTTACGGCATTTCGCGTTGCCGGCGTTCAAGCAACGGTCGGGTCCGATGCGCATCGTCCCGACGAGGTCGGCTACCGCATCGATCTCGCCTATGACGCGATGGTGCGCGCCGGTTACTCGTACGCATCGTTTCCTGTCGGCGATGGTTCCTATCGGAGGATTGAGCTATGAGCCGGACAACTGTCGCAGATATCGAGCGAGCGATATCCGCAGCATTCCCTATCGAATGGGCCGAGGAGTGGGACAACGTCGGCTTGCTCGCCGGCGATCCCGAGCGCGCGGTCACCGGAATCGTGTTCGCACTCGACCCCACACGGGCGGCCCTGGCCGAGTGCGTGCGGCTTGGCGCCAACGTCTTGGTCACACACCATCCTGCGTTTCTGACGCCGCCATCTCTAGTGCGCCCAGGCCGAGGAGCGGGGGGAGTGGTATTCGCCGCGCTCGATGCCGGTGTTGCACTGATCAACGCTCATACCAACCTCGATCGCGCGCCCGGCGCTGCGTCATTGCTGGCCGACGTGCTCGGACTCACGGTGAGCAAGCCGATCGAGCGTCGAACGATGCCGATGGCGCACGTCACCGTGTTCGTCCCCGCCGCTGCTTCTGAACGGGTCGTTGCCGCGATGCTCGGGGCGGGTGCAGGCCGGATCGGGGAGTACTCCGGCTGCAGCTACACATCTGCCGAGGGTTCCGGAGTCTTCACGCCTGGCGATGACTCGGCGCCGACTACCCGCGGCACCGGGTACAGCGCTGGCGGTCACGGCGAGGTCGCCTCGGAGGTTCGAGTCGAGGTAGTTGCACCTCGTTCGCGTGCACGCGGAGTTGTCTCCGCCGCACGCGCCGCGCATCCCTATGAGGAGCCGCTCATCGTCGCTACCGATGTCGAAATAGCCCGTTCCGTCGCGAGAATGGGCGCCTTGTGCGCGGCGCCTGAACCGACGTCTCTTGAGGAACTCGCAGTCCTCGCAGCGGCGTCGTTCGGGATCACCCCGCGGGTCTGGGGACCGGCACATACCCGGCTGTCGCGCATCGCCACGGCGACCGGTTCCGCCGGCAGCCTTATCGACGACGTGATCGCGTCCGGTGCCCAGGCACTTGTGGCGGGCGAGGTGCGCTATCATGACGCCCTGGATGCGCTCGAGGCAGGGCTCTGTATCATCGAGCTCGGTCACGACGTTTCAGAGTGGCCGCTCGTAAGTTTGCTTCATCGGGCCGTTGAAGGAATCGTGGGTCTCGATCCGGAATCGCTCCACGTTCTGGAGTCGAAACCCGGCTGGTGGACCCCACAACAAGGGAGACCCGAATGACCCAGGCAGCATCGCTGCTCAAACTCCAGGATCTCGATCTGGAGATACTGCGTTCAAAGAAGCGTCTCCAGGAGCTCCCCGAGAAGGGCGAGATCCTCGCCGTTCGGGCGAAGATTCGCGATGTCACAGAACTGCACCGCAAGGCGGACCTGCTTGTACACAAACTCACCAACGATCTCAAGGCGCATCAGGATGAGATCACGATGCTGACCGACAAGATCGCGGTCGAGCAGGCCAAGGTCGCGGCAACCACCGATCATCGCGCTGCGGTATCGATCACGCGCGAGATGGACGGTCTACGTCGCCGTCAGGACAAACTCGAGATGGAGTCCCTGCAGCTCATGGAGCGCATCGACAAGGCCAGCGCTCAAATCGCGAAGATCGATGAGGCCCTCACGCAACTTGCCGAGAAGGACGCCACCCTTGTCACACGGTACAAGCAAGTCGGGGGTCAGCTCCAGACCGATGTTGCCCGCCTTGAGGCTGAGCGAACCGAGGTCGCCGCATCACTAATCGTTGAAACTCTGACTCGCTACGAGAAATCGCGAGAGAGCAAGGGCGGCGTGGGTGTCGGCAAACTCGAGGGTGACCAATGCTCCGCATGTCGCATGACACTCCCGATGGAGAGGGTCCTCGAACTGGATGGCGGTCCTGATATTGGCGTCTGTCCTCAGTGCCGTCGTCTGATCGTAGTCCGGACGGAGTCGTCAGAGTGAATGGTGCTGTCCTTCGCACAGACGGCGGCTCTCGAGGCAACCCCGGACCGGCCGGCGCCGGCTTTGTGATCGAAGTCGATGGCGAGATCGTCTGTCGAGGAGGGCGCTTCCTCGGTTCACAGACGAACAACTACGCCGAGTATCTGGCATTCATCTGGGGGCTCGAGAACGTCGCTGCGCTCGGCTATTCGGCCGTGACCGTCATGGCCGACAGCGAACTGCTCGTGAAGCAGATCAACGGTCAATACCGGGTGAAGAACGAAGGCCTCAAGCCGCTGCATGCGCGAGCAACCGCTCTCCTGCGCCTATTCGCAACACACCAAGTCACGCACGTGCGCCGAGAATTCAACGAAGCTGCGGACGCGATGGCCAACGAGGCCATGGACACCCGACAGACGGTTGGCGACGCGCCCTGCGTCCCTGACAATGATTCCGCCGCAACACTCTTCTGACGATTCCGCTCTGTGAGAGGACGACCCAGCGATGTACGAGCTCACCGTCAAAGGTCATTTCGATGCCGCTCACGCCTTGCGGGGGTATCCCGGGGAGTGCAAGAACCTGCACGGACACACCTGGGACGTGGAGGTCACCGTTGCCGCAGAGGCACTCGATGAGATCGGGATCGTGTACGACTTCAAAGCGCTCAAGGAGGACTTGAACGGCGTGCTCGATTCCTACGATCACGCGTACCTCAACGACGTAGTGCCGTTCGATGTCTTGAGCCCGACGGCGGAGAATCTTGCCAAGGTCGTCTACGACAGGCTCGCCGAGACGGTGGACCCGCGCGTCAGCGTCGTTGAAGTCGTGATCTGGGAGTCTCCAATAGCGAAGCTGTCGTATCGGCCTTAAGTGGTCCAAGCGACTGCGGGGGAGCGGCGAGACTCGCCGGAAATACAAGTGTCCCGAGAGACCTCGCCTACAGGTACTCCTACCGCACCGACTTCCCATTTCTTACCTTTGCGGCCCCGTCTCAAGCGAACCACCTCGCGGTTGTGTCGCTTTCCTCGGTGCCCTCGCCGGCAGCTACTGGTACGCCGTCTTTCGGAGTCTGCTGCGTCCGACCTCTCGGGACAAGACGTACTCTACTCAGCTGCAATTCGGGTGTCAATACGAAATAGACAATTGGCGCTGAATTGCGCTCAGTGGATAGTATCTCACGCTTAACGGCACTTTGAGATTGACGAACGGCGGCTTCTCCGTTTGGGCGAGAGACTTGTCTCGCGACTGGTCTTGAGGTGCTCCCGACTGTTAGAATTCTGAGTACATCTGCACGTGCCGATGGTCGATTTCAGGCGAGAGGAGGCTACATCGTGCCTACTGCGACACTCGAAGAGTACCTGGAAAGTATCTACAAGCTTTCTGAGCACGGAACGGTTAGGCCCACGCAGCTCGCCGAGTCCATGAACGTTTCCGGTCCCACGGTCACAGCGACTCTTCGGCGCCTTGAGTCGCAGGGGTTCGTCACCCGAGATGGTCGCGCGATCATGCTGACCCAGGAGGGCACGACTCGAGCATTGGACATCGTTCGTCGTCATCGTCTCGCGGAGCGCTTTCTGGTCGATGCCCTCGGACTCAACTGGGAAGATGCCCACGAGGACGCGTGTCTTCTTGAGCACGCCCTGTCCCCTCGGGTGCTGACCGCGCTTGAGGCGTTTCTCGAGAACCCGGCTGTCTGCCCTCACGGCCATCCGATTCCCGGGGCTGACGGTTCAATCCACACCATCACCGGAGTCCTGCTTGCGGATACCGAGGCCGGATGCACTGCTCGGGTCCTGCGCGTGAGCGAGGATGATGAGCTTCTCGGATACATCGGGGAGCTCGGGCTGAAGCCCGGTACCGACGTTGAGGTGATCGAGGTCGCGCCGTTCGATGGTCCGCTCACGGTGACCATATCGGGGGCGAAGGTCGCGATATCACGCGAAGTGGGTCGTAGGGTGACCGTGGAGGTCACCAAGTAGCGCATCACCGCTCATCAGAAGAAGATGCCTCCCGTCACAGTGTCCTTGTGTATCGAACATATGTTCGTATACTGAGGAGACCGCCGAGGAGTCTCGGCATATCGCGCTGAGACGGAGGAGGCTTCGGGATGGGTCGCAATGCCGCCATCAAACGGTTCTCCGCCACGCCCGCAGGTCAGCCGATCGAGCTGTTCGATGAGGTCAGCGGACGAATGCCTGCGATTCTCGAACTGTTCGCTAGCCCGTGGATAGTCCGTGCCTCGGATCTTGTGCATCGCGATGGCTCCTGCGCCGCAAAACACGCCGCTGAGCCGCTTGCGGTGGCGTGGGATGCGGCATCGCAGCGTCCCGTGCAGTTCACACGAGCCGAGGAAGCCTACGCGATCGATGCGATTGTCCAATCGTGGGCGATCGAGCGCGTCTGGTGGGATCCTCGTGCGCGGGTCTCTCGGCGGTTCTGGCGGGTTGCAGCACGCGGCGGGGTGTACGACATCGCCTACGACCGTGATGCCGACAGCTGGCTTCTCATGGGCATCCAGGACTAGGCGCGACCGATGTCCGGGTCATTTGTACATCTGCATGTCCATTCTCAGTTCAGCTTCATGGACGGAGCTGCGTCACTGCCCGGACTCGTGGAACGAGCGGCGGCACTCGAGATGCCGGCGCTCGCGCTCACCGACCATCAGGGACTCTCCGGTGCGATCCGGTTCTACAAGGCCTGCCAAACGACGGGCATCATCCCGATCATCGGGTGCGAAGTGGTGGTCGAGACGGCGGGGATCCTCGGCGAGGAGGCGGATCTGCCTCCCGAGAAGCGACTCGTGCTGCCGGCGAGCGTCGGCTTCGGCCGCGCGGCCGGTGTGGGTTACCACCTCACACTACTGGTGCGCGACTTCGCGGGTTACCGCAACCTGTGTCGCCTGCTGTCGCGAACACATCTGCGCGGGCCGCACGAGAACAGCATCGTGACGCTGCGTGACCTTGAGGCACACGCCGAGGGGCTCATCGGCCTGTCGGGGTGCGGTAACGGGGAAGCGGCTCGTGCGGTGCTCGCGCGTGCTCCGGGGCGTGCTCGTGAGGCGCTGCGGCGGCTGTCAGGGTGCTTCTCGGCGGGAGACTTCTATGTGGAGCTCACGCACCCGCTCACGACTGATGGCGCGCGGCTGGTGGGCGGACTCACCTCGCTGGCTGACGAGCTTGCGCTGCCAGTGGTCGCCACCAACAACGTCCACTATCTCGCGCCGGCGGACCATCGGCTCCACGACGTGCTCGCCTCGGCGGGGTCGCGCACGGCGCTGCCGGGACCGCTGGATCGCCCCAACGCCGAGCTGTGGCTCAAGCCCGCGGCGGAGATGCGACGGCTGTTCGAGACGCTGCCGCGCGCGTGTGATGCTACGCTTGAGATCGCGGCGAAGTGTCGGCTCGAACTGCCGCTGGGCCAGTTCCACTTCCCGGGCGCCGACATCCCGGCCGAGGAGACCGGGTACTCGGTGCTCGCCAAGGAGTCGTGGCGGGGGCTCGAGCGGCGCTACAACCCGCTGGTGCCCGAGGCGATCTCGCGCCTGCAGCACGAGCTCTCACTCATTGACTCGATGGGGTTCTCGGAATACTTCCTGGTGGTCAAGGAGATCGTCGACTACGC
>JBBRWO010000026.1:0-20469 GCA_038249135.1 Coriobacteriia bacterium
CTTGCAGCCCATCCGTTTACCGCGCCTGTGTACGACTCGACCTTCGCGTCGCCGCGACTCTCAACGGAGCTCGCTCCTGATCTGGAGATTTCCGTACTCGGCCCCATTGCGAGCTTTGTCGGCGGAGATACGGTCGCGGCGGTTGTCGGCACCGGGATACTCAGTACGCGCGGACCGGTTCTCATGGTCGATCTGGGAACCAACGCCGAGATAGTGCTGGCTTCAGGCGGCAAGCTCACGGTGGCATCTGCGGCTGCCGGACCAGCCTTCGAGGGAGCAGGGATCGCGTGTGGTGGGCCGGCAGCAGATGGCGCAATCACGAGGGTGACGGCTGCGAGCGAAGGTGAGATCAGCTTCGAGGTTCTGGGTGGGGGAGAGCCGCAGTGGCTCTCGGGCTCCGGTGTGTTCTCGGCAGTGGCGATGCTGCGGCGACTCGGCCACATCGACGGGTCAGGGCTGTTCGTGCAGGACGGCCCGCTCCAGACCCGATTCGACAGGGACTCCGCAGGCGTCGTGTTCTTCGCGTTTGGGGAAGGCCCAGGTTGTTTGTCTCTGAGCCAACTCGATGTACGGGAAGTTCAGCTCGCGATCGCGGCGATACAGGTGGCAGTCACTGCGGTGCTGAGCGCCGCGGGTTGCTCCGCTGGTGACCTTACTGCTGTGTTCGTGGCTGGGGCCTTGGGGTTCTCCGTGGACGCGGAGGACTTGGTGTCGCTGGGCATGTTGCCACGTGAAGTTGTCGGAATTACCCGCCGTGTGGGCAACGCGGCACTGGACGGAGCGGCTGCGATCGCTCTTGATCAAGATTCGCTGGTGTCGGTAGCACCCGTGCTGGCGCATGCCAAGAGCATCGAACTGGCGGCTTCTGCGGGATTTGGCGAAGCATTCCTGGGAGCGATGACGCTCGAGCCGTACTCGGCCTAACCGGTTCCCCGCGCAGATTCGGCGAAACCGCGAGGACCAGAAACCACCCCTGGATAGCCGGAAGCCCCAGCCTTCGGGCTAGGGCTTCCTTAATCCTTCCCCGGTGATACCCCTGAGCTTCATTCGGGCTGTGAGTGGTCTGCCTGGCAACCACGTCTACGCGATGCCGGTCGCGTTTAAGCCCTTTACCGGTTTGTGCCGTCCGGATTCCCCGGAAACGGCGTCGTACGTAGGGAAGGGAAACTGTGTTGGGCTGAACATACTACGATTCTCATAAGTGTGCAACATTTGTTACATACCAGTTCGCGCCGTTAGCCGAGACATTCCTGCCGTCCACCCGACTTCGAGGCAGGTAACCATCGATACCGTGCGTATAGTAAGGACGGGTCTGCGTTCAGGGCCGCTTCGCAAGCAGGGGTGAGTATCACGGCACTGTACGGGATTTCGCCGGAACCCGTACCAGATGAATCACTGGGACTAGGAGGCCGTTATGACTGAAGAGTCCACTTCACTCGACTCTTTCTCGCATGCAGGACGCACCATCGAGCCTGCGCAATGGGTCAAGGACCACGCATGGATCAGCTCCATGGAGCAGTACAACGAGATGTATGAACGCTCCGTCGGCGACCCCGAGGGATTCTGGGGCGACATGGCCAAGGAGATGCTCCACTGGGAGAAGCCGTGGGACAAGGTGCTCGAGTGGGAGTTCGAGACTCCTAAGGTCGAATGGTTCAAGGGCGGCAAGACCAATGTCTCGTACAACTGCCTCGACCGTCACCTCACCGATGGTCGGCGCAACAAGGCCGCTCTCATCTGGGAGTCCGACGAGGGCCGCAGCAAGATCTACACGTACCAGTCGCTCTACTACAAGGTCTGCAAGTTCGCCAATGTGCTCAAGAAGCACGGCATCAAGAAGGGCGATCGTGTCGCCATCTACATGCCGATGATTCCTGAGCTCGCGATTGCGATGCTCGCGTGTGCTCGTATCGGTGCTATCCACTCGATCGTCTTTGGCGGGTTCTCGTCGCACTCGCTGCGTGACCGCATCCAGGACAGCGGCTGCAAGATGCTGATCACCGCCGATGAAGGCCTGCGTGGCGGCCGCGTTGTGCCGCTCAAGGCCCTGGCTGACGAGGCCCTCAACGAGACGCCTACCATCGGCGCCGTCATCGTCGTCTCGCGCGCCGGCACTCGCGTTGACATGGAGCCGGGTCGCGACTTCTGGTACCACGAGGAGATGCGCTCGGTCGAACTGTCCCGCCACTGTGAGGTCGAGTGGATGGACGCCGAGGACCCGCTCTTCATCCTCTATACGTCCGGTTCTACGGGCAAGCCCAAGGGCGTACTTCACACCACTGGCGGCTATCTGCTTCAGGCCGCGATGACGTTCAAGTACACGTTCGACTATCACGATGACGACGTGTTCTTCTGCACGGCCGACATCGGTTGGATCACCGGCCACAGCTACGTCGTCTATGGTCCGCTCTGCATCGGCGCCACGTCGCTCATGTTCGAGGGTGTGCCTAACTACCCGGATGCCGGGCGCTTCTGGGACATCATCGACAAGCATGGCGTCAACCAGTTCTACACCGCGCCAACCGCGATTCGCGCCCTGATGAAGGCTGGCGACGAGTGGCCCGCGAAGTACGACCTCTCCACCCTCCGCGTTCTGGGTACCGTCGGCGAGCCGATCAATCCCGAGGCCTGGGAGTGGTACTACAAGAACATCGGTCGCGAGCGCATCCCGATCGTGGACACCTGGTGGCAGACGGAAACCGGCGGTCACATGATCACCAACCTGCCGGGTGCGACTCCCATGAAGCCCGGTTCGGCTACCAAGCCGATGTTCGGTGTCCAGCCGATCATCCTGAACGAGGATCAGACCGAGACCCCGATCGGCAAGGGCGGACGCCTCTGCATCAAGTACCCCTGGCCGGGCATGCTCCGCGGCACCTGGGGCGATGACAAGAACGCTCGCGTGAAGGAAGTCTATTTCTCGACGTTCCCCGGTTACTACTTCACCGGTGACGGCTGCCGGGTAGACGAGGACGGCTACTACTGGCTGCTCGGACGCGTCGACGACGTCATCAACGTTTCGGGACACCGCATGGGTACCGCCGAGGTCGAGTCGGCTCTCGTGTCGCACCCGTACGTCGCGGAGGCCGCGGTTGTCGGATTCCCGCATGACATCAAGGGTGAGGGCATCTACGCCTACGTCATCCTCAAGGAGAACGCCGCCAATGCGGTCGACGCAGCCAAGATCCTCCGCGGCCACGTCCGCCAGGAGATCGGCCCGATCGCCACTCCGGACCACATCCAGATCGTTCCCGACCTGCCCAAGACCCGCTCGGGCAAGATCATGCGCCGCATCCTGCGCAAGGTCGCTGCTGGTGAGCGCGAGATGGATGCATTGGGCGATATCTCCACGCTGGCCGATCCTTCGGTCGTGCGCAAGATCGTCGACAGCGCTCCGGAAGTCGAGTAGCGCAAACATCGCAGAGTCGCTCGTCCGACAGCCCCGGTTCGCGCCTGCGAGTCGGGGCTGTCCTGCTCATCGGATGGGTTTGTAACAAGTGTCACCACAGCACGAAATCGCCTCGTGCGTGGTAGAATCGCCGTCGTGTGTCCGGCTCGTTTCTGCAACCGCCCGAAAGGACCTCGCTCCATGGCTTACAACGACCTGTTCTTGCGCGCGGCTCGCCGCGAAGTGACCGAACGTACGCCTGTCTGGATGATGCGTCAGGCCGGCCGCTACATGCCCGAGTACCGCGCCATCCGAGAGAAGTACGGCTTCCTTGAGATGTGTCGTAACCCAGAGCTCGCGGTCGAGGTCTCGATGCAGCCTGTCGACCTCGTCGGCGTCGATGCGGCGATCATGTTCTCTGACATCCTCGTCGGTTTCCCGGGTATGGGACTGGATCTCGAGTTCCAGAGTGGCCGCGGTCCCGTCATCAACAATCCCGTTCGTACCGTGGCCGATGTTGAGAAGCTGACGGTTGCGGATCCGATCGAGACGACGGGCTATGTGCAAGACATCATCAAGTCGCTTCGCCGTGAGCTGGAGAACAAGGTTCCGCTCATCGGCTTCGCCGGTGCGCCGTTCACGCTGGCCAGCTACGCCATCGAGGGCCAAGGCACGCGTGATTACGAGAACTGCAAGGCCCTCATGTGGTCTGAGCCGGAGGCGTGGGACATGCTCCTCGGCAAGTTCGCGGATACCACGATCGACTACCTCAAGATGCAGATCGACTCCGGTGCGCAGGCCGTGCAGCTCTTCGACAGCTGGATCGGCTACATCGCGCCGCGTGATTACGAGCGCTCCGTGCTCAAGCACACCAAGCGCGTGATCGACGAGGTCAAGGCGCACGGCGACAAGGTCGTCCCCGACGGCGGCGTTCCGGTGATCCATTTCCCCAACGGTGCGACCTCGATGCTCGACCTGGCACAGAAGGCCGGCGGTGATGTCATCGGCGTTGACTGGCGTCTGGACATCAAGAAGGCGTGCGAGCAGATCGACCCCAAGTTCGGCATCCAGGGCAACATCGATCCGGTAGCACTCTTCGCTCCCGACGCCGAGCTTGAGGCCATGGTCGTCGAGATCCTCGAAGCCGTCGGCACACGTCCGGGCCACATTTTCAACCTGGGTCACGGCATCCACAAGACGTCTGATCCCGAGAAGGCCCGCAAGATGATTTCCTATGTGCACAAGCACTCCGATCGCATTCGTGCGGGCGCTGGAGCGTAGTCATGGCGACAACAGGAGTTCTGCTGCTGGGTTTTGGCGGTCCTGATTCGATCGACGCGGTACGACCGTTCATGTGCAACCTGATGGATCGCGAACCCAGCGATGAGCTGGTCAGCAAGGTGTGCATGCGCTATCTGGCTATCGGTGGATCCTCGCCGCTTCCCTTGATCGCGCAGGAGATGGCATCCGGCCTCGAGACTCGACTTGCCGACAGGGGCAGCACTCCCGTTCCGGTTCGCGTCGGGATGCGCTACTGGCACCCGTTCATCGATGTTGCGTTCAGTGAGCTCGTCGAGCTTGGCTGCGACCGCATCGTAACGGTCTCGCTGTCGCCGTTCGAGTCGAAGGCGGCATCCGGTGCGTATCGTGAGGCCTTGGACGAGGTACGCACCCTGCACCCGGGTATCGAGGTCGTTGAGGCCCCCCTCATCTCGGACCTCTATGCGTTCGTGGACTACATGGCGGGTGCCACTGCGGCTGCAATCGAAGACATCGAGCCGAGTGAGGGAGCTATCGTCGTATTCACGGCGCACAGCCTTCCCGAGGCCGATCTGCAGGAAGATGATCCCTATGTCGAGGGGCTTCAGCGCACAGCGCAGGCTATCGCGGAGAAGCTCGGCATGGGAGAGGGACGCCCTGACGCCGGGGCGGCGATGTTCAGTGACTTCAAAGCTTTCGGTTCAGATAAAGAGCCACGGGCCTGGTTCCTCGTGTACCAGTCAAAAGGGCAGCGCCCGGGAGCGTGGCTTGAGCCTGACCTTGACGCGCTCATCGACGCTGCGGCCGCTTCCGAGGTCAAGGCCTTGGTCGTCACGCCAATCGGCTTCCTCACCGATCACATGGAGACCCTCTACGATCTCGACATCGTTGCTGCGGATCGAACGCTCCGTGCTGATCTGGAATGGAGCCGCACACCGGTCATCAACGATGCGCCGGCGGTGCTCGACGCGATTGCCGATTCGCTGGGCGAACTTCTGTAGCGATTACCTGCGCGTCGTTTCGTGACGGCGCCTTCCTTTCCGGTTCCCGTGAAATGGGGTGCCTGCGTGAAACACATCATCATCGTCGGTGGCGGCGTGGCCGGCCTCGGCGCCGCCTACAAGCTCAGGCGTGCGGCTGATGCTGGGCACGACGTGGCGTTCACTCTTCTTGAGAGGGATGATCGTCTTGGCGGCAAGCTCCTGACTGAGCGCGTTGAGGACCCGGCGACCGGCGAGGCGTTCATCGTCGACGGCGGCTCCGACTCCTTCCTCACCGACAAACCCGCGGTGCATCGCGTCGCCCGTCAGCTCGGCATCTACGAGGACGAAACCGGCACAATCGAGGCGAACAAGAAGACATTCATCGTCAAGCGCGGCAAACTCGTCGAGATGCCCGATGGCATCATGATGTTCGCCCCGACGAAGGTCCTGCCGATGGCGACGACGTCGTTGTACTCGTGGCCGGCGAAGTTCCGTATGGCGCTCGATCTCGTCATCCCCGCCAAGAAGGTTCCGGCAGGGGAGCGTAACGACGAGTCACTTGAGAGCTTCGTTGTGCGCAGGCTAGGCAGAGAATCCCTCGAGCGTCTCGCCGAGCCACTCGTGGGCGGAGTGAACGGCTCGGACCCCAAGGACATGTCGCTGGCCGCGACGTATCCCAACCTGCTCGATATGGAGCAGAAGCACGGATCGCTCGTGAAGGGCTTTCTCGCCCAGCGTAAGGCCATCGAGGCTCGTCGTAAGGCCAATCCTCCCAAGCCAGGCGCGAGGCCTTACAGCTTCTTCTCGTCGTTCGCTCCGGGGCTTCAGTATCTGACCAACCGGATGGCCGACGCTGCGGGACGCGAGCATATCCGCACCGGTGCCGCTGTGTCCTCAGTTACTCGCGGGCCGGATGACACCTGGAGCGTTACGCTCTCGACCGGGGAAACGCTGGACGGCGATGCGGTCGTACTCGCGACTGAGGCGTTTGCGACCGAGCCCCTGCTTCGCGGAGTCGACGATCGTCTTGCCGACCTCGTGGGTCAGATTCCCTGCTCTTCCTCGGCGACGATCCTTATGGGCTTTGACGAGGCGGACTGTCCGTTCGATAAGCGTTGGCATGGCGCCCTGTCGCCCGCCATCGAGCACGAGCCGGTCACCGGTATCTCGCTTATGTCTTCGAAGTGGCCGGGTCGCGCACCTGAGGGACGCGTGCTGATGCGCGGGTTTGTCGGCGGACCTCGTGACCAGGAAATCATTCAGCGCTCCGACGATGAGCTGGTCGAGATCGTTCGGGCATCGTTTGTGAAGCTGCTGGGCGTGAAGGCTGCTGCGGTGCCGGTATTCGCTCGCGTGTATCGGTGGGTTGGGGGCATGCCGCAGTACACGATGGGGCATCTCGATCGCGTCGATGAGATTGAAGCGCGTACGGCCACTACGGTCGGTCTCGGGCTGGCGGGAGGCGCGTACCGCGGCGTCGGAGTGCCCAACTGCCTCGATTCAGGCGAAGAGGCCGCGAGCAAGGTGCTCCGGGACCTCGGAATCACGTTGGTCGAAGATGCCGAGAAGGGCCCCGCGCCACGTCGCTAGGCGCCATCGGGCAGTTCCATTCACACGACACGAAGGACGGGCATGAAGAAGGTCATCATCATCGGAGGAGGCGTCGCCGGACTGGCTGCCGCCATGAAGATCAAGCGCGCTGCTGACAGCGGTGCCGATGTCGACTTCGTACTCGTGGAGCGCGACGAACGTCTCGGCGGCAAGATCGACGGTGAGATCGTCGACACGGAGCGCGGCCCGTTCGTGGTAGACGGCGGACCCGACTCGTTCCTGACCCTCAAGCCAGCAGTCCACCGCATCGCCGAGCTCGTCGGCATGACCGACAAGAAGCTGGCGACCGATGATTCGCGCAAGCTCACCCTGATCCTGAAGAAGGGGCGCCTGTATCCCATGCCGGACGGTGTGATGCAGTTCGCGCCCACCAAGTTCGTCCCCTTCGCGACCACCGGGCTCTTCTCCTGGTCCGGCAAGATCCGCGCCGGGATGGATCTGTTCGTTCCGACGAAGAAGGTCGCTCCCGGTGAGCTCAACGACGAGACGCTTGAGCACTTCATCGTGCGTCGGATGGGCCGCGAGATTCTCGATCGTCTGGCGGAACCGCTTGTTGGTGGCGTACACGGGTCGGATCCGGCGCAGATGTCGCTTGCCGCGACGTTTCCCAATCTGCTCGAGATGGAGCAGAAATACGGCTGCATGATCAAGGGCTTCCTCGCGCAGCGCAAGATGGCCGAGGAGATGCGTCGCAAGCACCCCCTCGACCCCGCGAATCCCCGCACCTTCTTCACCGCGTTCAAGGGCGGCATGCATGAGTTCCCTGCGGCGATGGCCAAGTTCGCGGGGCGCGAGAAGATGCTCACGGGTCGAGCCGTGACCTCGGTATCCGGCGCTGACGGCTCCTGGTCTGTCGACTTGGATGACGGAACGACCATCGCCGGCGATGCGGTCATCTTCGCTACGGAGTCGTGGGCCGCAGAGCCACTCGTTCGCTCCGTTGAGGCCGGAATCGCCGACGCTCTCGCTGCCATACCCTCGAGCTCATCGGCCACCGTTTCGCTCGCGTTCGATGAGAGTGAGATCGGTATCGACATGAACGCCTTCGGAGTCCTGTGTCCTGCGCTCGAGAAGAGCAAGCTGCTCGCGGCGACGTACTCTTCCACCAAATGGCCGGGCCGAGCGCCGAAGGGCGCCGTGCTTCTCAGAGGATTCGTCGGCGGTCCGCAGAACCAGGCGATCATGGACAAGAGCGACGAGGAGTTGACCGACATCGCCGAGGCCGAGCTGCGACGCATTCTCGGCATCAATCCGCAGGCCAAGCCGCTGTTCCGGAGATTCTTTCGATGGACTCTCGGCATGCCGCAGTACACGATGGGCCATCTCGACCGTGTTGCGGACATCGAGACGCGCTCAGCCGCGATTCCTGGGCTTGCCCTCGCCGGTGGCAGCTACCGTGGAGTGGGACTTCCCAACTGCATCGAGAGTGGCGAGGCTGCCGTGAGCAAGGTGCTGGGCGAGTGGAATGTCACACTCGCCGAGGACGCCGCGCCGGCACCGACTTCGACGCGCCACTAACTGCAGACGCGTGGTTTCGGTCGTCAGCGGCGCGGCCTGCGGTTAGATCGATGCGCTCGCGATCAGAGCCAGCATCTCCGCATGGAGAGCCGGATTCGCGACGATGATTCCCGTGCTGAGCGCGGTCCACTCGGCGCCGGTGATGTCGCTCACGTGCGCACCGGCCTCGCGAGCGATGATCACTCCTGCGGCCATGTCCCAAGGCTTGAGCGCGTACTCCCAGAACCCGTCAGCGCGTGCTCCCGCGACGTGACAGCAGTCGATGGCGGCTGATCCGTCTCGGCGAATCCCGTGTACCGGCGCGCGCAAGAACGCCCCGAGTACCGCCAGCTGGCGAGTGAGCGGCTCCCCGCGATCGTAGGGGAAGCCGGTGATCATGAGCGCGTCCTGGACCGTTTCGGCCTGCGCGACCTGAATCGGAACGTCGTCCCGTGTCGCGCCGAGCCCGAGCGCGGCCGAATTCATTTCGCGAGTGGCAACGTTGTAGACTGCGCCGGCAACCGGCGTGTCCCCGCGCACGAACGCCACTGACACCGAGTAGGTGGGGTAGTCATGGATGAACGAGGTGGTGCCGTCGAGGGGATCGATGACCCACACATCACCGTCTCCGAGTGTCGCCTTCTCCACGCCGAGCAGCCCGTAGACTTCTTCCTCCTCCACGAGGATGCGCGCCGACGGGTCCCTTTCAAGGATCGCCGATACGATCGCGACTCCTGAGGCAACGTCCGCCTCGGTGACGAAGTCGGTTCGCGAGGACTTGGATCTGACCGCGCCCATGTTGTTACGGCGATCGTGAAGAATCATTCCACCCGCCAGTGCTGAAGCTTTTGCAATCTCAAGTACGTCGAGCACACGAACCGCCTCCTCTTACATGCACGTCACTTGGGTACCATCACTGTAACCTGCACGGCGCGCTCGCGCCCTTCAGACCTCGAACACGGGAGTCCCAGAATGTCTCAAATGGGTTTTGGCACATCGCTTACCGCTCAGGAGTTGCAGGTGCTGGAAGACCAGGCGCTGCAGTCGCGAGGTCATATTCTGACAGCGACCTCGGTCGCGGGGTCGGGTCATCCGGGCGGGTCCATGTCGTCCCTCGAGATCTACACCGTGCTGTACTCGTGTGCCAATCTGCGACCCGACGAGCCGAGATGGCCGATGCGCGATCGCGTCGTCATCAGCCATGGGCACACTTCACCCGGCGCCTATGCGGCGCTGGGCGCGAACCGCTTTTTCCCCGCCGAGGAGTTCACGGCGCACTTCCGCCAGGCCGAAAGCGTGTTTGAGGGGCACGTCGAACGATCTGTGCCCGGCATCGAGTGGTCGAGCGGCAACCTTGGTCAGGGCCTCTCGGCAGGACTCGGACTCGCTCTGGGAGCGAGACTGACGGGGGCGGACTGGCACACCTTTGTCGCAATGTCGGATGGCGAGCAGCAGAAGGGTCAGGTCGGAGAAGCTCGTCGTGCCGCAGCGAAAGAGGGACTGGGGAATCTGACTGCGATCGTCGACTGGAACCACATCCAGATATCCGGTCGAACCGAGGACGTCATGCCTGTTCACCTGTCTGAAGACTGGGCGGCGGATGGCTGGCGTGTGATCGAGTGCGACGGGCACGACATCGCCGCGCTGCACGAGGCGCTGCGAGACGCGATCGATGATGGCGTCCCCAGCGTGGTTCTGGCGCGAACCGTCATCGGCAAGGGCGTGTCCTTCATGGAGGGCAAGGAGGAGTTTCACGGTCGCGGGCTCAGGGCCGAGGAGTTCGCTCGCGCCATGGGCGAGCTCGGACTTGATGCCTCCGTCCTCGACAAGGCGGCGATTCGACGCGGTCAGCCGTGTCTGGTCGCAGCGCTGGAACACCAGACTCCGCCCGTCAGTATCGATGCGGGACAGAACCGCACCCTTGAGGCGGGGGAGAAGGCCGACTGTCGCGGTGCGTGGGGTGGCGCCCTGGTGGACCTCGCACGTGCGAATCCTGAGGTCCCGATCGGCGTTCTTGACTGCGATCTGGCCGTGTCGGTGAAGACAGACGGTTTCGCTGCCGAGCGACCGGCGGGGTTCATTCAACTCGGCGTGGGCGAGCACAATGCGGCGACTGCCGGCGGGGCGCTTTCGACCGTACCCGGCGTTCTCTCGTTCTGGTCTGACTTTGGTGCGTTTGGTATCGATGAGGTGTACAACCAGCAGCGTCTCAACGATATCAACGGCGCGGCCTTGAAACTCGCTGTGACGCATTGCGGTCTGGATGTAGGCGAGGACGGTAAGACGCATCAATGTATCGATTACGTGGGTGCCCTGCGCAACTGTTACGGCTGGAAGATCATCGTCCCCGCGGACGCCAACCAGACGGATCGCGCGGTACGCACCATGGCTGCGATGCAGGGCAATGTCGCACTTGCCATGGGTCGCAGCAAGCTGCCGGTGATAGTGGACGCCTCAGGCGAGGCGTTGTTCGGTGCCGACTACGAGTTTCAGTACGGCGAGATTGTCTGGGCTCGCGAGGGCTCTGACGTATGCGTGCTGACCATGGGAACGGTTGCTGGTGTCACAGTGAGCGCTGCGGATGTGCTTGCCGAGGACGGCATATCTGTTGAAGTCGGCATCGTCGCTTGCCCGTTGAGTCTCGACCACGATGCGATGGAGTACGCCGCGAACGCCCCGTTGATCGTCACGGTCGAGGACCACAACGTAGCTTCGGGGCTTGGCGCTTCGGTGGCCGAGTGGCTTGCTACGCAGGAATCGGGGACACGGCTCGTGCGCATCGGGGTCGAGTCTTACCAGTCGTCAGGCGCATCAAGCGACATCTTGGCGAGAGCAGGGCTTGATGTGTCGGGAATCGTTGATCGGCTGCGCCGCGAACTCGCTGGCTGAACGGGCAATACGCTGATTCAGCTGATTCAGCCGAATCAGTCGCGCCAGTCGCGTCAGTCGTGCGAAGGACGCGTGTCAGGCATCGGGTCGTAGGTGCGCATGGCCGCGATGATCTGGGCGTGAATGTCGGCGGAATCCGACGGGGTGGCTACCACTCCGTGGAGCTCGAGTTCATCGAGTACCGCGGCGCACGCGATCGGCAGGGCGGCCTCCACATCAGGTGTGAGCTCGAGCACCCACTCCTCGATCGACTCGATCTGCATACCGATCGCGACGGTCTTCGGGGCACGACCAAGCAGCTCGGCGGCTTGTAGAATGTCGACCACCCGCACATCGTGCATGGAGTGGCTCACTTGATTCTCGGCCATCTCTTCCGGAGTCAATCGAAGCACGGTGCCAGGTGGCAGGTCGGTATTCTTGATCGCATCGATGATGATAAGGCGGTCGACGTCGCGAATCAGATCAAGAATCATGTAGCTCATGGTCCCGGCGTCGACCAACTCGACGTACTCAGGGAAGTCGTAGCCGGTCAACAGCATCTCGATTACACGAGGTCCGATTCCGTCGTCGCGCATCAGCGGGTTCCCTACACCCATTACCAAGATTGTTTCGTTAGCCACGGTGTCCGCGGTCCCTTCGATAGGCAGTCAGTGTGTTGAAACGGGGAGTACCGAGCGGAGCCAAACGAATCAGTCAGCCGGCGACACGTGCCGGCTCTCGAATGACTCCCGCAGAGGTGTCTCCTTCGAGAAGCAGGATGCGCTCATCGAGCGGCAGTTCTGCTCTGGCCTTATCGCGCGCATCGTTAGAGGCGGCAAGGGTCTCGCGCATCATGACCAGCAGCAGATAACGGCCCTTCCTGGTCAACGTGATCTCGTCAGCAGTATGGGTCGCGATACCACCGACCATCGTCATGAAGGCGAGCTCCGCGGCAAGGGCGAGTTCAGCGGAAACGCCGAAATCGGCCTTGAAACGACGCTTATCGAGTCGCAATCCAAAGAGGTCGGTGACGAAACGGTAGCGCATTTGAGCCATGCGCCCGTATGGCTTGCCTGACTTGGTGACCGCCATACGCCCCTGCTCGATTCGCTCACTGTACTCGCGAAGCGAGAAAGTATTTCCAAAGACCCTTCCGCCTAAGAATGACAGGGCGCCCGAACCGATGCCGACGTACTCCGGGAAGTCGACGATGTATTCATCGATCATGACGTGGCGATCACGAGAGAAGGTCCACGCACTGGCGGGGACGAAGTCCGGCGCAAGCGCGTCGGTGATGAGATCGTAGTACCGGGCCTCTTGACCGAAGTCGATGGTTCCCACGGTTTGCGCTAGCTCCTTGCGACGAAGCGGCGAGGCCATCAAGGGGTAGAACGTGGTCTGGTTCGCTCCGATTTGCTTCACCAGCTCGATGTCGTTACGTAGGATCTCCTCGGTCTGGCTGGGGAAGTTGAAGATCATGTCGACGTTGAACGAAGGGAACGCGCCGGCGACCGAAGCCACCCTCTCGAAGACTTCCTCGCCGGTACCGTACTTTCCATAGCGGTCCATCTGACGCAGGAGCCTGTCGTCGAAGCTCTGCACTCCCACTGAGAGCCGCTGCACCCGCCCGCCGAGTGTCGCGACGAGCTCTGGCCCCAGATGGTTGGGGCTGGTCTCGGCCGAAACTTCCCGAATACCCGGAAACAGCTCGCGCGCAAGGTCGATGGTCAGTGCGAGCTCGTCAAGGAGGATCGTGGGGGTCCCGCCACCCACGTACAGCGACGCGAAGTCGTAGCCGAGCCCTGACACCAACCGCATCTCGGCACGCAGGTTCTGGTAGTAGGCCCGGGCACGTTCCTCTTTGTAGAGAAACCGGTTGAACGAGCAGTACGTGCACAGCCGCTCACAGAAAGGAATGTGTGCGTACAGGACGTAGCCGTGTCCCGCCTCCGGACCCGGCAGAAAGTCCCGCGTGCATGGTTCAGTCGCGAGATAGGATCGGTTCAGCACGCCGAGGACCGAAGAAATTATGCGTTCGGAAAGCACCCGCAACCCCCTCATGAATTGCTCTGTCTTACTCATTACATACTACGCCGAACAGTTGTTGATTCCTGTTGTGAAAATGAGATGGACCCTGGTTTCCCAGGGTCCATCTGTCGTGAACTGACGAACAAGAACCTAGGCGTGATCGCCAGTGTTCTCTTTCCAGGCGAAGATCATCTTCGAGGGAGCGAAGTTGTAGATGTTCGCAAGGTAGACGTGGAAAGCCGTGAAGATGAGGATGACCCACATGATGAAGAAGTGGACGATCCGCACCGGCATAAGATCCGCGCCGCCAGCGTTGAAGAGCGATGCGATCCAGGTCGCACCAACGTGGAAGAAGGCCCAGTTCGTCGTGGGAGCCCAGAGCATGAAGCCCGTGTAGGCCGCAGCGAGAATCAGGAACGGCGTAGCAAGATAGGCGACCTTCTGAAGAACGCCGTACTTCGCCGAGATCGGATGATCCTTCTTCAGGAACAGGTAGTACTTGATCCACGGAATCATCTGGTGGCGGTTGGCGGCCTGCGGCAGCCAATTCTTGTAGTCAGGCTCCTGCTCGCGAGTGTCGGGCATGATCGCGGACTTCACGAAGAAGGCCAGGATGATGCGCACCACGAGGTTGATCAGAAGCGCGAACATCCAGAAGGAGTGCGTGCCACGGGCGACTCCCATGAATGCAGGGAAGATCGGATAGTGAATGTAGAAACCCGAGAGGGTCAGGAACACCATGGCGCACAGGTTGATCCAGTGCGTCAGCACGAAGACCAGCGGGTGAGCCTCACGATACAGCTTGTGTCCCATTTACTTCACCCCCCACTTGCGAGTGTAGATCGTGCCCTGCTTGCCGGTTTTGCGTTCAGTCACGTGAACGCCGCATCCGATTCAAGGATCGAAGCTGCGAGCGATACGTGCTGCCTCCATCGGCCGTTCAGGATCGATACAGGGGGCACCGATCAGTGCCTGCTCGATGACGCCGGTGACACCCTCGTCATCGCGACCACCGATGTTCCACGTTGATGGCGTGCAGATCTGATAGTTCGAGATCTTGCCATTATTGATGGTCATCCAGTGACCGAGTGCGCCACGGGGAGCTTCCCACATGCCGGCGCCAGCGCCTGCATCAGGAGTGCTCTCCTCGAAGAACTTGACGTCGCCACCCTTGATCGCGGCCACAAGCTCGTTAACCCACTCGAGCGACCAGTCGGCTACGACTGCTGTCTCAAGGTTGCGGGCGGCCACGCGGCCGAGCAGCGAGACGAGAACCTCGGGCTTGCCCGGTGCTCCGAGCGCACCAAGGGCCTTGTCGACGACGGCCTTGACCGGCTCAACGCCACGCAGATAGGCGACCAGCATGCGTGAAAGCGGACCGGCCTCCATCGGCTTGCCGTTGTATCGCGGCGCCTTTGCCCAGGTGTACTGCGCGTTGACGTCGTACTTGGTGAACTCCGGAACGGTCTGGCCTTCGGCCGGATTGAGACCGGTGGGCGACGTGAACCATGAATGCTTCACGTACTCCTTGATGGCTTCCGGGTTAGCCGTCTCAGCGGTAAGTGAGCCGGAGAATACGGCACCTTCCGGCATGTAACGGTCCTTCATCTCCATGGACTCGCGGTTGAAGACGCCCCACGACAGGAAGTTGCCGTGACCGCCACCGTAGCTCAACGCGTCCTTGTAGAACGGCGCGATAGCGAGCGTATCCGGAATCATGGTGTTCCACACGAAGTCGCGAACGCGCATCAGGCGGAACAGGATGTCGTCGATCTTCTCTTCTGTGGGCACCCAAGCGGTACCACCGGGGAGCGAGGTCATGAAGTGCGGGAACTTGCCGCCCATGATGGCGATGACGCGCGATGCCTCGGCCTGCATTTCCAGGGCCTCGAGGTAGTGCGCAACGCCGATAAGGGCGAGCTCCGGCGGCATATCCTGGGCGTACGCAGGATGACCGAACCAACCGTTGGAGAAGATGGAGAGCTGGCCACCGGCCACGAGCCCCTTCAGCTTGTCCTGTACGGCCTGGAAGTTGGATGTAGTGGTTCCAGCGGCCACGGCGAGTGCGTGCGTGTCGGCGATGTTCGCCTCGAGCGCCTTACCGGGGTCGATGTAGTCGAGAGCAGCCAGCGTGTAGAACCACAGGATGTGGCTGTGCAGATACTGAGCCGCCTCGATGATGTTACGGACGATGCGCGCGCCATTGGGAATCGTTACCCCCATGGCGTCTTCGGCGGCCATGGTGGCTGCGTGGCCGTGGGAGATCGGGCAGACGCCGCAGATTCGCTGGGCGACATAGAACGCGTCGGAGGGCGCGCGTCCCTTGAGAACCATCTCCATGCCGCGGAACAGCGAGCCTGAAACCCAGGCATCGGTGATCTTGCCGTCGGTGACTTCGCACTCGACGCGCAGGTGGCCTTCGATTCTTGTAAGGGGATCGATGGTGACGTTAGGAGTTCCCACTACTTATCGCCCCCTTTCTTCATCCGCTTGCGGTCGTGGTCTTTCATCTCTTCAGTGGCAGGGCCCTCGCCGATACGGCCGGCGGCCTTCATGCCGATACCATGGACCACGAGAGCGCCGGCAACGACGCCGCCAGCAATCAGCGCGACGTTGGCCGGATCGTACCCGCCGGTCTCAGAACCAGCGCCGATGCCGATCTGACGGAAGCGATCCAGGAACGGGGCTCCTTCGTCGACCCAGTTGAAGCGACCGCACCCAATGCAGGGTGAGCCGGACTCAACACACCAGCTGACCTGGTTGTTCCAGCGAACGATCGGGCAGTTGGTCTGCGTTTGAGGGCCCTTGCAGCCGACGGGATACAGGCAATAGCCCTTGGCCTCCTCGGCAGAACCGAACTTGTAGACGAACTCGCCGTTCTCGAAGTGACCGCGACGCGGGCAGTTGTCGTGGATGGTCTGGCCGAAGATGAGCTTCGGGCGACCAAACTCGTCAAGCTCATTGAGGATCGAGCCGTCTTCAAGCTTCCCGAGGAACAGGACGTCGACAACCATCGCGACGATCCACTCGGGGTTCACCGGGCAGGTGGGAAGGTTGATGACCGGGGTCGCAACGTTCTGCGACTTCAGGTATTCACCAATTCCCATACCGCCTGCGGGGTTCGGGTTGGCCTTGACCCAGCCACCGTCGACCGCGCACGAACCGACAGCGATAATCGCTGCGGCGTTGGGGGCAACCTCCATGATCTGGTCGAGTCCGGTCTTCCCGGCGATGCGAAGGGCGTTGCCTTCCCAGCCGGTCATGACCGCACCCTCGTAAATCATGATGAACTTGCCCTTGGACTTCTCAACAGTGTCCTTCAGGGCCTGCTCGGCAGAGTCGCCAGTCGCATACATGATGGTTTCCATGTAGTTCATGGACAGAATGTCCAAGACGATCTGGGCGACATCCGGGTTCGTTGACTGAGCCGTTGACTCAGTGCACCCGGTGCACAGTCCGCCGTCAATCCAGACGGCGGGAGTGAGTTTCGAAGCGGCGGCCTGCTCAACCGCGGATGCGATAGTCGGCACCATGGCCTCACTCAACCCCAGCATTGCAGCTACAGAGCCACAAAACTTGAGGAAGTCGCGACGGGAGACCCCGCGAGCCGCGAGCTGGTCGGAAAACGCTCGATCCTCATGCGCCATGCGATACACCTCCTTGTTTGATTCCGATGGACAGATGCATGTGGTTCTTGCTCCTCGGACCGAAAGTTCAGGCAGTGGTCAACGGAGCGAAAGCTAGGGTCCCGGCAGACCTCCTCTCGCGCAACACTGTCGTTCTGTGCCTGGAAACCGAAAACCGACCTCGCGCAGTATCAACCGGGCAAAGCCGAATCAGGCCAAAGGGGAGGGAAGGTCGCATGTATACAGGGCCGTTCGTCAGTGTGGGCACATGGTCACCTGCGTACACGACTGGTGTAACCCCCCAAGGAATCGCGCTCAACGACTCGTGTATTCATAAACAGAACGAATAGCATGAATACACAATATTAAACACCCGAAACCACCCCTGACCTTGCGTTTTGTATTCTACACCGCATGAGTGCGCCATGCGAATCGTTGCAGGACCATTTCGGGTAGCATACGAGGAAGGGGACGAGTGGGACCCTTTGGGGTGTATCACTCGGACAGGGTTCGGCAACAAAGGAGTCGGTGGATGTCGTCAGCATCGCGCGGCAATCTCGTTCTCGACGTGAGGGCCTTTGACCCATCGTTGCGCAGGACGATGATCTTCGCAGTCGTCGATACATGCGTTGCACTTGC
This sequence comes from Coriobacteriia bacterium, assembly GCA_038249135.1. Lineage (GTDB taxonomy): Bacteria > Actinomycetota > Coriobacteriia > Anaerosomatales > JAAXUF01 > JBBRWO01. The sequence goes on from JBBRWO010000026.1 coordinate 17,901, forward strand.
CAGTCGCGATGACCTCATTTTGGTCTCGGATCACGATCCTAGTGGGATCGGGTATCAAATCGACTTGAGGAAAGAGACGCGGGGGCGCTTCGAATTCACGTACGGCCAACGGCACGATGGCGCCTGGACTGCGCTCCTGCGGTGCAAGGACGCCCGCTAGTCCCTAGTCGGTGAGCCTCGCGAGCAGGTCTGCCAGTTGGTCGAGCGTGCCACTCCAGTCGCAGGCCGGGGTAGAGCCGCCGCCGACGAAAAACGTCCGCATTCCGATGTCTGCTGCGGACATATCAAGGACTCGATCGTCGCCGACCATGATGCATGTTTGCGGATCCACGCCGAGCAGCTCTGCCGTCTGCGTGTAGTACGCGGGGTGGGGTTTGGTGGCGCACATCTCCTCATACGCTGTGACGACGTGCACGCCACTGTGCTCTAGACCGGCCCACCGCATCCGTTCCCTGACTGCGGTCATCGGGAAGATGGGGTTGGTTGCGATGGCCACCTTGAGTCCGAGTCCCAGCGCGGTCTCTACCACCTCGACCGCGCCCAATCGTGGTCCCATGGCGCCTCGGAGCGTTGGGAACGTCTCGGCGTAAAAGCGGTCGAGCACGGCTTGATGTTCCGGCGCATGCAAGTCGGTTCCCGTAAGACGTTCGAACTCGGCGTTGAAGGCGTCACGGTTGGTCTGTCCGACGTGCAGGCCACTCATGAACTCGGTGGCTGATATGACAGCGCGCAAACCCGTCGAGTCGTTCGGGTCGTGCCCGAGGACGCCTGCGACTACCGGTCCAAGCACGGTGAAATAGTCGTTCAAGAACGGGTTGAGGTCGATGTCGAGCAGTGTGCCATCGAGATCGAAGAGAACTGCACTGAGCACAAAACACCTCCGAGATGGGCATGTAGAGCGTACAGGATATCACGGGTTACTGCGTGATCCGTCCGGCTTCATACGGACCCGACGCTTGACATGGGGGGTACCCATGGGGGTATTCTGCGGTAGGCCCATGGATACCCTAGGGGGCATTGCCTATGCCCTCGTGAGCCCCTTGCAGAACGTATGCCGGTAGCGAAAGGACGCAGCCAGATGCCTGGTGTCACTGATCGAGTCGAACAATCGTTGCGCGAAATCTGCGGGAGTGAGCGGGTCCGAACGGACCTGCGCGAACGTAAGATGTACAGCTTTGACATCGGTGCGATGCCACGACTGGTCAAGCCGTTCGTACCGGCCGGGATTGCCGGTGCCGTCGTGCGGCCTGCCAGCGAGGAACACGTTGTCGCGCTGGCGAAGTTTGCGCAGCGAGAAGGTATTCGCCTTGTCCCGCGCGGCTGGGCAACCAGCGGCTACGGCGGGGTGCTGCCCCAGACCGGCGCTGTCGTCGTCGATATGACGGGACATCAGAAGGTTCTGGCCGTCGACGCCGACGCGATGACCGTTCGGGTTGAAGCCGGTGCAATCTGGGAGAACATCGATCGCGAGATCGGCAAGCTCGGACTCTCTTTGAGGTTGTATCCGTCGTCTTACCCCAGTTCTTCTGCGGCCGGTTGGCTTGCGCAAGGCGGCAGCGGGTTTGGTAGCTATGAGTTCGGCACTTTCAAGGAGAACGTCACAGCGGCGAGAGTCGTGCTGCCCACGGGCGAAGTCAAGGAGTTCACCGGCGAAGAGCTCAACTCGCTGGTCGCAGACGCGGAGGGTATCACCGGCATTATCACCGAAGTCGAGTTCCGCGTTCGGCAGTTCGAGTCCGAGGTTCACCGCTTGGTCGCATTTTCGACCGTGGGAGACCTCGGCAAGGCCCTGAGCCGCATCTCGGCTGAAAAACTGCCCGTCTGGTCCATCACATTCCTGAATCCCGAGTCAACACACCTCAAGAAGCAGCTACCTCACCGTCACGGTCACCCTTGGGAGTTGGCGCACGAACACTACGAGCCCAAGCTTCCCGAGGCGTACCTTGCGGTCATTGCGTATCCGGAGTCTCGTCGCGGTGAGATCGATACGGCACTTGCCGCCATCATCGGCGGGACCGGCGGTTCCGAACTCGAGGCTGCAGCCGCCGAGCACGAGTGGGAGCAGCGATTCTCTCCGATGCGGCTCAAGCGCATCGGACCATCGATCGTCCCCACCGAGGTCGTCGTTCCGCTCAGCGAGATGCCTGCTGTACTCGACGAGGTGGACCAGAAGATCCACCAGCCGTTCATCCTCGAGGGCATGGTGGGGAAGGGCGACAAGGTCGTGCTTCTTGGGTTCATTCCTCACGATGAGCGTTCGTTCGCATTCAACCTTGCGTTCGCGCTCTCTCTGTCCGTGATCAAAATCGCCAAAGCGCACGGTGGGGCCGCGTACTCTACCGGCCTCTACTTCCGGCGTGAGGCAGTCAGCGTCCTGGGAGCGCCCAAGGTGGAGGCGCTCAAGGCGTACAAGGCGAAGGTCGACCCAGCGGGAATCATGAATCCCGGCAAGGTGTTTGGCAGCGGGCTCATCGACGTCATCATGGGTACCGCCAACGTGTTCGAGCCGATTGTGAGACCGATGGCGAACGCGGCCAAGCCGCCAGCGGATATGGCAGATACGTCCAAG
>JBBRWO010000027.1:0-19851 GCA_038249135.1 Coriobacteriia bacterium
AGCGGAAACACGCTGGGCTGGCCGACATAGTCGGGAGCGGCGAACAGGTACAGGTGCGTGGCGTGATTCTGCAGGTACGAGCCATACAGCATCAGCGAACGCAGCATACGCGTGCGCTCACTGACCTCGATGCCGAGTGCGGACTCGAGCGCCTTGATCGAGGTGATAGCGTGGTTGGGCGAGCAGATGCCGCAGATCCGGCTCGTTATCAGCGGAGCCTCATCGAAGCGGCGGCCGACGACCATCGCCTCGAACAGCCGCGCAGGTTCGACGATGTCCATGCGGATGTCGCTGACAACGCCATTGTCGACTTCGACCGTGATGGTGCCGTGACCTTCGATTCGGGCAACGTGCTCTACGGTGAGCGTGCTCATCGGACCGCCTCCTGACAGGTGCTATAGAGCTCAAGCGCCGTATCCAGCGCATCGGGTGACATACCGTGTGACGCGATGATCGCCCGGGCCGAATCGAGATTCGCATCCTCTGCGATACCGCGACATCCGGTGCACGGGCGGCCGAGCGTGACGCAACGCGCGCCGCAGCCGGTGCGGGTGACCAGACCGAGGCAAAGCCGTCCGCTCTCGTAGAAGCAGGTGTTCTCGGCGACCTTGCAGGATGCGCACAACGGCTCTCGCGGAGCGCGGTCGGAAAGACCCATGAGGGCACGCTGCAGCACGGCGACGAACTCAGCGGGCTGAATCGGGCAACCGAGCACCCGGTAGTCGACATCGATCACGGCGTCGACCGGCATCGGTGAGATGCGGCCGCATGCCACTATCGCGCCATCGTCGCCGTACACGCACCCGACCCGGTCCTCAAGCCCGGCGCCCGACGCAAGGCCGGGTATGCCGCCGGTGACCGCACAGGCGCCGATGACGATCACAACGCCGGCTATCTCGCGAACTCGCTTGAGGGTCGCGATGTGCTCCTCGGTGGTGACGGCACCTTCAATGACGGCGACGTCGAACTCGTCAGGGAGGTGGCCGCTCGAGGCGAGCTGCCAGTATGAGAGCTCGAACTGCGCGAGCACTTCAAGCAGGTGGTCCTCCATGTTGGTCATCTGCACCTGGCAACCAAAATCACTCGCCAGGCTGATGATCGCTACTCGGGCCGCCATCTATATCGCCTCCTGCAGGTTCATGGCTTCCCAGTAGTTGAACACCGGGCCGTCGACGCAGGCGTACTGGTGACCGACGCCGCAGTGACCGCACTTACCGATGCCGCACTTCATGCGGCGTTCGAAGCTGACGTAGATGCGATCAGCGTCCATGTCCTTCTTGCGCATCTCGTCGATAACGTACTTGTACATGACCGGCGGTCCGCAGATTGCGCCATAGGTGCTCGTGGGGTCCACGTTGATGCGGTCGAACAACCGCGTCACCAAGCCCACCTCGCCGTCCCAGGTGTCATCGGGAGTGTCGACCGTCATGATCAGATCGAAGTCATCGCGATGCTTCCACATGTCGAACTGCTTGCGGAACAGGATCTCATCCGGATTGCGCGCGCCAAGAAGGATCGTGACGTCGCCAAAGTCGTGGCGCTCGTCGTGGATGTGGTTGATGAGCGACTTCAGCGGTGCGATGCCCAGACCGCCGGCCACCAGCAAAACGTCGTGGCCCTTCATCTCGGCAAACGGGAAGCCGCGACCGAACGGTCCACGCAGGCCGACGATATCGCCGCACTGTTTTGCGTGTAGCGCACCGGTCACATCACCGGCGTTGCGTACGCACAACTCGATGAATCCCTGCTTCGAAGGCGCCGAGGAGATTGAGATCGGCGCCTCGCCGACGCCAAAGATCGAGACCTCGACGAACTGGCCGGCGTCGAAGTGGAACGCTTCACGGACCTCCTCGTCGATGAGGCGCAGCTCGAACAGCTTCTCAGTGTCGGTGAGGTCGCGGATCGAGGTGATGCGCGCCGGCCAGGGCCGATACGGATTGGCGTGGAGCATCTTGTACGTCTCGGTGCTCACAGCGCCTCACCTCCCGCCTGCAGCGCATCGACGACGACGCGCGGACTGATGTCGGCCTTGCACGCACGTTCGCACCGACCGCATCCGACGCAGAGCACCCGCTCGAACTTTGAAAGGTAGCCCCACTGTTTGTGGTAGTAGCGGTACTTCACGCGACTGGCGCCGGTATCTCGGAAGTTATGACCGTGAGCGACCTCGGCGAACTCGGAGAACTGGCACGAATCCCAGGTGCGGATACGCGATCCCGTCGCGCCGCTCGGCGAGAGCTTGTCGTTCACGTCGAAGCAGTAGCAGGTCGGACACACCATGGAACAGGCACCGCATGACAGGCAGCGCTCACCCAGCTCGTCCCAGATCGGGTCGTTGAACTTCGCATCGAGCAGCAGAGGCAACTGCGCCGTGTCGACAGGTTCGCCCGTGAACGACTCCTTGAACTGCCGAGTGACTCGCTGGAACTCCGCGGTATCCTCCGGCGTGATGTGTCGGGTCTCAACGTAGCGGTCCAGCAGGTCCGCACCCTTCACTGAGCGGACGGACACGAAGTAGTGATCGCCCAGGTCCGAAAGGAAGATGTCGAAGCCCCAGTGCGCCTCGTCGGTACCCCACGCATTGCAGAAGCACTCGTCTTTGGGCGTGCAGTTGACGCCCACGATGAGCGTGGACTCGCGCCTCGCCTTGTAGTACGGGTCCTCGTACTCGCCCAAGAACACGTTGTCCATCAACATGAGTGCGTTGATGTCGCACGGATGAAGTCCAAAAATCACACGCGGATGCGAGTGCACGTGAGCGGAGAGCACCTCGTTATCGGCGGTCGAGAAGCGCATGAGCTCCTCGGCGGGCGGCACGAAGTACTTCTTGGGTGGCAGGATGGTGGTGTCGTAGTCGAGCCTGATCTCGGCCGGATCGTGAATGGCGGCGAACACGAAGGTGTCGCCCTTGGCCACCGGACCGACCACTTCGAACTCCTCCGAAAGCCCTTTGACCAGGTCCGGTAGGCGCGACTTATCCATCACGCGAAAGAACATGGACTCCCCTAACTCCCCGATGACGCACCAGACAAAAGAAGGGCGGCCCCGCGAGGGACCGCCCGGTTCCGTTCAGCTACTCGCCGAAGAAGATGGCGATCTCGCGCTCCGCCGACTCAGGCGAATCCGATCCGTGAATGATGTTGGCATCCATGATGAGTCCGAAGTCACCTCGAATCGTACCCGGTGCAGCCTCGGCCGGGTTCGTCGCTCCCATGAGTTTGCGACAGACCGGCACGGCGTTCTCGCCAGAAAGGACCATCTTCACGACCGGGCCGGAGGTGATGTAGCCGACCAGGCCGTCGTAGAACGGCTTGCCCTGATGCTCGACGTAGTTCGCGGCGGCCTGCTCTGCCGTGACAACGCCCATTTCCATGCGCTCGATCTTCAGACCAACCTCTTCGAAGCGGGCGACAATCTTGCCGACGAGACCGCGGGCGACCGCGTCGGGCTTGATCATGGTGTACGTCTGCTGATGCACTTCTGAAGTCCCTTCGATGCTTGCTTATAGAGTCCGTATCAATGCGGGATCGGCGGCTAGTTGCCGCTGCCCGTTGTACGCCAATCGTTCTCCACGCCGGTGATCTTCCAACCGACGCCCTCGCGCGCAAGGGTGACGGAGTAGTGGAGCGGTGCACCGTCCTTGGGGGTCACGGTAACCGCAACGGTCGAATCCCGCGCGCCGGGCTCCACCGAATCGATCACGAAGTCCTTGACAGGGGGGACCTTGGCCATCTCCTTGGCGAGGTCCTTGCCAGGAACGGCGACCCAGTACGCGTCAACCGGTTCGCCATCCTTGTGAGCGCCCAGCATCCCTGATGCGCTTTGCTGCTGCGTGGGCCAACCCAACCCGAGCGTGTACGCACCGCCGAGAATCGCGCCGAGGGCCAAGACTATCGCACCCGCCGCTATGACGGTCTTCCACGGGCTGCGACGATTCTGGTCGCGACTCGAACGACGAGCTTCGCGATCCCGAACTCGCATCTGCTCATCGGTGAGGCTGAAGAAGTCAGCGACCGCGTCATCGTCCCCGAATCCGAGGGACGCGGCAGCTTGCTCCGCATCCGACTTGCTTGTCGATGCGGCCTCGGTTGCGGTATCTGCACTACTCAGTGCGGCGAGGTCCCCCATGTCCCACCCGGTGGTTTCACCGAGGTCCGGCTCCACAACTGGCGCCATTTCCCCGGTCTCCCACCCGTCGACTACATCGCGGGTCGGGCGTGCCTGATCAAGCGCGGTCTGGTACGCACCTCCGGCGGCAGCTGAGAGCTTGTAGCCGTGAAGCTGAGTCGCCTTCTCGAACGCACGAACCGCCTCGTCGTAGTCGCCGAGTACCGTGTACGCCTGACCGAGGTTCGCCAGTGCTTTTCCGCGACCCTGATAGTCGTCAAAACCGAGAGCGGCACGATATGCCTCGACCGCATCGCCTGCACGGCCCAGAGCCATAAAGCACAGCCCAAGATTGACGAGCGCCTTGCCGGGATCGGGATTGCCAGGGTCGAGCGCAGCTCTGCGATACGCGATCGCAGCCTCTTCGACGCGGCCTCTCTCGAGAAGCGCACCGGCAAGACCCTGGTACGCCTTGTACGGCGTGACGTAGTCAGGTTCATCGAGGGCGCACTGGAACGCCGTCGTTGCCTCCGCGTAGTCGCCCGTTGCCGCGTACGCAGTGCCCATGTTCGCGCACACCGCGCCGCGCCTGTCATACATGCCATCGCGAAGCGCATGCCCGTAGACGGTCAGTGCGTCCTGGTGGCGCCGAAGCCGCATGAGGGAGTTGCCCGCCATGTGGAACGCGCGCCCGTTGCCGTCGGTACCACGACCGGCAGCGGCAAGAAACAGCTTAGCCGCCATACGGAAGTCGCCCTGGTCATAGGCCTGTTGCGCTTCTTGAAAGCGATTCTGGTCCACGGGGCTACTTGCTCGCGTTCTCGATGGCCACGGACAGAATCTCGTCTCCGACTCCGAGCTTGTGGATCACGTCGAGACCCTCGACTGTCTGGCCAAAGACGGTGTACTGGCCATCAAGGAACGACTGCGGGCCGAGCGTGAAGTAGAACTGCGAACCGCCTGAGTCCGGGCTCTGCGAACGCGCCATTGCAAGGCTACCGTCGACATGCTTGTTAGGATTGGTCGCGGTGTCGAATTCGCCCTTGATCGAGTATCCCGGACCACCGGTGCCGAGCATCGGCTGACCGTCCTCGTAGGTGCCGGACTTCTGTGCGTTCACGAGCTTCACAACCTGCTCGCTGCTCAGCTCGCTGGTCTGAGGGTCGCCGCCCTGGATGACGAATCCGGGCTCAAAACGATGAAACTTCACCTTGTCGTAGAAGCCCTTCTGGGCCAACTCGACAAAGTTGCCCACGTGAATCGGCGCGTCTTTGCCAAACAGCTTCACCTTGATCGTACCCTTACTTGTCTTGATGACTGCGATCTCGGAGCCTGTGGGAGCGTACGTGGGTGTATACAAAGCGCCCTCCTGAGCAGGATCGGTGGCGTCAGCGGATGCCCCTGACGACGCCTCAGTTGATGTCTCCGTAAAAGAGTCGCCGACGGACTTCTCGGCTTTGGCGGAACAGCCGGTCAACGTCAACAGACCGAAACACACCACGATCGCCGTTGCAGCGAATCGCAGAAGAACACGGGACTTCGCGAACAAGAAGCCTCCTCGGCTTGGTTGGGCGCACGGGCCGCGGCTCGAAATGCACTCCACGGACGTCCGCACCTGACTGCCGGGATTCTACCAGTCCTGAACGATGATGATAAGGACTGGCTCAATGTGGGCGCTGAAGGGGTAGACTCCAATCAGGTTGCCCGTGAGGCGCAGCAGCGTCCATACGGGCCGCGACGTCACAACGGAGTGACGTGCGCGCTATCCGTCAGGAGGCGATCACTTGGGAGCACCCGGTACTGACAAAGTCCGCAACGTCGTTCTCGTCGGACACGGCGGTGCGGGCAAGACCTCTCTTGCAGAGGCGATGCTGTACTTGTCCGGCGCCACCAAGCGACTTGGGACCGTCGACGACGGTCACTCGGGTCTGGACTACGATCCCGAGGAGATCAAGCGCAAGTTCACCATCAACCTTGCGCTCGCACCGGTCATGCACGATGGCGTGAAGATCAACGTCATCGACACCCCGGGGTACGCAGATTTCATGGGAGACGCCATCGCCGGAATGGAAGCAGCCGAGATGGCGCTTTTTGTTGTGGATGCGGTATCGGGGCCACAGGTTCAGACTGCGCGGCTCTGGAAGGCCGCTGGCGACATGGGTATCGCCAGAGCGGTGTTCATCAACCGTATGGACAAGGAGCACGCGGACTTCGACGCAGCGATGGTTGCGCTCGATGCGAAGTTCGGGCACCGGGTCGGCGCTGTCCAGATTCCCATGGGCTCAGAGGCCGACTTCCGCGGAGTCATCGACGTCATTCGGATGAAGGCGTATCACCACGAGGGCGACAAGGAAGAGGTTCTCGACATCCCCGCAGAGTTCATGGCTGCCGCAGAGACCGCCCGAGAGAAGCTCACCGACCTCGTAGCCGAGGCTGACGAGTCGCTCATGGAGAAGTACCTTGAGGGCGAAACGCTGAACCAGGAAGAGCTTGAGGCGCTTCTCGACAAGGCGATCGCGCAGGGCATTTTCATTCCGGTGTTCGTCGGATCAGCCACCAAGCTACAGGGCATCGAAGACCTCATGGACGAGATCGTGTCGTTCTTCCCCGAGCCGACTGCACACGGCCCTGTCCCCACGGTTGATGGCGGGGCCGTCAGTGTCACGGTGGACGGACCGCTCACCCTCCTCACCTTCAAGACCATCTTCGACCCGTACGTGGGCCGTCTCAACTTCGTGAAGGTACTCTCGGGCACTCTCACCCCCGGCACCGAGCTCATCAACTCGCGCACCGGCAAGAAGGAACGCGTCGCACACGTGCTCAAGATGATCGGCAAGGAGACCTGCGACATCGAAGGGGCACCCGCCGGCGATGTCGCCGTCCTCCCCAAACTCGGCGACGTCCTCACCGGCGACACCTTGTCCGAGAAGGGCGCCGTGCACATCGCGTCGCTCCCCCTTCCGGAACCGCTGTATCCGGTCGCCCTGGTCGCCAAGACCAAGGCCGACGAGGACAAGCTCGGTACCGCGCTCAACAAGCTCGTTGACGAGGAGCCCACTCTCACACTCAGTCGCAGCGACGAGACGCACCAGACGGTCCTCTCGGCGCTGGGCGATACCGCTATCGACGTTGCTATCGCCAAGCTCCGTGACCGCTACAACGCCGAAGCGGAGATCGTCGAACTGCGCATCCCCTACCGCGAGACTGTTCGCAAGTCCGCCAAGGCGCAGGGGCGCCACAAGAAGCAGACGGGTGGCTCCGGGCAGTTCGCGGACTGCTGGCTGCGCGTGGAACCCAATCCCGGCAACGGCTACGAGTACGCCGACGAGATCGTCGGCGGCAAGATTCCGAGGCAGTTCATTCCCGCCATCGACAAGGGCGTCCAGAACGCCATGCTCGAGGGCGTTCTCGCGGGCTATCCGATGGTCGATGTGAAGGTCGCTGTCTTCGATGGCTCCTACCACGCAGTCGACTCCAACGAGATGGCATTTCGCACGGCGGCTCGTATCGGTTTCAGGGCTGCTGCCGAGCAAGCCAGTCTCGTCCTTCTGGAGCCGGTCGCCCACATGACGATCGACATCCCGCCTGACTACGCGGGCGCGGTCATGGGCGACATGAGCTCGCGTCGCGGTCGCGTCCTTGGCATGGACATGGTCGACGACATGGAGCGCATCAAGGCGCTGGTTCCCTACGCCGAGGTCGTGCACTACTCGCCTACTCTGCGGTCACTTACCCACGGAACCGGCACCTACTCTATCGAGATCGGCGATTACGCCGAGGTGCCCCAGGAGATGGCCAAGAAGGTTATCGAGCAGTACCAGAAGGAAAAGGCCGAGGGTCACTAGGACCTCGCGGTGCACGGCGAAAACAAACGTAGGACCGGCTCCCAGAGTGGGGACCGGTCCTACTGCATGATGACGATGGTGCCCGCGACAGGATTCGAACCTGTGACCTTCTGCTCCGGAGGCAGACGCTCTATCCTCTGGGCTACGCGGGCGTTCATCGGCGACGTGAGCCGAGCACGCACTCTATCATATCCCCGAACGCTCATGCGACAGACGACAGACTGAGAGGCCGGACCCATGCAGGAAACCTCGACCCTGCTCATCGTGAACCCTACCGCGCGACACGGCGAAACCGAGCGGCTCATTCCTGTGGTGGAACAGCTGCTGGCCAACATGGCTCACGACACCATTCTGACCACCCATGCGGGCCACGCGACGAAGCTGGCGGCGTCCGCCGGCGACTATGACCTCGTGGTTGCGTGTGGCGGCGATGGCACGGTCCATGAAGTGCTCAACGGCCTGATGGTCCATCCGCCGGAGACGCGGCCGGCACTGGGGCTGTTGCCCACCGGCTCCGGTAACGACACGCGTCGGACGCTCGGCGTTTCCGAGGACCTGACGCGGTCCGCACTCGAACTGGTGACCGGAGAACGTCGCAGATTCGACGTCGGCGTCTGCAACGGCATGTATTTCAACAACAGCTTTGCTGCGGGGCTTGATGCCAAGGTCACCGCCAAAGCCGTCGAGTACAAGGTGACCACCGGCAGATCGGGCCTGTGGCTGTATCTCTCGGCGCTGTTACACGTGCTCTTCAACGACCTCACGAGCTTCCCCCTCTCGGTGTCGTTCGACGGGGGGCCCGAGGAATCGATCGACACGCTGATTCTCGCGGCGACCATCGGCCGAACCTACGGCGGGGGGTTCTTGATCACACCGGACGCCGTGCCGGACGATGGCCTGCTCGACGTGTGCATGATCGACCCGATGCGACTGCCGGAGGCACTGATGCGGCTGCCGTTCGTGGTCACCGGCAAGCACACGCGGATGGGTCCCGTACATATGTCGCGACATACCTCGATCGTCATCGAGTGCGAGGCTCCGATCCCTGCCCAAATAGATGGCGAGGTGCTACTTGAGCGGCGGTATGAGATCGCGATACTGCCGTCGGCCATCGAGTGCGTCGTCCCGAGAAGGAGCTAACGGACCGTGGACCTCTCTTCAATGTACCTCTTACCGACGGCGTTCTTCATCGCGTACCTCGTCGGCTCGATCCCGTGGGCGTATCTGATTGTCCGAGGAGTCACGGGTGAAGACATCACCACACACGGGACCGGGAACATCGGAGCGATGAACGTGAGGCGCTCCACAGGATCGTGGGTCTGGTTCACGGTCGCCATGACCGCAGACGCGCTGAAGGGGTTCGTTCCGACGTTCGTCGCGAAATACCTCGTCATCTCGGCAGGCGCGCTTCTCGCGCTTCAGCCGTGGGGGTTCCACCTCGCTCAGCAGGATGTGGCCTGGTGGACCAACCCCGCGTTGATGATTCCTATGGCCGCTGTGGCCGGGGCGGTCGTGGGCCACAACTACTCGGTGTGGATGGTGCTTGTCCATCGCAAGTTCGGGAGGACCGGCAAAGGGCTGGCGACCGGGGGCGGCGCGCTGATCGCCTACGACTGGCGGTACTTCGTCGCGGCCGTTGTGATCGGTCTCGCTGTCATCGCGATCACGCGCTACATGATGGCGGGACAGGTGGCGGCGGCGATCACATTGCCGGTGACTGCGGTCATCCTGAGCTCACCGGACTGGCCGTTCGCGCTCCTGATGGGCGGATTCGTGTACGCCGCGCACCATCGGCGGTTCGTCGGCTTGCTCCAGGGCAAGGAACCTAAACTGTACGTCAACGACCGGATGGGTCCGACAGGCTAGCGTGCCGCGCCAAGGTGCCCGCGAAGGTACCGCGCTGGCGTGCCCGGCGAACGGAAATGCGAAAGGGCCGAGGAGTTCACACTCCCCGACCCTCCGTTGCGCGGTGCTGACGAGCTAGTCCTGGGTGATCGCGCCGTTCGGGCATGCGTCGACGCAGATGCCGCACTCGGTGCAGTCATCCGGACGGTTCAGACGGGCGACGTCCTCGAGGTCATAGCAGCTGCTCGGGCACTCATCAATGCAGATGCCGCAAGCGGTACACAGGTTCGAATCAACGACAGGCAGGGACATAGCGGATCCTTTCCTCGCGGAATGGTGTTCTCTGGTGGTCGTGCGATTCTAGCGCGGTCGGTCAGCGCGGGCAACGAATCAGCCGACCATTCCACAGCTAAAGCACAAGATCCCGGCTCATCTGGCCTTGTCGGCGACCTCTTGCGGTGACCACAGACAGAATGGATACGTCCGGTCGGTAAGTATCTCCGCTGCTGCGCGCTGCGATTCCAATGCGATGAGATCCTCACGCATTCCCTGCCTGAGCGGTTCGAGTAGCAAACTCAGCTTGACGTTCGCTGCCTTGATTGCGATTCCGATCGTCTTGCGGTCGGCCTCGGGTTCTGCGATCGCCGCCACCAGACGTGCCTTCTCCCCGGCGAGTTCAAGCGCCATGACCCGCTCCTCGGCAGAATCGAAGTCGACTTCTCCGAGAAGAGCGTCGGGATTGTGCTCAAGCCGATTGAGACGATCCTTGGCGGTTGCGATCTCTTCGTCGGTCACCGCGTGCGCCCCAAGAGGGAGGTACATGGTGATCGAGGCCACGACGTACGCGGGCGGCTCGATGCCGTAGTAGCTGCGACAGACGCCGTCCGTGACCGAATCGTAGCGTCCTCCCCCCACACCGTGGATGAAGATGTCGCAGCAAAACAGCCGGACGAACAGCGTGAGCAGCAGCGCTTTGGGGGCGAAAGCGACATCCGCCGAGGCGAACGCCGAGACCGGCTCCACGTCCGGGTCGAGCTCAAGCAGAGCGCGTCCGGACGCCGAGAAGAACCGCAGCGTCCCCTCGGAACCCGACTCCACCCAGACCGACTCGCGCGCGCCATCCGCCACGCTCCAGAGCGGCAGCTCCACGCGGATGCCGTCGCGTCCCAGGTTCGGGAACGGTTGAGCGGTCGTGCGCGTCTTGTTGGCGGTTCGGTAGTCGTCGAGCTCACCGTTGTACGCGTCGCTGAAGGCGCCGGCATTGCGAGCGATATCACAGACGAACTCGGCGAACGCCTCCGAGCGGATCAGCCTGGTCAGCGGCAGCTCGAGATAGTCCGTTCCCGCCGATGCCTCGTACCGTCGGCGCGCTATCGTCACCAGTTCAGCCAGATTCCCCGCATCGCTCTGAGCAGACCGGAGATCGTCGCAGAAGGCGGCGAAATGCCGCGAGATAGCCGGTGCAGGCAAGGAGCCGAGCATCGACGCGGTGGCCTGACAGAAGTCATCAAGCTCGTGCTGCGTGGGCACCGACGCACCCGCGTACGTCGCACTCTGCCCGCCGACAGCCAGGTACTGCTGGCACCGCGCGACTCCGGGGCTCATGCACGGCGAACTGACCGACATCGTCTCGAAACCATCGGTGTCGACGACGAGGTCGAATGCCGCGGCACCGGTCTCTTCCGACAGCCGCTGGAGCAAGAAGTCCTTGATCCACACACCAGGGTGATAGAGCTCCGGCTGGTGCCCCGTCGCGACGACGAGGCCGTCGGGATCACGCCGCTCCGTCAAGGGGATTCTCAGCGTGTCCGAGAACACACCTGCGGCGTCCAACGCCTCTCGGCGCGCCAGCGCGCGGATCTCAATCGCGGGTCGCCCATTCACCGAGAAGGTCCAGCTATCGGCCGTCGCGTGATTCACGCGAGCAAGGTTTCCCCATTCCGAGAAATCCGGTCGGGTCAGAACCTCGCCGTGGCCAGCGGGCAACGTCGGCTTGGAGTGGACCATTGAGTCTCCTTCAGAGCAGGTCGAGCGCTGAGTTCACGCTTATGGGTTCGAGTGCGAAGAACGGTTCGCCGGCGCCCACTCGGCCCAATCCGCCCCACATGAGAGCGGTCTGGCGCATGAGCTCGATCACGGTCGCGTTGGCGGGATTGGCGGCGAACTGCGACGCATAGGCGCTTATGGCCGACAGCTTGGTGTCCAGATCCTCTGTCACGTCGACGATGAACGACGGCTCCGCAACGATGCGCTGGTGGACCGCCATGTAGCGATAGACGCGCTCGGGGAACACCGGGGTGCCCGCCATTTCGGTCTTCGTGAACTTGCTATAGAACCGGGCGGCGAGTGCGATGCTCGAGGCAGCCACGTGATCGGGATGGGCGTCGTCCGCGTAAGGAATGAAGAGTACCCGCGGACGCAGCTCCCGGATGACCTCAGCAAGCTCCGTGCGCGCCTCGATGGTGTCGAGGAGGAAGCGGTTTCGACCGGACAGCGTCCGCCTGCTGACGCCTAAGATGCGCGCGGCCTCCGCGGACTCTGCGGCGCGGATCTCCGGTGTGCCGTGCGGAGTCGGTTCGCCGTTGGTCAGGTCGGCTATCGCGACGCGGGCGCCCTGCCTGACCATCTTGGCCACGGTGGCTCCCATCCCGATTTCGACATCGTCGGGGTGTGCCCCGATACACAGCGCCTCCGTGTTCCATTCGCTCGCGCTCACGAGTCATCTCCCAACGCCCGATTCCAGACTTCCGTGTAGTAGGCAAACCGGCGCTCAGGCTCGTCGAGTTCCGCCCCGAAGCTCCGGTTCTGATCGCAGTAGATGCGCTCAACGGGTATCTCTCTGACCTCAAGCCCGCACTTCCACGCCTTTGCCCACAGCTCGAGGGGCATGGCATACCCGGGCTCTTCGAGTTGGATGCAGTCGATCGCGGGGAGCCGATACGCTTTGAAGCCGCAGAACGCATCGGTGAGATGCCAGCCGGTCCGTTCGTTGATGACCGCCGTGATCCGCTCGTTGATTGCACGCCTTTGCGGGGGTGCCGAGTCGACGCGCTTGCTCCCCGGAAGGTAGCGACTACCTGAGATGATGTCGCCCCCCTCCTCCAACGCCGAGAGGAACTGCGGAATATGCGCCGGTTCGTGCTGGCCGTCGCAGTCCATCGTGATCAGTCGCGTCACGCCCAGATCATGCGCGATGCGAAACCCGATCTTGAGAGCGCAGCCATAGCCGCAGTTGTGGTCGAGGTGAACGACTGTGACATCGGATCTCGCAGCCAGCACACGTGGCGTGGCGTCATCGGATCCGTCATCGATCACTATGACCTCGCCGCTGAAGTACTCGCGTACCGCATCGAGCACACGGCCGACCGTCTCACCTTCGTTGTAGACCGGCATGACGACGGCGTCGCCCACCGTGCCATGACGCTCCGACATGGGATACGCCGTCATCAGGAACAGTCCGCGCATCCGGCAGCAGGGACTTCTACCACGCGGTATCCGGTGACGACCTCGACCTGCGGCCCGAGCATTCCCTTAACGGAACAGTACTTGTCCGCAGAAAGTTCGATCGCGCGGGCAACCGCTTCGGGCTTCACGCCGGTGCCGGTGACCACGTAGGTCAGTTCGATGCGCGTGTATATCCTTGGGAACTCGTCCTCACGTTGGTCGGCCTTGACCTCGATCTCGATATCGGAGAACACCTGACGCTTCTTCTCAAGAACGGTGACCACATCCATAGCAGTACAGGCTGCAAGGCCGAAGAGGAATACCTCAAGCGGACGAGCTCCGGTGCCTTCACCGCCATACGCCGCCGGCGCGTCCATGACGATGCCGTGTCCCATGCTATCCCAGCCGACAAACTGACGATTGCCGGACCATCTCACCTTGACGTTATCGGTGCCCATGCTTCTGCCTCTCTAACGTGCAACGGACCCGACGGGCCCGCTGCGAAGCATTCGTGTCAAGCGAGTGCTAGATCTTGCGGCCCATCACCGCTGCGAGCTCGCGAGGGTTCTTGGCCTTACTGATCGCTTCCTCAAATGTGACCTTGCCTGCGGTCAGAAGGTTCTTCAAATGCTGATCGAGCGTCTGCATACCCAGCGAACCGCCACCCTGGATGATGGTCTCCATCTGATGCGTCTTTCCCTCACGAATGAGGTTTGAGATCGCGGGAATACCCAACATGATCTCCATCGCCATGACCCGCGAGCGCCCATCGGTACTGCGGAGGAGGACCTGTGACAAAACACCTTCCAGCGTCGATGAGAGCTGCATACGGACCTGCTGCTGCTGGTGCGGCGGGAACACGTCGATAACGCGGTCGATAGTCTCAGGCCCGCCCGTCGTGTGGAGCGTGGCGAGTACCAGGTGCCCGGTTTCCGCAGCGGTGATTGCTGCCGAGATAGTCTCGAGGTCCCGCATCTCACCGACGAGGATGACGTCGGGGTCCTGGCGCAGTACGCGCTTGAGCGCCGCCGCGAAGGAGTGGGTATCCTCTCCGACCTCGCGCTGATTCACATACGCCTTCTGGTTGCGATGCATGAACTCGATAGGATCCTCCATCGTGATGATGTGGACCGATCGGGTCGCGTTGATATGGTTGATCATCGCAGCCAGCGTCGTCGACTTACCGGAGCCGGTCGGCCCGGTGACCAAGACGAGGCCGCGAGGGCGCTCCGCGAGGTACTTGCAGACCTTGGGAAGCAGCAACTCCTCCATCGTCGGGATCTTGATGGGGATGACGCGGAACACCGCACCCATCGAGTTGCGCTGCTGGAGAACGTTCGCGCGAAATCTCGACACGCCGGGAATGCTGTATGCGAAGTCCAACTCAAGCTCGGTCTCGAAACGGCGACGCTGCTCCTCTGACAGGAGACCGAGAATCATCTCCATGGTGTCGCGGGGCATCAGCGGCTTCATGTTCTCAATCGGGATGAGCTCGCCCCGCTGACGGATTCCGGGAGGACTGCCAACGGTGATATGCAAGTCGGAACCGCCGCGTTCGAGCATCAGCCGCAACAGATCGTCGATGTGCGGAGTGTCGCCCGCGGGCCCGGAACCACCTGAGGTGACTACCACGTCAGGCATCGGATTCGACGCTACGGGCTGGGGCGCCCCATACGCGGGAGCGGCCGTCGACGGCGCAGCGCCCGGAGCTTGTGGCGCAACCGACTGCGGAGCACCGTAGCCTGCGACGGGCGCAGGACCGCCGGGCATGCCCGCAGGAGCCGCTCCGGCGGCGGCCGCAGCGGGAGCGGCCGCAGCGGGAGCGGGCGCCCCCTGCGAAAGGGCAACAATCCGGCTCGCGAGATTCTCGATCGGCCCATTTGATGCCAACAGTGCGGACGCGCCGACCTGGCGCGCTTTGAGCGCAGAGGACTCATCGGCAGCCAACGACACGATGATGACCGGAACGTCCTTGCTCGCCGCCTCGGACTTCACCACCTTGGTGAACTCGTAACCATCAACTCCGAGCAACTCCGCATCGACGACCAGAACATCCGGCATCGACTGCGCCATCATTCCTTGCGCTCGCGGGCCTGAAAGCGCGTTGACCACCTCCATGTCGGCAGCCAGCGTTGCGAGCTGAGCACGAAGCCGACCGACCATATCCGCGTCGTCGTGGACTACCAGAACTCGCTTGGTCACGAAAGAGAACCTCCTCGTACATGAGAACAACTAGGATATCGCCCCACGGAGATCAATGCCTCCGGAAAACGGCTACGTTGCGAGTATCGGCTTCCTACCCAAGACTCTCAACTCCATCCGAGCCCGGGTCGGGTAGGATGACAACTTGTCTGCCCATTGTGGAAGGATGCCGCGTGACAAAGCTCTACATCGAGAGCCTAGCATACGGAGGCGACTCAATCGCCCATCTCGACGACGGTCGTGCCGCCTTTGTGACAGGCGGTTGTCCCGGCGATACAGTCGACGCCGACGTGACGTCGGATCAGGCCCGATTCGTACGCGCCACTGTCCGAGAAGTACTTGAGCCGTCGCCCGATCGAGTTACTCCTCCCTGCCCGTACTTCGGGATCTGCGGTGGATGCAACTGGCAGCACGTCAGCTACGAACTGCAGCTCACCTCCAAACGAACCGCCGTTGTCGATGCCCTGACCAGAATCGGTGGCGTCTGTGATGCCGAGTCACTCGTTGCAGAGACCGTTCCCTCGCCCCATCAGTATGGCTATCGAAACAAGGTCGAGCTCGTCGTGGACAGCAGCACCGGCCGGCCAAGGCTGGGTTTCCACCGGGCGGGCTCCGATGGGTTCGTACCCGTGGACTCATGCATGCTGCTTCCTCCTGCGCATGCCAAGGATCCCAAAGCGCTCTCCGGTGCGCTTCGCTACATGGTCGGCGATCAGGACCTGGGCATCAGCCGCGTCGGTATTCGAGTAGCGGCGCACACCAAGGACGTGGAGATCGCCCTCTGGACCTCACCGGGAGCCTTCCCTCGTCGCATGGCAGCAACCACCCTCGGCACAGCAGTGAACGCATCGAGCATCGTGCGGGTGCTGGTCAAAGGCGAATCCAAGGCTCGGAAAGTCACCGGCGTCGAGGTATTGGCGGGCGCGGGCTCCTGGCGCGAGCGCCTGCTCGGAACCATGATGACCATCTCGGCTCCGAGTTTCTTCCAAGTCAACACCAAGGCCGCCGAGAAGCTTCTCGGATTGGCGCTGAAGGGTTTGGATGTGGATGGAACCGACCGCGTGCTTGACCTGTACTCAGGAGCAGGCACGTTCACACTGCCACTGTCGGAGATGGCAGGCGAAACGGTAGCCGTCGAGTCAGCTTCAAGTGCCGTCAAGGACTTGCGACGCAATCTGGAAAACGCCCAGGCCTGGGCGGACGTCATCGGCGGCGACGCGTCACGTGAACTCGTCAGTATCGGCCACGTTGACGCGATAGTCGTGGACCCACCGCGATCCGGATTGCAGCCGGAAGCCGTGAAGAGTATGGCCGACACGGGCGCGACGCGAATCGCATACATCTCGTGCGATCCCGCCACGCTCGCTCGCGACACCAAGGCCCTTATCGAGAACGGCTACCGCCTCGAGAAGGCAACGCCCGTGGACCTGTTCCCACAGACCTACCACATCGAGACGGTAGCCATCTTCAGGCGCGCGAACGACTAGACGAGCCTGCCTACCTCGGTGAAGTCCGTGACGTACACATCGTGCGGGGCGTCCCCGTGCTCCGCGGTGAGATCCGCACCCGCGAAGTGCATGCCTTCGTGGTCGCCGTCGCCCCACATCGCGCTGTCCGTCACGTCGTAGACAACACCCTTGTAGGCCACGTACGCCGGGCTGCCATCCTTGCCGTTGAACGCCGCAAGTTCCTCTCGAGTGAACTCTTTCATCGTGCCTCCCTCTCGAATACCGAAGTCATAGACAGTATGTGTCCGACGTTGCAGCGCCGATAACTCCCCTGCCGAGAAACGACGACGGCACTCCGGAATCCGGATGCGGATCCAGAAGTGCCGTGCCCCCACGTCCGTCGTGCGATGCGACTATCAGTCTCGCTCGAGCTGTTCTGAGAGTCTGCTCAGATCGACGATGATGCGTCGCCCTTTTGTCGTCACGATTCCGTCGCGCGCAAGCTGAGAGATCACGCGACTCGCTGTCTCTCGCGACGTACCAGCGAGGGTAGCGATGTCGTAATGGGTCATCCCCTGGATGATCGGGGTACCACGTGTCTCGAGTCCCGCCGTGGCAACATTGAGCACAACGCGCATCACGCGATGGGTGGCATCGTGAAATGCCATGTCTTCTAGTCGGTTGTTGGTGTGCCTGAGCCTCCGCGAAAGGGTCGCGATGAGCGACAGCGCGAGGCGCGGCTGCAGTTGAATAGCAGCAGAAAGGTCTTTGGCGTCAAGTCCGAACAGCTCGACATCGGTCACGGCAATCACGTCGGCCGATCGTGGCTGCGCATCGACAAGCGCCATTTCGCCAAAGTGCGCCGGTGCCTCAAGGTAGTTCAGCACCAGCTCCTTGCCTTCAGGACTCGCGAGCGACACCTTCACACGACCCGACACCAGCAGGTACATCGATGAGCCAACCTCATTCTGGCCTACGATGAACGCTCCGCGCGGATAGCGACGATACTGCACCATCCCGGCAAGTGTCTCGATGTTCTCCGACGACAGGTCGGAGAACATCGGAATGCTCGATAGACGTGCACCGATCTGATTCTTGTTCAATGAAGTATTCATACCGTTGGTATCGGCCAACCAAAGTGTGACTTTAGACACAATGCAGACCCAACTGGAAAATCAAGGGGCGAGCACCATCGCGGTGCTCGCCCCTTGGCACTTCAAAATACGTTGTGATTACGTGTCGTTACGCACGTAGTCGATGAACAGCGGCACGAGGAACGGAATCAACTGCGGCAGATACGTTGGCATCAGCGAATTCATCGTCTTAGGCAGCAGGTCGGACATCAGCTCCGCCATATCCGGCGGCATCTCGCCCATGACATCCTCCACCTCGCGGATCATGTCAGGCATGACCTTGTCGAGAATCGCCGGAGCCATCGCCGGGAACATGAGCGGCATCATCTTCTCCATCATGGAGAGGCCGCCGGGCACGCGCTTCATGGCCAGCATCATCGGCTTCATGCCTGCAGGCATGTTGTCCATCATCTGCGGGAAGATTCGCACCATGAACTTCGCCATGTTCTCAGGCTGCATCAGGTGGATGAACTTGTCGAAGAAGCCCCACATGTACATGGAGTACGCAGTCGATTCGGGGATGTGATAGCCGGCCGCCTCAGCGACGACTCGCGACAGGTCATCGATCTTCAGACCGAGCTCGTTCTTGATGTTCGAGTCGCGCAGCTGGACTTGGCAACATGGGCACAACGCAACGACCGTGTCAGCGCCTGCGTCGACCGCCTCCTGAAGCCTGTGCCCACCGAGGACCGGCGCCACCGCAATCTCACCGACAAGCGTCAGCACCGAACCGCAGCACAGACCCTCTTCCCGGTTGTGCTCCATCTCGACGTAATCCACGCCGGGAATCGCCTTGATCAGATCGCGCGGCGGCTCATAGTTGCCCTGTGCGCGGCCCATGTGGCACGAATCGTGGAATGTGACGGTCTTGCCCTCGAGCGGGTTGTCCTTTAGCACGAGCCTGCCGTCAGCCAGTGCAGGGGCCACGAGTTCCGAGTAGTGCTTGACCTCGAACTCGTACTCCTCGCCTCTCTCGGCCGCTATCGCGGCGTAGAGCTCTTTCCAGACAAGCCCGCACGCCGGGCACGACGTGACAATCGTCTTCGCACCGCGCTTCCGCGCTTCGGAAACGTTGTGTTCGTAGATCTCCTCGAAAAGGTCCCACTTGCCGGCGACCTTCATCGGAATACCGCAGCACGCCTCGTCCTTGCCCATGTAGCCGACCGAGTAGCCCGAGTCCTGAAGCAGCCGGATAGACGCCTCAGCGATATCGGTCTCCACAAAACTGGCGGTGCATCCCGCGAAGTAGAGGATGTCTGACTGCTCCGGAATCTTCTCGGCGACGTCGGCGGGGACCCACGCATCGCGGTTCTCGGCTTTGCCTGCCCAGATGTCGTTCTCGCCGCGCAGCGAGGCGGCCATCATCTCGAACGGCGGGAAGGTGCCGCGCTTCTCCTCGTTGATGAGCTTGCCGCGCATCGCCATCCAGTTGTGCTCGACGGGGAGCTGCAGCTGGCAGCGGGCGTTGCATACCTCGCAGGTTGTACACACCAAGAAGGTGTCAATGGCTTTGCGGTCCCACTTCTCGCGACCTTCGATCACTTCACGCAGATACGCGTACTTTCCGCGCGGCGACTGGCTCTCCCAGCCACGACCTGAGTACTGCTCACACGTGGGCACACAGTAACCGCAGCGCGCGCAGGCATACGCCATCAGCGCGACGTCGCCGGGAATGCCGTTGATCTCCTTGGACGTATCTGCCATATCCGCTGGCGGCTTGGCCGCGTTCGCCATCGGTCTCACAATCGGCTCGAACACGTTGGCGGTACCCATGATGACGTCGATGAGCCCGCTGCCAAACACCTTGCCGGGATTCATGATTCCCGC
>JBBRWO010000028.1:0-19820 GCA_038249135.1 Coriobacteriia bacterium
CCTCGGCGATGGGGAGCTGGACCGGTTCCGGCACCTTGGAAACCGCCGAGGGCTGAGGGCGAGTGCACCCGCCGAGGACGCCTACCGCCAGCAGCAAGGCCACGACGCCCAACGCGAGCGGCAAGCGCCTCACATGCGCGGCGTGCGAGCGGGACGATCGAGGACGCAGAATCATGAATCCGCTCCCTGGGTGAAGGCGACGATGGCCGCAATCGAGCCGAGGACGTCTGCAGCGTGGTCCTCAAGACGCACGTTGGGCCAGGTCCGAGCGATTGTGCCGTCGGGTGCGATCAGAAACGTCTTGCGCTTGGCCGTCATGCCGAGCACCTCTCGGGCACCGTATGCCTCTATGATGCCTTTGTCGGTGTCGGGGATCATCGGGAACGTCAGCTCGAACTTCTCGATGAACTTGCGCTGGATAGCTGGTTTGTCGGCGCTGATGCCCACTATCGTGGCGTTCAGCAGGTCGAACTGCGACTTCTTCTCCTGGAAGTCCTTGGCCTCATGCGTTCAACCGGGCGTGTTCGCGCGTGGATAGAAGTACGCGACAACCCAGCGTCCCTTGAGCTTCGCGAGACTGAAATGATCGCCCGTGGCGGTCTCGGCCTCGATTGCGGGCGCGACATCACCCTCGTGGAGTTCGACAGAGGTGCTCAAGGAGTGGGTCCTCTCACTGAATACGGATGGCGAGAGGTATGTACCCGTCTTGGCCGCTAGCAGGGGCGAATAGCGTTGTGCGCCACCTTGGTGATCTGTCCGAGCACGTCTTCAAGCGGCTTCTCGGGCTCGAACGCCTGCCAGTCGAGCGCCACGGTCGCCGTCATGCCAAAGAGCGCCGAGGCACCGAAGTCCGGGTCGACATCATCGCGGAACACGCCGACGGCAATTCCCTCGGCGATCACGGTGCGCGTCACCGTCATGATCTCCGTGCGAAGCAGCACCAGCGTTTCGCGCCACAGGCGATCCTCGCGCCACATCTCGGTGAGCAGCAGCTTGGAGAACGACTTGTAGAGCAGCAGGAACTCCAGTTCTGCTCGGACAAGCGCATCGATCGCGCCCACGGGGTCACCTGCGTGGTCCTCGGCGGCCTTGTGGAAGCTGGCCACCAGCGGGGCGAGCCGGTCGGCGATGAGTGCCTCGACCAGCTCCGCCTTGCCGCTGAAGTGGTAGTAGACGGTGCCCTTTGCGACGCCCGCGCGCTCCACGATCTCATCCACCGAGGCCTCGGTGAACCCGCGCTCGCCGATGAGATCCATCGCGGCGTCGAAGAGTCGTTTCTTGGTTGCGTCGGAGCGTGTGGACATCTGAGAGCCTCTCGGAGTCAAAGTTGACTGACTGGTCAGAGTGTACCCTAGAGCTCGAAGGATGGTCGCAGGCGGTCCATCGTCCAGACCTGCTGACGACGCGCTGTGAGCCACGTGCCTAGAAGCGCCGCGACGCCAAACGCCACCAGGACTGCCGCCTCGCTTGCGAGTGCCTGGATGTTGCCACCGGAGATCGCCTGGCGCAGCCCACCGACCACGTACGTCATCGGTAGCCACGGGTGGATGGCCTGGAAGAACGGCGGCACCGTCTCGATGGGGAACGTACCCGCCGAGGAAGTGAGCTGCAGCATCAGCAGCACGATCGACGTGATCTTGCCGATCGCCGATCCCAGCGCCGCAATGAGGAACTGCAGCACCGCAAGGAAGCTGAGGGCCGAGAGGATCGTGAATGCGTAGAGGGCGAGCGGAGCCACAGGCTCCAGACCGAGTCCGAGGTGCAACACGGCGACCAGCACCACGGCCTGCGCCACACCGATCGCTGCTGCCGGCCAGAAGCCCGCGAACGCCGCCGCGCGTGCCGAGGCGCCGGATGCAAGCGCGCGTTGAGGCAGTGGTCTCACGATGAAGTACGCCATCAGCGCGCCGACCCACAGCGCCAGCGGGATGAAGTACGGTGCGAAACCGGCGCCGTAGTTGGCGACCTCGTCCATGCGCGTCACGTCCATCGCGACCGGGTCCGACATCATCTTCGCGTTGGCTTTCTGCTCCGCCGCCGAGAAGGCCGGCAGGTCCTTGGTGCCCGCCGTCAGTCCGCTCGCAAGCTCGCGTGAGCCTGAGACTGCCGGTGCCAGTCCGGCCGCCAGTGCGCCCGCACCGTCGTCGAGCTTGGCGAGTCCGCTCGCAAGCGTGCCCGCGCCCGTTGCCGCGTCGCCCGCGCCTGCCGACAGCTTCGCCGTGCCCGCAGCCAGCGCGCCTGCTCCCGCCGCGAGTTGACGAGAGCCGCCCGCCGCCGACCCCACGCCCGCCGCGAGCTTGGTGCCGCCCGCTGCGACCGTCCCCGCGCCATCAGCGAGCTGCTTCGCCCCCGCCGAGGAGGCCGCGAGGCCACCTGCCAGCGATGTCGCGCCCGCCGCGAGCGCAGCCGAGCCGTCGGCGACCTGCTGCGATCCCGCCGCCAGCGTCGGTCCCTGCGCCGCAGCGCCCGCGAGCCCGTCGGCCAGCGTCGCCGAGCCCGCCTTGACCGCACCGGCGGTCCCAAGCGCAGCCGCGAACGTTGGATCGCTCGCAGCCTCCGGGTGAGCAGCGACGTAGGCCTTCAGCAGCGAGTCCACGCCCGCAGCGCCGTCGCGCACCTGCGCCGAGCCGTGCACCGCGGTGCCGATCTGCGTCAGCGCTGCGTCCACGCCGGCATCGAGCTGTGCCGCGCCTCCCGCAAGCTGACCCGCCGAGAAGGCCAACGAGCCCCCGCCGGCCGAGAGCTTCTCGGCCCCCGAAGCCAGGGTGCCAGCGCCACCGGCGACTTTCTCGGCCCCGCCTGCCAGCGCGACCGCACCTAACTGTGCGCTGCCGAGCCCGGCCGAAAGCGCCTTGGTGCCGCCGGCAAGCTTGCGTGCACCGGCGTCGGCCGACGCCGCGCCCGCGTCCAGCGTGCCCAGCCCGCTCGCGAGTTTGGTAGCGCCGGCGACCGCGTCCGACGAGCCTGCCGCCAACGCCTTCGCGCCGTCGCGTGCCTCGGCCAGTCCGTCCGCGAGCGTGTCCGCACCCGCCGCTGCATCGACGATCCCGCCGCGTGCGTCGCTGAAGCCGACGAATATCTTGTCGAGGTAGCCGCGTGATGCACTCGCAGCCGCAGCCGCTCGGACCTCCGTGAACACACGCCCGCCGATCTGTGTGGCGAGCAGGTTGGTCGACTCGTGGTCGATCACGCGCAGGCGAGCGCGGACCGGATGCTGTGAGTTCGCTGTCCCCAGATTCGCCGAGAAGTTACTCGGGATCTCCAGCGCCATGTAGTAGGTGTCGTCAGCGAGGCCGGCGTTCGCCTCGGCGAGTGTGACTTCGTGCCACCCAAAGGTGCCGCGGTCGACCAACTTGGCCGAGAGGTCCTTACCGGCCGCGATTGTGGTGCCATCCACGGTGACCGGCACGTCGGAGTTCACGAGCGCGACCGGGAGCTTGTTGAGCAACGAGTAGGGGTCCCAAAACGCCCACAGGTAGAGGACGCCGTAGAGGAGCGGCACCAGCGTGATGACGACCATCGCCGCGCGAACCATGCGCTCGCCGGTGAGACGTCGGAGTTCGATTCCCGCGAGACTAAGCGACCGCATCGACGGCCTCCGATCCGTTCGAAGTGGCGTGGGCGGTAGCGTCCACGCGCACGACGGCGTCGGCGAGTTCTGCGGTGCGCTCGTTGATGCAGGCAGCCAGAACGGTGACGCCGTCCGCAGCGATCACGCGCAGCAGCGCCATCACGCGCTCCTGCTGCGCGACGTCGAGGTCATGATCGATGTCATCGACCACGAGCACCTCCGGCGCGCCGACGAGCCCCAGTGCGATGCCGAGCAACTCGCATTCCTCGATGTCGAGATCGCGAACGTGCACGCGCTCCTTCTCGGCCAGGCCGACCCTGGCGAGCACCGAGCGTGGCGTGTCGCGCTTGGTGCCGCGGAACAGCAGCGCCTCACGGGCGTGCTGTCCGGCGGTGAGCGAGTCGTCGAGGTCGTTCACTCCGCCGACAAGCCCGAGGCCGACGGTGCGCCTGATGCGTGCGATGTCGTGAGCCAAGTCGAAGCCGCCGACGCTGCCGGTGCCGTGTGTCGCGCGCATGCGGCCCGCGAGCGTGAGGAGCAGCGCCGTCTTGCCACACCCGGGCGAGCCGAGAAGTGCGGTGACGCGGTGCTTCTCGGCGGTGAAGGTGACGTCGGTGTAGACGGGGCCGCGCCGCGTGGTGAGGCCGAGGCCGTGGGCGATGACCGCGGGAGCGGCGGCGACCACAGGGACTGCGGCGCCGGCCGAAGCAGCGGCGAGGGATGGTGCTTGCATGGCGATCCTCCGTGTTGTACTGACTAGTCGGTTTAAGTAAAGCGACATAGTACGACCCTTGCCGAGGACCCGTCAAGCGTCAGTCCGATGGCGTACCATGTTCGAATGCTGTATCTGGTGGATGGTTACAACGTCACGAAACGCGATCCCGCGACCAAGGACCTGTCGCTTCGCGATCAGCGCGACGCGCTCGAGGCCCGGCTTCGTGTGCGCGGGCGCGACCTGCTTGGCGCCGGTCGCATCGTGGTGGTGTTCGACGGCGAGGGCGGTCCGGGACTTTCCACAGGGGGAAGTGTGCCGGTGGAGATCGCGTACGCGCATTCCGGCTCCGCGGATGACCGGATCGTGTCGATCGCGGCCAAGAGCACGGACTCGGTCACCGTCGTCTCGGCGGACCGCGAGCTGGGGGAGCGCGCGAAGGCGCAAGCCGGGAGCCGGGCGATGGTTCGCGACCCGAGCTGCTGCTACGAGGCCGCCGGCAAAGGTGGGGCGCGCAAGAACAAGGCGCGTGGCAGTATCGCCCGTGAGACCGGCGTGCCGAGTGGCGGCAACGCCATCACGCGCGAACTGAAGGATCTGTGGCTGAACGGCGAAGACGACTAGTCGAGGGGTGTGTTGTTTGTGAGCGGTGTTCTACTCAACGTCATCACCATCTTGGTAGGTACCGCGATCGGCCTGGCATTTGGCAAGGCGATCAGCGACCGATTTCGCACCATCGCGTTCACGGCCATCGGCCTGGCGACGACGATCATCGGTGCGGCCATGAGCATCGGCGGACTGTCCAAGATGGGCGCGACCGGTATGGGCGACTACGCCCCCTTGGTATTCATCGGCTCGCTCATCGCGGGTGCGCTGGTAGGCGAGGCGCTGCGAATCGAGTACTGGCTCGAGCGGTTTGGCGAGTGGTTGCAGGAGATGTCGTACAACCTGCCGTGGCTTGCCCCGACCCCCAAGGTCGCGTCCGACGAGCCTGGCGAGAAAGGCCACACGCTGGTGGAAGGCTTCGTGACCGCGTCGCTGCTATTCTGCGTCGGTGCGATGACGGTACTCGGCTCGCTGCAAGCCGGCCTCGGCGACAACCAGTTGCTGTACGTCAAGTCGCTACTCGACGGGTTTGCTGCACTGTTCTTGGCCACCACGCTCGGCGTGGGTGTCGGGCTCTCGGTCATTCCCGTTGTCATCATCCAGGGCGGAATCGCCCTCTCGGCCACGACACTGCAGCCGTTCATGACGCCCGCAGTCATCACGTCGATCACCGGTGTAGGTGGCGCGCTCATCATGGCGATCGGTCTCGACCTGCTCGGCATCAAGCGTCTTCCTGTGGGCAACATGCTGCCCGCTATCTTCATCGCGGCGATCGTGGGAGGCCTTCTTGGCTAGCCTCGACGACGCACGCTTCGAGCTGCGCACGGCCGGCTACTGCGTGCTGTGCGACACGCTCGTGGAGCGTCGGTTCGACGGCACCTGCCCGGCCGGCCACGTCGCCGAGGCGGTCCAGGGGCGCAGGCTGCTCGCCGACGACGAGCCGGTGCCCACGATGTCTCGATTCAACCTCGGGGCGTTCCTGATGCCGCCGATATGGGGTCCCGCTCACGGTGCGTGGGCAGGGGCGATCTTCCTGCCGATCTGGCTGTTCGCTGACAGCGTCATCGTGAGCGCCGCCCGCCGAGGCGGGGTGGGACTGTGGATCGGCGCCGCCTTCGTCATCGCGGCCACTCTCGGCTTCGAGTACTTCTTCGCACGACGCGCCAATGGTGTCGCCTACCGTCGTGTGATGCACAAGATGCCTGCCGAGGAGTTCGCGAGACAGCAGCGCATCTGGGCGATTGCGTCGGTCCCGTTCGCAGTGGCGCTCATCGGCTGGGGGATGTACTTCGACATCGTGCTCTGGCCGGTGCTGAAGGGGTAGCAGCACGGGTCTTAGTTGGGTCTCGGCATGTTTACGGTGAATCCTTACAGGGTAAGTAAGAATTACCAACCGAAACATAGCTGGGAGGCTTTACATGAAGAGAATCACGCTAATGTTCGCCGTGGCGGCTTTGTCGCTCGCGTTTGCGGCCTCGGCGTTTGCCGGCGGCACCGGAGCAGAATTTGGTGCTCACCACGCAACTATGGCGCAGGAGATGACCGGCTTCTCTGCCGCCATGAATCCTGGAATGCACCAGGGCTTCGCCGGATGGACCGGACCGTAGCGTAGAACCGAATGAGCGATCAGCACCCCGACGCCGATTCAGGTGCCGGGGTGCTTCTTTGTATTGCCTTGTACCTACCGTTGACAGCGTAACAGTGTGTTGTTACGCTTCCTCCGCAAGAGGGTACAGAATCCGTAACAAGGCAGCACAGTCCAGGGGAGTGAGTCACCATGACCGACACCAACCAAACCTACGCCGAGCCACGAGCCGCACACGGGGCTCCGCCGATCCCGCCGGCTGCTCCGCCGGCCGCTCCGCCGGTTCCGCCATACGACGCCCACTCGGGTAACCCACATCGTCGAGGTGGTGCCGGATTCGGCGTGTTCCTCGTAATCCTCGGAACCGTGCTGCTCGCGGCGCAGTTCTTCCCGGGCGTCGGGTGGGGCCAGTTGTGGCCGCTGATCATCGTCGCGATGGGTCTCGGCCAGATGATCGTCCCGGGCTGGGGCGATGAGCGCGGCATCATGCGCGTAATGGACGGTTTGGGCACCGCACTCATTGGGCTCGTGTTCCTTGGCAACACATTCGGCTACATCGCATGGAGCGTGTGGTGGGTTCTGCTGTCGCTGTGGCCGGTACTGCTGATCGCGGGCGGCATCGCGATCATCGGCAAGGGCATCGGTCAGCAGTGGTTGCGCGCCTTGGCGCCGCTGGTGATCTGGGCCGCGCTCGCGGTGGCTGTGGCTTCGTCGCTCACCCCACTGGCGCGTATCGACGTACCTGCCGCCATCATCATCCGGCCCACAGGTATCCCCTTCGTCATCATCAACGGAAAGTAGGACACCGATATGGCCTCACCCAACGACAAGCGATCTGATTGGCTGGTGTTGGTCGGACTGGGTCTGCTCGCCATGGGCGTGTGGATGCTCCTCGAACGCGTTTTTGGCTGGATAGCATTTCCCTTGGCACAGGTACTTCACTTCATTGGAAGCATTGGTTGGCCGCTGGTTCTTGTAGGCCTTGGAGCCTTCTTGATCGTGCGAGCCCGAACGGAAGGATGGAACATGTCAGGAAAGAAGCTCTATCGTTCACGCACTGACCGCAAGATCGGCGGTGTCTTGGGTGGCGCTGCTGTCTACCTCAACATCGACGCGAATCTGCTACGCCTGATTTACGCGGCCCTGACGCTCTTCACCGCGCTCTGGGCAGGTTTCGGGCTCTACATCATCGCGATGATCGTGGTTCCCGAGGAGGAGTTCGTCGTCGGCGCCCAGGCTCCCGCGCCGCCGTCGCCCGCACCCGCACCGCCCGTGCCGCCGACCCCCGTCGTCGAGCAGCCCGCGGCCGCACCTGCGGCTCCCACGCCGGCTCCCGCCGTGCCCGAGCCCGCCGCGGGATTCTCGGCGCCGGAAACTCCTGCAGCACCTGAGATTCCCGCAGCACCCGAGACCCCCGTACCGCCCGCATCGTAAGGTGATGGTCCCGATGGATCCGGAACTCATCTCGAAGAAGGACCTGCTCGGTCAGGCCGGGATCAGCTACGGCCAGCTCTATCGCTGGAAGCGCAAGGGCCTGATCCCGGAAGACTGGTTCATCCGCAAGTCGACGTTCACCGGTCAGGAGACGTTCTTCCCGCGCGAGAAGGTGCTCGCCCGCATCGAGCGCATCAAGTCGATGCAGGACGAAGACGCCTCGCTCGACGAGATCGCCGATGCGGTCGCCCCCAACCTGGGCGAGGTCTCCATGAGTATCGACCAGGTCGCCGAGAAGCGACTCGTGTCGCCACAAGCGATCGAGTTGTTCACGCAGGGTGCCTGTGACTGCTCGGAGGCGCTGATGTTTGGCGAGGTCGTGTCGCTCTCGGCGTTGGACATGTTGCTCAAGACGGGTGACGTGAGCCTGGACGAGGGCCGCATGGTGCTCGAGGCGTTGCAGAACGACTATCCGGCCTTCGAGGGCACGGACGCGGATCTGCTGTTCGTTCGCCGCATGGGGCTGTCGACGTCGCTCCTGGTGACGGGCTCAGCGGAGGTCCGGTTCGAGCCTGGCACGCGCGTGATCGCACGACTCAACCTCACTGAGTGCGCAGAGGCGCTCAGTGCCCGAATCAAGTAGCGGAGGTATGACGACCATGGCCGACGAGACACGGGCCGATGTGAAGATCAACGGTGACGGAAGCCTGTCGGGCGGCGCGTACGGCGCGGTCACGATCAACGGCGCCGGAACTGTGAACGGCGACATCGACTGCACCGACTACCGGATCAACGGTGCGGGGACGCACAACGGCAGACTGCTCGCGCAGACCATCACCATCAACGGCACTGGTACGTTCAATGGCGAGATGCAGGCCAATGAACTCAACGTCAACGGCGACATGAGCGTTCGCGACGGCGTCGGCGTCGGCAAGCTCACCATCAAGGGGAACGCGAGCTTTGGCGGCTCGATCGCGAGTCACGACATTGTTGTGCGCGGGTTCATGAAGACGGGTGGCGACTGCGAGTCCGAGGCGTTCAACTGCGAAGGGGCGTTCACCGTCGCCGGCCTCCTCAACGCGGGAACCGTGGACATCAAGTTGTACGGTCCCTGCTCGGCGCGCGAGATCGGCGGCGAGAAGATCAGCGTCCGTCAGCACGGAGGCGGCTTCTCCAGCCTCACGCAGATATTCACCTTCTGGGCCGAGAAGCGCCTGACCGCCGACACTATCGAAGGTGACGACGTGACCCTCGAGCTGACATCGGCCAAGACCGTTCGTGGTCGCAACGTGGACATCGGAGAAGGCTGCCGAGTGGACCTCGTTGAGTACTCGGGATCGTACACGGTCGCTCCGGGCGCCGTCGTGGGAGAAGCACGGCTGGTCGCTGTGGTGTAGGAGGCGCATCCGCGCGAACGGATATCAGGAGGACACGCACACAGGGCTCGCCGAGCGATGGCGGGCCCTGTGTGCGCCCGGAAGGGCGGGAAGCACGCCAAAAGTTCCCAATCGAGCCCACTTGGGGCTACTATTCCGAGGGGCTCGCCCCAGAGTTTGCAGATGCTACCTACCGAGGAGACCCGGAATGAGTGACGACACGATACCGGCCGCAGCGAAGCGTGAAGGTTTCAGCACCACGCTAGGGGTGTTGGCGGCCACGCTTGGCTCGGCAGTCGGCCTAGGGAACATCTGGAAGTTTCCGTCGATGACCGGCCAGAACGGCGGCGCGGCGTTCGTGTTCATCTACCTGATCGCCGTCGTGATGGTGGGCCTGCCCGTGATGATCGCCGAGTTCATCATCGGTCGCCGAGCCGCCGCCAACAACGTGGGCGCCTTCAAGAAGCTGGCTCCCGGCAAGCCGTGGTTTCTCACGGGTGTCTCCGGAGTCGCGGCGGCGTTCCTCATCATGTTCTTCTATACGGATGTGGCGGGCTGGGTCTACTCGTACGCGTTCAAGGCACTGACCGGCACGTTCGCTCGTACCGACGCGTCCCAGACGGCTGACATCTTCACCAGGTACGTGGGGAGCGTTGCCGGTCCGCTAGCGTGGCAGTGGATCGTGCTCGTCACCATCAGTGTCATCATCATCGCCGGTGTCACGAAGGGCATCGAACGGATGACCAAGACTCTGCTACCGATCCTCTTTGTCCTGCTGATCATCTGCGATGTGCGCGCACTGACACTCCCGGGCGCGATGGAGGGGGTCAAATACCTCTTCCAGCCCGACTTCTCCAAGATCACCGCGAGCGTGATCCTGGCGGCGATGGGATTGGCATTCTTCAAGCTGTCTGTGGGCATGGGCACGATGACCACCTACGGCAGCTACATCGGCAAGAACGAGAACATGCCGTCCAACGCCATCAAGGTAGCGCTCGCCGACACGCTGGTGTCCCTCATGGCAGGTCTGGCCATCTTCCCGGCCGTATTCGCCTTTGGGTTCAAGCCCGATGCCGGCCCGTCGCTACTCTTCATCACCATCCCCGCGGTGTTCAACACGATGCCGTTCGGTCAGGTCTTCCTCACGATGTTCTTCTTGCTCGCGGCCATCGCAGCGACCGGCGCCATGATCTCGCTACTCGAGGTCCCGGTCGCCTATCTGACCGAGGAGCTCCACTGGTCGCGCGTGACCGCGACGATTTCCTCGGCGGGGCTCATGGGCGTCGTCGGCGTGTTGGCCACACTGTCGACGAGCACTCTTTCGGGGATGCTGTTCTTTGGAAAGACGTTCTTCGATCTGTTCGATTTCGCGTCCTCCAACGTCTTGCTGCCGATCGGCGGGCTGTTGATCTGTCTGTTCGTCGGGTGGAAGCTCGGTCCCGCGGTCATCACAGACGAGGCGTCAAACGGTGGAACGTTGCGCAACACTGCCGTCCTGAGGGTGTTTATGTTCACCGTCCGCTATGTGGCACCGATCGCCATTGTCGTGGTGCTCCTCAACGGTCTCGGAATCATCAAGGTCTAGCCAAGCCATTGTGTTCTTGTGGAGCATTCGGGCCATTCGCAGGAGTGTCGAGGCCCCCATCTGGCTTCGTACTTGCTCAGTCCTGTATAGTCTCGGGCTAGCAACGCCCTTGCTTGAGCTCTCGCCGAAAGGGTCTTGATGAAGGCACGGAGCACCTCGAACAGCATCCTGATGGTCCTCGGCTCCGCGTTCATGCTCATGCTTTCCGCAACACTCGCATGGGCGGTTGTCACCGATTATCAGGCGCATGGTGTGGTGCCCCAGGGTGTAGCGGTAGCGGGTCAGGATCTTGGTGGCATGACCGAGGCCCAAGCGCGAGCTGCGATGGATACAGCGGTCTCCGCACCGATGCTGCGCCCGGTGACCGTGAACTACAAGAGCCAGACATGGACGCTCGATTCCAAGACGCTGGTCGTCGTGGATGTTGACGCTATGATCAACGAGGCCTATTCCACGCGGCGCTCAGCCACGTTCGTGCAGCGCCTGGACAGTCAACTGCGCGGCACCCCGCTCCCCAAAGTCGTCGCTCCGGTGTTCTCGGTCGATGCGACCGCACTAGCAGCTTGGGTCGATCAGACCGCCACGCAGGTGGACCGCGAACCGACCGATGCGACCAGAACGATCGTCGGCTACAAGTTCGAGGTCGAGAAGAGCATCGCTGGAGCAAAGGTCGATCGCGCCGCCACGGCCCAGATGCTCGCAACCACGCTCGGCGCAGAGCAGGCGCTCTCGGACGCGCCGCGTGCCGTTGAGCTCCAAGTCGCTGCGGTCACGCCCAAGGTCACGGAGTCGAGCTTCAAGACGGCCATCATCGTCTCAATTTCTGAGCGGCGTATCCGGCTGTACAAGGGTGCGAAGCTCGTGAAGACCTATCGCTGCGCCCCAGGCAGGCCCCGGTTCCCCACGCCGACCGGTGACTTCGTGATCCGCAGCAAGCAGCACATGGCCCCTTGGATCAATCCAGGCTCCGACTGGGCCAAGGACATGCCGGCCGTCATTCCCGGCGGTCCGGGCAACCCTATGGGCATAGACAAGATCGGCATCAACTCCTCCGGTATCTACTTCCACGGTATTCCGCCGAATGAGTACAGCAGCATCGGTACCGCAGCGAGCCATGGATGCATGAGAATGATGCCGAGTGACGTGAAGGATCTGATGACGCGCGTGGCCATCGGGAATCCCGTCTACATCCGCAGGTAGGGCACTGCCCGACTGCCCGCACTTCACCGGGGCACGTACGAACACAACGCGCGGCCAATCAAGGAGTGTGACGGTCGTCACACTCCTTGATTGCGTCTATCCTCAGGTAGCTGTACCTTAGTTAAGCGACTCACGAACTTGCGCCCGGTTCCACCGGCGCGGCCCATCAGGGTGTGAGATCCGACCTAGACCGGAGTGGCGCGAGAGCGACCCCGGACTCCTCATCAAGCGTACGTCAACTCAATCTGCTTTTTGAAGCGCTACAGCCCCCGGCAGGGTGGGCAGCGAGCAGCTTCGGCTGTGCCACGCGTCGCCATGCAGCAAGGAGATGGTTGTAGTGAAACGGAACCGCACCCCGGATTCCGCTAAGCCCCGTGAGTCCTCTTCGGACGGCGAGCCTCCGTCCATGCCCGAGTCAGGGTCCAAGCCCACGCCCAATCACCGTCACAAGAGTCTGCTCATCTGGATTGGCGCCCTCTCGCTGTTCGTCGCGGCAGGATTCGGTGCATGGACGTACACCTCCACGCCGACATTCTGCGGTTCATGCCACGAAATCACTTCCTCGGCGACCGGCTGGGCCACGTCGGCACACGCCGAAGAGGCAACCTGCATGGACTGCCACGCCGAAGAGGGCCTGACCGGCGAGTTCGTCGCGCATATCGGCGGGCTCCAAGAGGCGTACGTCCACGTCTCACAAGGGCCCGAGGCGAGCGATATCCGCGGCTTCGTGCCCGCAGAGAGGTGCCTTGCGTGTCACGAGAAGGACTGGGCGAAACTGCCGGCCGATCACCCGACAAAGGAAGCCCCCTGTGGAGTCTGCCATCGCGATTCCGCGCACGTGAATGACAAGCCGCTCTACGTGAATGAGAAAGCAGGTGAGTCACGATGAGGACCCGGATCCGTACTGGTCGCGCGGGGCTCATCCTCGTGTTGGGTACGCTGGCACTGGCGTCGTTGCTCCTCGCCGGTTGCGGGGGCGAGCGAGTCGTCGCTGCCGAGGGTGAGCGCTCGTGCATCGAATGCCACACCGATCGCAAGCTGCTAAAGGCCGACCTGAAAGCCGATCCCATTCCGGTTGTGGCCAAGGCGGAGAGCGCAGGCGAGGGTTGAGGCGGCGCACTCCCTCCGTTGGAGGGGGACATCGCTGTCTTCGTCTCACCTGAGTTCTTCGATACCACGCACGGCAAGATGGACTGCCGCGACTGTCACAACGGCGTGAAGTTCGCCAAAACGCGTGCCGAGGCGCACAAGGGCATGGAGCCGCTTCCGTCGTCGACGTACGCGAAGTCCGTATGCGCGCCGTGTCACAAGGGCATCACCGACACGTTCGCCATGACGCTCCATGCCGAGACGAGGGGCGTTTCCAGCACGGAGAGTGCACTCGTGATCAAGCGAGCCAACCCCCAAGGCATGGATGCCGTGAACAAGGGTCTTACGAACAACTGCAACACCTGCCACGTATCCGGGTGTGGAGACTGTCACATTTCGCGCCCGCAGTTCAACGGAGGGGGCCTGGTACAGGGGCACGTGTTCTACAAGAGTCCCAACTCGTTGAACAACTGCATGGGCTGCCATGGCAGCAGGATCGAGAAGGAGTACACCGGCAAGGGCGAGAGCACCAAGACCGAGCTCCACGCAGACGTTCACTGGAGTCCCGGTGGGATGCAGTGCACGGCGTGCCACACCCGCGCATGGATGCACGGTGGCGACAAGTACGACGCTCGTTACGACGCGCCCAAGGCACCCAAGTGCACCGACTGTCACAAGCAGGATGCGAAGTTCCTGGCTGTGAAGATGCACACCCAGCACGGTACGTCCGAGTCAAAAGCGTTCCTGCAGTGTCAGGTGTGCCACGCGCAGGACTACAACAACTGCACGTCGTGTCATGTGGCGCTCGACGATGCCAAGCTCCCGTACTACGAGACTGAGTCGAGCGGATTCGACTTCAACATCGGTAAGAACTATCAGCAGTCAGACGCCAAGCCGTGGGACTTCATCGTGGTCCGTCACGTTCCTGTCTTCGAAGGCACTTTCGACTTCTACGGCAAGAACGCGTTGACAGGCATCGCGGCGGTGCCCACGTGGAAGTACGCGACGCCGCACTCGATACAGCGCGTCACCAGGCAGACCAAGAATGGCTGCGACAGCTGCCACGGCAACCGCGACATCTTCCTCACGGACGACGACCTGAAGGGTCTTACCCCCGCAGAGGTCAAGGCGAACAACCCCGTAGTCATCAACAAGATCCCATAAAGGGATCGTTACTCTGAGGAGGAACGTGTAATGAGAAGCAAACGATGGATGGTGGCCATGATGGCTGCAGTCCTCGCGCTCGGCCTGCTGGCCGCGCCCGGGTGTACCAAGGAGGCGCCGGTAGCCGAGAAGCCCGCCGCTGCGCCGGCCTTCAACGCACAGCCCGCGATGCTCCAAGCCGCCAACGAGTACTTCAAGAGCGAGCCGGTTCCCACGATCTCCGCCGAGGACCTCTTCAACGTCGTCCAGGCCAAGGACACCGCGTACCAGATCGTCGACATTCGCAGCGCTGAGCACTACGCGCTGGGTCATATAGACGGCGCGATCAACATTCCGTTCGCGAAGATCGCAGACGACGCCAGCTTGGCCATGCTCGACGACTCGAAGAAGATCGCCGTGGTCTGCTACACCGGCCACACCGCTTCGATGGCGAACATGGTGTGGAACATGCTCGGCTATGACGCCCTCACGCTGAAGTACGGCATGAGCGGCTGGGTTGCAGACGAGGCCATCGTCGGTCTCCCGATCCCCACCGGCAAGGCCGCCGGGTACCCCACGGTCACCACTCCGACTGAGGCTGCCGGCCCCTTCGATGCTCCTGAACTCGAGGGTGAGTACACCGATGTGGCAGCGGCCGTGAAGGGCCAGACCAGCGCGTACTTCGCTAAGGAACTGCCCCCCACGATCGTGGTAGAGGACGTCAACAATCTCGTGCAGTCCAAGGACGCGGCGACTCAGATCATCGACGTGCGTAAGGCCGAGGACTATGCCAAGGGTCATGTAGACGGTGCGATCAACATCCTGTGGACCGACATGGCCGACCAGATCACCAAGCTCGACCCGAACAAGAAGGTCGTCGTGTACTGCTACACCGGTCACACGGGTGGCGAGGCCTCGATGTTCCTGAACCTCATGGGCTACGAGACGTACAACATGAAGTTCGGAATGAGCGGCTGGAACAGCGATGTGGCCAAGGGCGGAGCCGTTGGCTTCGATCCGGCGAAGGTCGCTAATTACGCGACGGTGAAGTAACAGAACCGTTCGTCGCACAGGGTGCTAGATCAGGGGGTCTGCCGAGAGGCGGGCCCCCTGATTGGTCGGGGGCGCGACCATTGCGGTCCTTACGCCTCGCGCCAATCGACCGGCTTGTACGCGCTGGGGCAGACGTCGTCGAGGAAGCAGGAGCCGCAGGTCGGGCGCTTGGCGGTGCAGACGGCCCGCCCGTGGGTGATCATGTCGTAGTTCACCCGGTGCCAGTGATCCGCCGGGAAGATGCTCATGAGATCACGCTCGACCTTGTCTTGATCGTGTTCGGTTGTGAGCCCAAAGCGGTGGGCGAGCCGGTTCACGTGGGTGTCGACCGCGATGCCCTCCACCTTGCCATAGGCCTCGCCGAGCACGATGTTCGCGGTCTTGCGAGCCACGCCTGAGAGCGAGACCAGGCCGTGCATGGTGTCGGGCACCTGACCGTCGAACTCGGCGACGATGCAGCGCGCTGTGGCGACGATGTTCTTCGCCTTCTGGTGGTAGAAGCCGAGTGTCTTGACGTAGCCCTCGACCTCAAGCTGGTCGGCTTCGGCAAGGTCGACCGCGGTGGGAAAGCGGGCGAACAGCGCCGGGGTCGCTTTGTTCACGCCAACATCGGTCGTCTGCGCCGAGAGGATCACGGCGATGAGCAGCTGAAACGGGTTCACGAAGTCCAGTGCGGCGTGGGGATTGCTATAGGCGGCCTCGAGGCGCTCGGCGTAGATTGGGGCGAGGCGCTCGCGCTCGGCGAGGCTCAACTGCGGCGTGGGTTCGTCGGCGGCTCTGGCTGCGCACATGGACGGGCTCCTCGGCGGATTGCGGCGTGTACGCAGAGAGGATACCCGAGCCGGACGGGAAGCGACGGGTGCGGCGCGGTTAGCTGGTCGCCTCGGGCGGATCGAGCAGGCCGGGCCGTCCCATCAGGTATGCACCCCATGCGAGCAGCACCACGGCGCCTGACAGAATCGCTCGGTCAGGACCGATCAGCTTGCCCAGCGGCCCGAAGATCAGGGACGAGACCGGCATGATGCCCATGAAGGCCATGATGAAGAGCGCCATGACGCGACCGCGGAGCTGGCCGGGGACGTTGGCCTGGATCGATGTGTTGGTGAGCGAGTTGATGGTGAGGACGCACGCACCGGCCAAGGCGGAGATCGGAAGCGAGAGCCACAGCCACCGCGAGAGCGAGAAGGCGATGAGCAGCGCCGCGAACGCGACCAGAGTTGCCGGGATGAGTCGTTCTCGGCGCACGTGCGCTGGCAGGCTCGCGACCACGAGCGCGCCGACCACTGCGCCGAGGCCGTTGGCGGCCATGAGGTAGGCGGTCTCTGATGCGCCGCCACTCAATACCTTATCGGCGTAGGCGGGGAGCAACATCATGTAGGGCATCCCGAAAATGGTCATGACGGCGGTGCTGCCAACGAGGTAGGCGATGAAGGGGTTTTCGCGCGCGTAACGAAGGCCGGCGGTCAGCGTGCGCCACGAACCCTCGCGCGGTGTGGGACGCACGGGGGTGGTACTGGCGACGGCTCCGGGTGCGACGACGACAGCGCGGGGCACGCCCGTGGTGTCGACGGCGTGGCTCGGATGCGGCTTGATCGCCCAGAGCGCTGCGATCACGAACAAGAAGCTGCCCGCGTTCACCCAGAAGATCTCGCCCATGCCAGCGCCCACGAGCACCATGCCGGCCGCAACCAGCGGTCCGAGCAGCCGTGCACTCTGGAACTGCGCCGAGTTCAGCGCGATGGCGTTGAGCAGGTTGGCGCGCGGCACCAGATCCGGTAGCAATGACTGCCACGCCGGAAACGTGAGCGCCGACATCACCCCGCCGAGAAGCCCGAGGCCGCCGATCCACAGCAGTGATGGCAAAGCGTTCGCCGACGAGAGGTGACCGGTGGAGTAAAGAACCGCGAGCGCAGAAGCCTGAAGCAGCAGCACGAATTGAGATGCGATGAGCAGCCGACGCTTGTCGATCTTGTCGGCGAGTGCGCCTGCGGGGAGCGCGAGGAACAACACGGGGATGCCGCTCACGAAGTTGACGAGCCCGGAGTCGAGTTCGCTGTGGCGCAGGCTGTAGACGACAATCGCCAGCGCGTAGTTCTGCATCCAGCTGCCGGTGTTGGAGATGAACGCGCCAGCCCAAAACAGGCTGAAGTCGCGAAAGTGGAACGACTCGAACGTGCTTCCGCGCCGGACCACGGCTCTACGCGGTGCGACGTCGTCGGCCTCGAGTTGTTCGATGTTGTCGAGCTTCTGTGGATCGTCGGGCATGGAGCG
This sequence comes from Coriobacteriia bacterium, assembly GCA_038249135.1. Lineage (GTDB taxonomy): Bacteria > Actinomycetota > Coriobacteriia > Anaerosomatales > JAAXUF01 > JBBRWO01. Next base: position 17,626 of record JBBRWO010000028.1, read on the forward strand.
CGCCTCCGAGCGTCTGCGGGGTCTCTCGGAGTGTACCTCTCGGCGACGGCGCCTTGACCCCCGCTGCCGAGCGGGGCTACCCTACAGACCCCCGCCCGGCTTGCCGGTTGCGGGCTTTCGTGCTGTTCGGCCCAGCCTCAGGAGTCTTGCCTCATGCTCATCGATCACCTCTCCCAAGCCTTCTCGGGCGCAAGGCCCTACGAGACCGTCACCGAGCTGCTCGCGCGCGGCTCCGACGCGACCGTCGCCGCTCCCGGCCTCGTGCGTCCGGCGCTGGTCGCGACGCTGTTCTCCGCGCGTCCGCGCCCCACGCTCGTTGTGCTCGCCGGCGAAGAAGTCGCCGAGCGCTTCTGGCGCCAGACGGCCGCGCTTCTCGGCCGGGAGCGGGTGCTGCGGCTGCCCGACCGCACCGACCTGCCGTGGACCGAGGACGCGCCCGACCTCGAGCAGATCGGCGCCCGTTGCCGCGCTCTGCACGCTCTGGACAAGAGCCGCCCAGTCATCGTGGTAGCCTCCGCACGCGCACTGCTGCGCGCGGTCCCGCCGCACGGCAGCCGCGCGTTCGACCCGCTGGTGCTCGCGACCGGCGCCACGCTCGACCTCGAGGAGGCGGTCGCGAGCCTCACTCGCATGGGCTACGAGCGCCTCGACCTCGCCGAGGAGCCCGGCCAGTTCGCGGTCCGCGGTGGCATCCTCGACGTGTTCCCGGTCGGCGCCACAGCCCCCGTGCGTGCGGAGCTCCTTGGCGACGAGATCGAGACGTTGCTGCGCTACGTACCCTCCACCGGCCAGGCGATCGGCTCGGCCGAGACCATCGAGATCTACCCGTGCCGCGAGCTTGCCATCGCCTCGCGCGGTGCTGAGATCGCCGCCAAGGCCCTGCGCGAGCGCGCGCTCAAGGACACCAAGATCGCCCACCAGCTCGAGCTCATCGATCAGGGCGTCTACTTCAACGGCATCGAGCGCTTCCTGCCGCTGTTCTACAAGCGTGTGGGTGGTGCAACTGAGTATCTCGGGGCCGACTCCCTCGTCGTCGTGGCCGAGCCGCGTTCCCTCTTCGACGACACCGTCCGCCGCCGAGAAGAACTCGAGACCGCGGCGTCGACGATGAACTACCGTTCGATGATGACCGGCAAGGCGGCGCTCGACGGCCTCTACCTGAAGCCGGCCGAGCTCGACTTTGGCGAGCACCAGCGTTTCACGATCGTGTCCCTGCATCGCGCCGGTACGGGCATCGACGCCGAGTTCAACGCGCGTCGTCCCGAGGTCTCCGGCGGCGAGGAGAAGTTCATCGGCGGCGTCCGCTCGCTGATCTCGACCGGTTACCAGGTCGCGCTGGCGGTGCCTGACCGTCGCGCCCGCCAGCGAATCGGGGACCTGCTCGCCGAGGCTGGCGTCGCAGTCACCCTGACGGAGACCGAGGTTCCCGCAGGCTTCGTGGTTCCCTCGGCACACATCGCGGTCGTCTCCATCGATGACGTGTACCCGCGCTCCAGCCAGCGCCGCGCTCGTCGCCAGATCGACCCGACGCGCATGACGTTCGCGTTCAACCCCGGCGACTACGTAGTCCACGCAACCCACGGTATCGCGCTGTTCCGCGAGATCGTGCGCCAGGAGGTTCTCGGCCAGGAGCGCGACTACCTGCTGCTCGAGTACTCGCGCGGCGACAAGCTTTATGTGCCGGTCGAGCAGATCGACCGCATCACCAAGTATGTCGGCGCCGAGGGCAGCTCCCCCCGTGTCACGCGACTCAACACAGCAGACTGGTCCAAGGCCACCGGCAAGGCCCGTAAGGCCGCGCGCAAGCTCGCATTCGACCTCGTTGACCTCTACGCGCGCCGCTCCACCGTTCAGGGGTTCGCGTACTGCGAGGACACCCCGTGGCAGATGGAGATGGAGGCGTCGTTCCCGTTCGAGGAGACCCCCGACCAGCTCGCCGCGATCGCAGACGTCAAGGCCGACATGCAGTCCGACAAGCCGATGGACCGCCTCATCTGCGGCGACGTGGGCTACGGCAAGACCGAGGTCGCCATTCGCGCGGCATTCAAGGCAACGCAGGACGGCAAGCAGGTCATGATCCTGTGCCCGACCACGATCCTCGCGCAGCAGCACTTCACCAACTTCTCCGAGCGGTTCGCGCCGTTTCCGGTCAAAGTCGAGGTGCTCTCGCGTTTCCGCAGCGACGAGCAGCAGAA
>JBBRWO010000029.1:0-19769 GCA_038249135.1 Coriobacteriia bacterium
AGCTGTCACGTCCTAGACACCGAAGCGGTCAACCCGATCGCCAAGTCCTGCGGCGGTACCGATCAGCGAGCGTGCCATCAGAGTGGCGATATCTCGGGCTACGCCCATGATGACGACGCGACGGCTCACTCACCCAAGACCGATGGGCCCGCACGTGACGTCACCTATTACGACACCGCGTGCGGCGACTGCCACCGCATGGCACCAAACGGCACCAGCCTCATCGACGAGCACGCCATAGCGACCTCCGCCAAGTCCGAGGACCCCTCGGATAACTGCTTGAACTGTCACAGCAGCGCGGCGTCGGTCTCCACGATCAAGGCGAGTTGGGAAGAGCGCGATACGGCCGGATCCTGCTCGGCGTGTCACGGAACCAAGGGGCTGCCGACGGCGCACGAGGGCAACCTGAGCGCGGCGCACGAGGTCTCGAACAGCGCCGGATGTGCCGAGACGGGCGCGGGCTGTCATCCCGTGAGCGGCCTGCTTGAGGTCGGCACGCCGACGACCGTCGCGAACCTGCACGCCGACTGCCTGCGCTGCCACGACTGGACCGCGTCCGACGGCAACCAGGCATACGACCCCGGCGCCAAGAGCTGCGGCTCCGGCCGCGCGTGCCACGCCACCGCCGGTGAGTACAGCCCAAGTACCGCCGTCCACAGCGGCATCGCCGGGCTTACCGACGGCACGGACTCCGCGCATCACACGGCGGGCGCTGCGCAGGCCGCTACGCGCTATGCCGATAGCGCCAGCGGCGTCTCGACCGCGTGCAATGTCTGCCACAGCATGGTTCTCGGCGCTGAGCACGAGGGGTCGAACTCGGCGCTCGCTTCGGGCGCGGGCACCATCTGCGATCGCTGCCACAACCGCAGTGACGCCACCGCGAGCGCGGTGAAGGCCAGCTGGCCCAAGAAGAACACCGATGACGCGTGTGAGACCTGTCACGGCACGCCGGGCATCAGCACGGCACATGCAGGAATCGACAGCGCCCACGTGGGTGTGGAGGTCGAGCCCGGAGGTGCACCTCAGCCCGGCGCCTGCACAAGCATCGGTTGCCATGGGACCACCGACCTCCGTGTCCTCCACGCCGAGAAGGGCTGTGCGTTCTCGGCGTGCCACGATCGCGGCGCTGCCGGCGGCCTGGGGCTCACAAGCTGCGGCGGCATCGACGCGGGCACCAGCTGCCACGTTGGCTACTCAAGCGAACTGCACTTCGCCGATCACGCCGCGGACCTCAAGGGCACCGTCGGCGGCATCGAATACGTGAGCGGCCAGAACCTCGGCTGCTTTGGATGTCACCTCGACGACCTCGTCGATGAGCACGAGAACGCTCGCCTCGCCGGTACGCTCGAGGGTGGCGGCGCCAACGCCTGCGCGATCTGCCACGCCGAGAATGGCGCGGTCTCAGGCGCCTACGCATCGCTGCCTGCGGTGAAGAACGCGATTCTGAACCACGACCGCCGCTGCAGCACGTGCCACGCGAGCGGCTCGACGCTCGATGGACCTTCAGCTGTCGCCTCGGCGCACAAGACTGCGTCAACCGCGACGACTCTGCCGCCGGGCGCCGTGTGGAGCGATCCTATCGGCGACTGGAAAGCTTCGTTCGATGCGACCACGGGTGGCGGACACAACGTGCTGTCCTCGGCGCTCGTCGGCGGCAGGATCTCCAAGCAGTTCCCTGCCACCAGCTTCGAAATCGGCGGCTCCACCTACACGTGGGCTCTGCCGCTCAACAGCGGTGCGACGCAGTGGATCAAGCCCGAGGCGCTGGGCCTGGAATCGCTCGAGACCACCTCGGCGATTCAGCATGTGCAGATCGAGTGCGTGGATTGCCATGCGATGGCGCAGCCGCCATCAGGGCCGCAGGGCGCTGCCGTGAGCATCAAGATCGACCCGGCATACAGCCAGACCGAATACGCGAATCCCACAGGTGGCGTCTCGCAGTTCAAGGCGACAGGTACCCGGCGAGTCATCTGCGCGAAATGCCACACGGTGTTCTCGGGCTCGATACTCGGCACCGACGCACCCGGCGGCGCAAGGCTGCACGCGCGGCACGTCGAGCACCTGACGTACGACCCGGCGACAAATCCGCGATACTATGGCGAGAAGTGCATCGACTGCCACGTGAGGATTCCGCATGCGTGGAAGCGCCCACGGCTGCTCATCCGCACGGTAGTGACCACGGACGGCGTCGAGCCGGACGTCTACCCCTACATCTCGAGGGGCCACGACGGTCTTCTGGGCATGCGATTGAGGAGCTTCAACGAGCCGAGGGACATGCGTTCCCGCTCGTGTGTGACCGGCGGATGCCATCCCTCTAGCTCGACGAATCGGCATCCGCGGCCGTCAGATGTTCCGACGGCGACGTATTGGCCTTAAGATGGTGTCTGTAAGAGGGGGCGCGTGCACGATGATCTACGCAGAGGCAGGCTCGCGAGTGGAGGGGAACCGATGAAATTCTCTATCCGTAGCAGGATCCTGGCAGGTGTTGTACTCATCAACCTGTTGGGCGCGATCATCGTGGTCGTGTACATGCACCAGGCCGGGGCCGGTGGCCTCGATATCTGGGCCCAGGAATCCCTCGATGTCAGTTCGGCCGCATGGACCCAGATCGAGGCGGTCGGCGCGGACGAAATGGGAGACCTCAACGACCCAGCATCGGCCCTCAAGTACCTTGAGTCTGTGAAGAACGTCAGCAAGGCGGACGTAGGACTCATGATCGACAAGACAGCTCTGGATCAGAAGACGTATGAGAAGGCGCTAGAGGCTGAGGGCAAGGCGAGCAACTGGGATGAGCGCGACGCCTACGTACTTGTAGCTTCGACCTCAGACGCGTTGTCTGAGAAGATGCAGCTCCAGGCCACGCCGGACGCAGTGCCGGAGATCGGCAAGATCGTCGGCATTGAGAACGGTAGTTGCACCGCCGTCTGTCACCGCACCATCAAGGGCGAGGGTGATTTCTGGAAGGTCTCCTGGAGCACCGACGGTAACAGCCGCGCGCACTCCGTCTTCCCGATCAACGATGCCAAGGGCAAGCCGGTCGGCATCGTGTATTCGATAGACGACATCACCAAGCAGGCCGAAGAATCCAAGTGGAGCATCTACCAGACGATGATCGTCATCGGCATCACGCTGCTGATTTCGACCCTCGCAATAGGCGGCATGCTCGACTCGTGGGTCTTCAAACGCCTGAATCGCATGATCCACACCATGGAAGACCTGTCTGTCCGCGTTGCCGGCGGTGACTTCGAGGCGAAGTTCACTCCCGACGGGACGCCGGATGAGATAGGCCAGTTCGAGCAGTTCTTCGCCAAGTTCCTCGATCTGATGACGTCGACCCTGCGAGCGCTGACCAGCGGCAAGTAGGGCTCACGCATCACAGTGAGTGAGTGCGGGGTCGGTGCCTACGGGTGCCGGCCCCGCTGCTTTGTATCAGCCGCGGGTACCATCTCCCCAGAGGGCGCGAATATCGTGACGCGCCCGGACCGCGACGGGCGGAGGAGCCATGCGAGATCCCTACGCTCCGATTCGAGGGAAGTGCATGTGGTGGCGTGAGGTGCCCAACGAGGGGGACATCAGCGACCGCATGCTCAAGGCATCCGACAAGCGGGTGGACTGCACCTGTTTTGTGGAGGGAAAGGCATGGACCTTCAAGGAGTGCGAGGTCCCCCTTGAGTGTCCGGACTATCGGTCCTGCCGCTACTACATCAAGGGCGCGTAGGGCACGTAGATTTCACGCCGAGACATTCCTAGAACTCCCGACTGTGATTCTCGAGTGGTCGTACACCTTCATGCTTGATTTCGGCACGCCGTTCGCGGATACTTCATGCCATGAATTATCTATCGCATGAAGCAATCATCAGAGAAGCCTCCACGGGTGCAATTCCCGTGGAAGAGCTCTCCGCGTTGGCGGTCGAGATGCGACGTCTGTGGCATCGCATCGCCCGCGACGAAGCCCAGCCGCATGCCGACCGACAGCTGTACTGGGTGCTCAGCGCACTTCAGTGTGGCTCGCGGCGTATGAGCGATCTGGCCGATCACGCCCAGACCTCGCAGGCATCGCTCACGGGAATCGTGGACCGGCTGGAGGACCGCGGGCTCGTGCGGCGCACGCGTTCCGCTGCGGACCGACGCGTGGTCGAGGCGTCGCTGACCGACGAGGGTCGTGCCGAGCTCCATCGGAGCCGAACCGCGTTCATCGGCCGTCTGGAGAGCGTGCTGAGCCCACTCGATGCCGAGGAGCGCCTGGCGTTTCTGGCGTTGCTGCGAAAGGTCACCGAGACGACTCCCGAGCCGCCTTCGCACGGCGGGTGCCCCTGATTCCTGCGTGTCTCACGTTCTAGCTCGTCGGCCTGTCACCGCTTAACCGCTAAAGGAGTTCAGTACCTATGCACCTGCGTAATCTGCCCCACCGCCGAAAGATGTACATCCTGGCCGGCGTGCTGCTCGCGATGCTGCTCGGCGCGCTCGATGCCACCATCGTGGGACCCGCTATGCCCACCATCGTGCGCGATCTTGGTGGCATGGCAATGCTGGCCTGGGTATTCACGATCTACTCGCTGACGTCCACGATCACCATTCCGATCGTCGGCAAGCTCTCCGACCTCTACGGTCGCAAGTGGTTCTACCTTGGCGGTATATCGCTGTTCCTTGCGGGATCGGCGTTGTCCGGAGCGGCGGGGGAGCCGATCTTCAGCTCGCTGTTTGAGACACTCACAGGCGCGCCCAACGCGATGTTGCAGCTCATCATCTTCCGCGGCATCCAGGGCATCGGCGGCGGCATGATGATGGCGAACGGCATGGCCATCATCGGCGACCTGTTCGAGCCGAGGGAACGCGCACGCTATCAAGGCCTCATGGGCGCGGTGTTCGGGCTGGCATCGGTTCTGGGACCGGTACTGGGCGGCTGGCTCACCGACGTGGCGTCATGGCGCTGGATCTTCTACATCAACCTTCCGGTGGGAGTGCTTGCGCTCGCCGTACTGGCCGTGGCAATGCCTAAGCCGGAGACCGGTCAGCAACATCGCGTCGACTGGTGGGGTGCCGTGGCGCTTACCGCTGGCCTCGTGCCGTTACTGCTCGCCCTGAACTGGGGTGGCTCGCAGTACGAGTGGGGCTCGAGCACGATCATCGGGCTCTTCGCTGCTGCTGCGATCGCGATGGGAGTCTTCGTCTACCGTGAGCTGCACGCCTCTGAGCCGATCCTCGACGTCCGTCTGTTCAAGGACCGCGGGTTCTCGGCGAGCATGACGGTGCTGTTCTTCTCGGGCGTGGGCATGTTCGGGTCGATCATGTTCCTGCCGCTGTTCATGCAGGTCGTGCAGGGTCGCACGGCGTCGAGCTCGGGCGCGCTGCTGATGCCGTTGATGTTGGGCATGGTGTTCGCCTCCGTTTTGACGGGTCAGGGTATCGCGCGGACCGGGCGCTACAAGGTGTTCGGCCTGGTCGGCATGGGGCTGGCGGCGGTCGGCATGTTCATGCTTTCGCAGCTGAGCGTAAGTACCTCCAACATCGAGGTCGTGCTCGCCATGATCACGGTCGGCGCAGGCGTCGGCATCACGATGCCGCTCTTCACGATTTCGCTGCAGTCGCAGTTCCCGACGCGCATCGGCGAGGTCACCGGCGCGCTGCAGTTCTTCCGCTCGATCGGTGGCACCGTGGGTGTCGCGCTGCTGGGTGGCGTCATGAACGCGGCGTTCGCGCGTGAGCTCACCGCGTTGGTTGCCCGCGATGCTGCGAAGTTCGGCGACGCGGCCCCGCTCCTGGGCAAGCTCACGGCGGAGCCGGCTAAGCTGCTCAACGCCGACGCCCTAGCGAAGATAGCCAAGCAGATCCCTGCGGCCGCTCAGCCGCTGCTGGAGCCGTTCTTTATCGACGTGAAGTTGGCGCTCGCTTCCGGTATCGCCGAGGCGTTCCTGATCGGGTTCGTGATCATGGTCGGCGCCTTCATCGCCATGTGGTTCGTCCGCGAGGTCCCACTCTCCGGCAAGCCGCATCTCGATTCAGCCGCCGAGATCGGTACCGAGCTCCTCGCCGAGGAGTCCGTGCAGCCCAGCGAGCATGAGCCGGTCATCGTGGGAGAAGTCGACCCTCCACGGTGAGCACGCAGCGCGACACGCACGCCTCGCCTCCGATCGACGCCCTGCGCATAGGCGCCTTCGTCGATACCGTCGCTGCGGAGGGCCGCGAACTCTACCGTGACCTTCCGTGGCGGCGCACGCGTGACCCGTACGCGATCCTGGTGAGCGAGGTCATGCTGCAGCAGACCCAAGTCCCGCGCGTCCTCGTCCGCTACGACGAGTGGCTCGCGGACTTCCCTGCGCTCGAAGCGCTTGCCGCCGCGCCGCTCGAAGCGGTCCTGCGAGCGTGGCAGGGTCTCGGCTACAATCGCCGGGCCGTCGCCCTCAAGCGCACCGCCGAGCAGGTCGTGGCCGATCACGTCGCCGGAGGAGCGGGAACGTCGTCTTCAGGGGCCACCCGGCCGCCCGCATCGCTGCCTCAGGACGAGCGTGCGCTCCTTGCGCTTCCCGGCGTCGGTCCTGCAACGGCCTCGGGGATTCGGGCCTTCGCGTTCGACCTGCCGGGTGTGTATCTGGAGACCAACGTGCGCACGGTGGTGTTGCACGAGCTCTTCTCGGACCGAGACGGGGTCCCGGACAGGGAGATCGTGCCGATCCTCGAGGCCGCCGTCGCAGCAGCTGGCAGGCGCGGCATCACCCCGCGCGACTGGTGCTATGCGCTGCTCGATTACGGCGCACACCTCAAACGCACGGTGCCCAATCCGTCTCGGCGAAGCGCGCACCACACCCGGCAATCCGCGTTCGCCGGTAGCGTCCGACAGAAGCGCGCCTGGCTCCTGCGAGCGGTGATGGCATCGCCCGGTGAATCCGCCGAGACCTACGCTGTCGACCTCGCAGCCGCTGAACTGTCAGCCGGCCGAGAGGCGCCGGATCCGGGAACGGTTCTCGGATTACTGGAGGCGCTGGAGGCTGATGGGTTCCTGCGTTGTGACGTGGGCCTGTGGGTTGTGAGATAGGTCACAGAACAAGGCTAAATTGCCTCTTATCACGGTGCCACGGCGTGCCGAAGGTAGAGGTAGAAACCTGGCGAAACGCCGAAAAGAGGTTTCAGGCGCCGAATTCCACTACGGCTGCGGGCGCCAGACAAATGTAGTCAGCCGCGGGACCCGCGAGTTTCCCCACTCGCGGGTCGCTTTGTGTGATCGTCCGAACGCACACGCGCACGGGCGCGATTTGCGCCCGACGCCCGCTGCACTGCCGGAGCCGACCGCTACTTCTTGAACGTCGACTCGAGTGCAGGCCTGCCGGCTGCGGTGCCGTTGACGTGGCAATACGAGCACTGGGCTTCCGTGTGGCACGTGAAGCAGTCTGTTGCTCCTGAGGCGCGTACGGTCTGCGGATGGCTCTCGAGCCACGGCTGTCCCGGTTTGCTCGTCGGGTGGTGGCACGCGTTGCAAAATCCCCCGGCCTTCGCCTCAGCGGCGCTGCGGGCGTGACACGTGCCGCACAGCTCAGGGTCAGCGTATCCGAGCGTGCCGTGGTTCTTGGTGAACTCCTTGGGGTGCGGCAGCGTTAGACCACCATGGCAGTCGATGCAGAACGCCTGCTTGTGGCAGGTGTAACAGGAGTTGATGGCGGCTGCCGGCGGGAGGGCGGGTTCCGCGTCCTTTGACTCCTCGGCCTCGGATTTCTCGGTGTGAACGGGTGCTGCGGCGACGGACTCCGACTCGGCCTTGGCTGCGGCGGCGTGTCCGCCGGATTCACCGTACTTCGCGTACCAGCCTGTCGCTTTGTGCGATGCCGGAACGAGCTCGAAATCCGGCGTGTGGCATGCCGCGCAGGCCCCGGGAGCCTTGGCGTCAGGCGCCTGGCTATGGCACCGGAAGCAGCCGTCCATCGTCATCCAGTTCTCGTGCTTGGTATCGCCCGGAAGTGTGTATTCGACTGCGTCGTCGTTGTGTGCGATCCGGTTGTGACAGAGCGTGCATTTGATGTCGTTCTTGGTATGGATGTCGTGGTTGATCTTCATGCCTGCCGACGGATTGATGTTGGTCGTGCCCAGATAGTGACACTGTGTGCACTGCTCGGCGGGCATGGCGAGAGCGACCTCGTTGTAGGGATTCATGGGGAGGTCGAATGTTTTGGTGACCGTGGCCCAGAGGTCAGGGAGCACGTAGATCTTCATGAACGTGTATACGAGCGGGGTCGCGTTGACAGGTTCGTGACAGGCGACGCAGGCGATCTTGGAGTGGGTGCTCGCGTTGTACGCCTTGGTGTTGTCGGCATGGACGATGTGACACGGCTCCTCGCAGAACCACGCGAACGACGTGCCGATAAGCCCGAACGCCCATAGCAACACGAACATGATTGTCGCCACGGCGAGCCAGATGATGAGGCGGGGCCGGAAGGCCGGATCGCGCAGTCGGTCCAAGAAGCGCTTCACTGTTCCTCCAAGGAACCATGCAAGAGTGGGTCGTACGCGAGATTCAGTATGCAGCGAGTCAACGCTGTCGCTTTGACCTAGGTCAACTGCCCGGCGGAAGCGAGTCGTTCGATCGCGCCGGCGACCTCATCGTACTCCAGCCCGTGAGTGCGGGCGATGCGAGCGACGTCGTCGTGCTCAGGTCTGACTCGCCCGGCACCCACCTTCGCGCGGGCGGGGCCCCACGGAGTCTCGACGGTAACCACGTCGCGCTTCGAGATGAACCGCTGCTGGGGCGTTACTCGCACGCCGAGCGACCCGGTGAGCGCCACGATGCGCGCCGCGGTCGTCGCAGCGGTGGACTCGTCGGTGAGAACCGAGAGCGTGACCGCGAGCCGCCCCTTCTTCATGACGATAGGCGTCTGCCACACGTCGAGCGCGCCGGCGGCGAGCAACTCCTCGGCGGCGTAGGCAAGCTGCTCGGCCGAGAGATGATCGATGTTGGTCTCCAAGACGGCGACCGTCTCGGGCGTGAGGCCGTCGGCGGTGCTGCCGATCGAGAGCCGGCAGACGTTGGGGCATCCGATGTCGCGCGTGCCGGCCCCGGTCCCGATGCGCTCGATGGTGAGGGTGGGCAGCGGGCCGTACTCGTCGGCGAGGGCGCCGAGGAGCGCCGCGCCGGTGGGGGTCGTGAGTTCGCCGGTCGCGGGTCCTCCGAGGATCGGGACGCCGATGAGCAGCGCCGCAGTTGCGGGTGCGGGGACGGCTAGGGTGCCGTGCGAGGTCTCGACGGTGCCCGAGCCGACTGCGACCTCCGAGACGACCAGACGGTCGATGCCCAGCGCATGAACGCCCGCGCACACGCCGACCATGTCGACGATCGAGTCGATGGCGCCGACCTCGTGGAAGTGCACCCGGTCGACGTCGGTTCCGTGCACGCCGGCTTCCGCGACCGCGAGGGCCTCGAACGCAGCGAGCGAGGTGGTCCGCACGCGATCCGGGAGCGCGGCGGCCTCGATGAGCGCACGGATGTCGGCCCAGGTGCGCGAGTGAGGCTCGGCGTCGGGCGCGGTGGTGACGCGGACGCCGGTCGCCGTGACGCCGCGGGAGACCACGCGCTCCACGGCGACGACTGCTTCCGGTGCAAGCCGCGCGACGATGGCGCGCAGATCGTCAGCGGTGAACGCGCCGCTTTGCGTGCCGAGGTCGAGGAGCGCGCCCAGGAACTTGTCGCCGGAGATACCGGTGGAGCAGTCGAGGTAGCCGATCATCGCGCGTGATCCTCGGCGGGGGACGACGGGGTCGCAGCTGAGCCGGCGGCAGGGGAGGTCGCGCTGTCGGGCGAGCCGGCGCCAGCGGCGGTGATCTCGGCCGCCCAGCGCGGGCGGTTGATGCGAGAGGCGAGCAGGCCGGCGCCGAAGCCGTTGTCGATGTTGACGACGCCGATGCCACCGGCGCAGGAGTTGAGCATGGTGAGGAGTGCGGCGATGCCACCGAGGTTAGCGCCGTAGCCGATGCTGGTGGGAACGGCGACCACGGGTACGTCGACGAGGCCGGCGACCACGGACGGCAGCGCGCCTTCCATGCCGGCGACGGCGACCACCACGCGGGCTGAGCGCAGGAGCTCCGCGTTGTCGAGCAGACGGTGCACGCCGGCGACGCCCACATCGAAGAGTCGGTGGACGGTGCAGCCCATGAGCTCGGCGGTGCGCGCGGCCTCCTCGGCGACGGGGATGTCGGAGGTGCCGCCGCTTGCGACGACCACGAGACCCTCGCTGGGGGCGTCGGTCCGGCGGTCGACCCACAGCAGGCGCGGGACCTCGTCGTAGACGGCGTCGACCACGCTCGCGAAGACGGCTGCAGCCTGCTCGGCGGTGACGCGCGTTGCGAGGACGACCTCGCTGCGGGTGAGGATCTCTGCGACGATCGTCGCTACTTGGCGCGCGGTCTTGCCTTCGCAGAAGATGACCTCAGGGAAGCCGCAGCGGCCTTGTCTGTCGTGATCGACCCGGGCTTCGATGTTCCCGCCGTTCATTGCACTCCAACCGTTCATCGCGCTCGCGGCGCGGATTTCTGCGTCGGCTATACTTGTACCACGACCGCACCCGCAATCGGCTCCCACTCTTCAGCGGATCGGAGCCAGCGTTGGCCTCCAGCACACCCTTACGCAAGATCACCACAAACGAGCGCGCTTACCTGATCGGGCGCGTCGTGCTGCTGGCTGTGCTCGCGGCATCCTACGTCATCATCTTCTCCCAGACGAAACCCATGGCCGCGGTCTCACGACAGGGCATGTATATCGCTGATCTGGCCCTTGTGGTCGTGGGCACCGTGGGTGTTTTCGCAGCTGTTTTCTGGTGGGGCATGCGGGTGCAGCGGGCGATGCTCGGCGTTCTGGTGCCTGACCTGGTTGCGCTTTCCGGGTTCGTATATCTCGGGATGGACACCGACGCGTTCTACCCGATCTGCATCCTGCTTCCGGTGATCTATGCGCTCGTCGTACGCAAGCGTCAGGCATGGATGGTCGGCGCGGCGACTGCCGTCGCCTACATCGCCGCGCATGCGCTCTATCCCCATTTTACGTCCACCAGCTACGTCGTGTTCGCGTTCAAGGCGCTCGTGATCCCACTTGTGGGGGTCATGGTCGCCGGCACGGTCGCCAAGCAGCACGAGCAGGCAGCCGAGGTCGAGGCGGCGCTCATACAGAACGCAGAGGTCACGGACAGACTCGCACGCCGCGTCTCAGAACTGCAGGCCGTCTCAGAGATCACCGAGGTCATCCACTCCTCACTCGACTTCGACAACGTGGGCCCTGTGGTGCTCGATATCGTCGCGAAGCTGATTGACATCGAATCGTGCACGCTCTTCATCGTCGATCGGCAGGAGTCTGAGACCATCTTCTCGGCCAGTGTGGGAACCAACAACCACGCGGTTCTTCGCGATGGACTCGATGCGATGGCCCAGTTCGACGGGCTCGACAATCACTTCACCTGCACTTCGGTGTTCGACCGGGGCGGGATCATGGTGCTCTTCTGCGCGGCCGCTGATGACATCGCACGGTTTGCGCCGGAGGACAGTCTGATCGTCAGCGCGGTTGCGAGTGAACTTGTGGTCGCTGTGGAAAACTCACGCCTGTACAAGCTGACCAAACGGCTGGCCATCACCGACGAACTAACGGGTCTGTTCAACTACCGGCACCTGCAGCATAGACTCGACGATGAGACCGGCCGAGCAAGCCGCTACGGCAAGCACCTCTCGCTCCTGATGATCGACGTCGATGACTTCAAGCTCTTCAACGACAGCCACGGTCACCTCGCCGGGGACACAGCGCTTGCGGAGCTCGCGGAGGCCATGCGGCGGTCCGTGCGCGAGGTCGACTTAGTCGCTCGCTACGGCGGCGAGGAGTTCTCGGTACTGCTGCCCGAGACCGACGCAGCCGGCGCCTACAGCGTCGCCGAGAAGATCCGTGAGGCCGTCGCGCTGCACGCCTTTGCCGACCCCGATGGAGAGCGGTGCTGCAGGCTCACCGTCAGTATCGGGCTGGCCACGTTCCCCTCCCATGCGTATGACAAGGAGTCGTTGCTGCGCGAGGCCGACAATGCGCTGTACGTCGCGAAGAACGGCGGGAAGAACCGCGTGCGCAGTTCGCAGACGCATCTGCCCCCGGCTCCACCGGTCGACTACTCTGAGCCGACCGCGCTAACCGAGACGACGGAACCGACCGGAGACCATTCATGACTCGCTACGCGTACCTGGGACCTGCCGGAACCTTCTCGGAAGAAGCGCTGCTCTCGCTGCAGCTACCCGACTGTGAGCTTGTGGCGTGCACCACCATCGGCGAGGTGTTCGAGGCGGTGGAGCGGGGGCGTGCCGAGGCGGGCGTGGTTCCGATCGAGAACTCCATCGAGGGCTCCGTACCAGCGACGCTCGATGCACTCGCGTTCGACACGCAGCTCGAGATTCAGCGTGAGACGGTGCTCGACATCCACTTTTCTCTGGTCGTCGCGCCGGGCGTCACGCTGGCGGACGTGACCTCGGTCGTTGCGCATCCGCAGGCGAGCGGGCAGTGCCGTCGTTGGCTCGAGCGCAACCTTCCGGGACGTGCTGTCACCGCCGCCAACTCCAACGCCGAGGCGGTCCAGATCGCGGTCGCCACGGCCGGGGTCGCCGCGCTGGGGCCGAGCATCGCAGCCGACTTGTACGGTGCCGCGGTACTCGAGTCGGGTGTCGAGGACTACGCCGGCAACCAAACGAGGTTCGTGCTGGTCGGGCGTGGGCTGTGCGAGCGCTCGGGCCGAGACAAGACCTCGCTCGCGCTGTTCATGAAGCAGGACAAGCCCGGCGCGCTGCTCATGATTCTCTCGGAGTTCGCGTATGGCGAGATCAACCTGACCAAGATCCAGTCGCGACCGACCAAGCGTCAGCTGGGCGACTACATGTTCTTCGTGGACTGCGAGGGACACGTCGAGGATTCGAGCGTGAAGACGGCGCTGGACTGTTTGCGTCTCAAGCTGCGCGAAGTGAAGGTGCTCGGCAGCTATCCTCGCGCGTAGCAGTCGGGCTTCCGCGGTCGGTTACTGCAGGCGGGCTACTTGGCCTGACCGTTGCCGTACACGCGACCGGTATCGATGACGCCGGCGACCTTCGCCAGTCTCCGCATGGCCTCGCTCTCGGTCCCTTCAGAGACGGCCACCACATAGCGCCCGCCGTTCATATTGACGACGTCCGTGGTGCGAATGGCGCCGTCGAGCAGGATCGAGTCGATGTTCGAGCCATCCGACACCCAGACGGAGATCGAGCCGGGCTCAGGCTTCAGGCCCTTGACGGACGAGATGGACTGGCCGCCGCCGGTAGTGGAGCTCGCGCCCTCGCCGGAGTCGCAGCTGCGTAGCATCAGGAAGATCAGGACGATCACGACGATGACGATCGTCGCGACGACCACGCTGAACAGCGAACGACGATCTTTGGGTTCAGCCTCTTCGTCGGTATCAGGCTCGAGACCCCGTGACTCGTCAACCATGTGCGTCCCCCTGCTGCTCGGCATGTGATGCGCACTCCTGCCCGAGGAGCCCGCCACAGGGAGTATATCGCAGCGGGGGAGCAGGAGTGCCCACGAGTGCTCCGTGCCCGTCACCTGCTCGGCTATACTGCGAGACACCGAGAGTGGTGCTTCGCACCGTGCCTGAACCGGAGGGTCGATCATGCTTGACGCACGCTTCGTCCGAGAGAATCCCGACGCCGTTGCCACCGCCATGGCGAACCGCAACTCGTCGTGGGATCTCGATGCGTTCATGCGGCTCGACGTGGAGCGCCGCCGACTCATCGCAGAGGTCGAGGCGTTGCAGGCGCAGCGCAACGAGTCCTCGCGCGTGATCGGCGCACTCATGAAGGACGGCAAGCAGGCCGAGGCCGAGGCTGCCAAGGAGGCTGTCCGCGACGGCAACGAGCGTATCGCTGTGCTCGACGCTGAGCTGGCCACCGTCGATGCCGAGACCCAGTTGCTGCTGCTCACCGCTCCCAACATCCCCGATGCCGCCGTGCCCGTGGGCTGCGACGAGAACGACAACGTCGAGGTCGCGAAGTGGGGCACGCCCCGCGAGTTCGACTTCGAGCCGGTGCCGCACTGGGATCTCGGTCCCGCCCTCGGCATCATCGACTTCGAGCGCGCCGTGAAGCTCGCCGAGAGCCGCTTCGTGCTCCTGGGTGGTATGGGCGCCAAGCTCGAGCGCGCGCTCATCAACTTCATGCTCGATACGCACAGCGCCGCCGGCTACCGCGAGTGGTGGACGCCGGTGCTCGCCAACGCCGACACCATGACCGGCACCGGCCAGCTCCCCAAGTTCGAAGACGACCTGTACAAGACCGCCGAGGGACTCTACCTCATCCCCACCGCCGAGGTCATGCTCACCAACATCCATCGCGACGAGGTTCTCGACGCCGAGAAGCTCCCGCTGAATTACACCGCGTTCACGCCGTGCTTTCGCGAAGAGGCCGGCTCGGCTGGCCGAGACACCCGCGGTATGATTCGCGTCCACCAGTTCGACAAGGTCGAGCTCGTGAAGTTCTCCAAGCCCGAAGAGTCGATGGACGAGCTCGAGGGCATGCTGGCGAACGCCTGTCGCATCCTCGAACTGCTGGAGCTGCCGTACCGCGTCATCGTGCTCTGCACCGGTGACATGGGATTTGGCGCGGCCAAGACCTACGACATCGAAGTCTGGCTCCCCAGCTACAACGCCTACAAGGAGATCTCGAGCTGCAGCAACTGCGGCGACTTCCAGGCGCGCCGGGCGAGCATCAAGTATCGCTCGGCCAGCGAGTTCAAGGGAACACGCCTGGTGCATACGCTCAACGGTTCCGGGCTCGCGGTCGGCCGCACGCTCGCGGCGCTGCTCGAGAACTACCAACAGGCCGACGGCACCGTCGTCATCCCCGAGGTGCTGCGCCCGTACCTGGGCGGCGCTGACGTGGTGCGCGCGGAGTCGTAGGTCCGCCTCCGTTCTCAGCAGGCCACTAGGCAGAGTCGCCGATTCGGGTCACGACCGCTGTGACAAGAATCGCCTGCTGGGCGTCCTTGTAGTGAACCCGACGCCCCGTGGCGATGGCGTAGCGTGTGACGCCGTCGATTCCCACCAGTTTCACCGGGACATCGGTCACGGCGTGGCCGTGCTCCATGATGATGTGCCTGCGGGCGGCGCCCGCTTCGGCACCGTCAGGATGCACGATCTCTGAGAGGGGGCGTCCCTCGATCTGAGTGCTGTCGCGTGCGCCGAGTGTCTGGAGCGCGACCCGGTTCACGTAGAGAATGCACTGGTGATCGTGTATGAGGATCGGCCACGGCAGCTCATCGAGCGCGGCCTCGTGAAGCGTTCGCGTGTTGGGAGGAAGCTCACGTTCAGACACGGTTTCCATCCCTCGTGTGGCGGGTTGCAGTTGGCTCCAGTGTACACATCACAAGGGGACCGACCTGAGGGTGTCGCGTGCGGGACTCGGCGGCGGTCTCGCTTGAGCCGAGGAGGCCGCTGATGGTGCCGTCGTAGTACGGGACCAGCATTCCCAGCCGTTCCAGCGTCGCGATGGCGGCCGGTGCAACGGCGTCGGGCCAGACATGCGTGTGGATGTCGATGATCACAGGCGCTGCTTTCCGGAGCCGGACGGGAACCATCTAACTATACGCAACCGATGTGACGCTGGTGCCAGAGAGGCTTCCGATGACCCCGAACTCAATGAATCCCGCACCTACCATCCTCGTCGTCTTTGGCGCAACCGGGGATCTCATGGCCCGCAAGGTCGTGCCGTCGCTGTTCTACCTACGCGGCAAGGGGCTCCTGCCCGACCACCTCTGCGTTGTCGGGTTCGGTCGCCGCGAGTGGGGTGACGCCGAACTCCAGGCCCACGTCCGAGGAATCCTCGCCGAGAAGTACCCGGATGCGCCGGCCGACGACGTCGAGGAGTTCCTACGACTCTTCCGCTACCAGCGCGGTGAGTTCCACGAGCCCGACGACTATGCGGCCACGGCGAAGCGTCTCGGCAGCATCCAGGACGAGTGGGGTGTGTGCGCCAACAAGCTCTTCTACCTCGCAGTGCCGCCCGTACATTACGAGACCATCTTCCGGCAGCTCGCCGGCAGCGGCCTGACCATCGCGTGCAGCGAGGCGGACGGCTGGACGCGGGTGCTGGTCGAGAAGCCGTTTGGGGACGACCAGGAGACGGCGCGGGCGCTCGACACGCTCCTCGGCTCACTCTTCCACGAGGAGCAGATCTACCGCATCGACCACTACCTCGCCAAAGAGATGCTCCAGGGCATCATGAACTTCCGCTTCACCAACAACCTGTTCGAGACCGAGTGGAACCGCTCGGCTATCGAGTCCATCGACATCACGCTGCTCGAGTCCATCGGCGCCGAGAAGCGCGGCGCGTTCTACGACAACGTGGGTGCCCTGCGCGACGTGGGACAGAACCACCTGCTGCAGATGCTCGCGCTCATCGCGATGGAACAGCCGCTCTCCTCGGCGGCCGACGATGTCCGAGACGCTCGCGCGGCTCTCATCGAGTCGCTCGACCCGATGACTCCGGGTGAGGTCGCGCTCTCGACGTTCCGCGCCCAGCATGAGGGGTTCCGCGACATCGTGGGGGTCGCGCCGGACTCGGACACCGAGACGTACTTCCGGCTGCAGACGGTGCTGAGTGGGCCGCGCTGGGCGGGCGTGCCCGTCACGATGCAGGCCGGTAAGCGCATGGGTGACGCGCGCAAGAACATCACCGTGAACTTCCGGCGTCCGGTGAAGTGCCTGTGCGACGCCGACGCGATGCTCACCAACAAGGTGGTGTTCACGCTCGAGCCATCAGACGGCATCGACATCGTGTTCTTTGCGAAGAAGCCGGGCTTTGGCGACGAGGTCGAGGAGCGCTCCTTCAGCTTCTTCCTCTACGAGAAGTCCGAGAAGGCGCAGTACGTCGAGGAGTACGGCAAGCTCATGTTCGACGCCATGCGCGGCGACCAGACGCTGTTCGTGTCCACACGTGAGATCGACGCCGGATGGCGCTTCATCGACCCGATCGTCGACGGCTGGGCGGATGGTCTGGTGCCGCTGGCGAGCTATGCGCCCAACTCAGCGGATGTGGTTGGCGTCGCCGAGGCGGAGCTGCGTGCCCGCGAGCGCTTCAGCCAAGTGGGCATCTGCGGCCTGGGCAAGATGGGCGCCGCGCTTGCGCGCAACTTCCTCGAGCATGGCTGGCTGGTCTCGGGCTGGAACCGCCACCACGACGTCGCGACCGCGATGGCCGCCGAGGGGCTGGTCGCGGCCGGTTCGCTGCAGGAACTCGTCGCGTCACTCGAGCCCCCGCGCGCCGTGTGGGTGATGGTGCCGGCCGGCGCACCCGTGGATGCGCTGCTGTTTGGGGACGGCACCGACGGCTCAGTAGGCCTTGCCGGCCTGCTCGCCCCCGGCGACGTCATCATCGACGGCGGCAACTCCGAGTACGCCGACTCTCCAAGGCGTGCCGAGCGACTCGCCGAGAACGGCATCCGCTTCCTCGACTGCGGTACCAGCGGCGGCCCCGACGGCGCGCGCAACGGTGCCTGCCTGATGATCGGCGGCGACCGCGAGGTCTTCGAATCGCTCGAGCCGATGTTCGCGGACATCGCGGTCGCAGGCGGCTACCGCTTCTTCCCCGGCCACGGCGCCGGACACTTCGTGAAGATGGTCCACAACGGCATCGAGTACGGCATGATGCAGGCCATCGCCGAGGGTTTCTCGGTCATGCATGCGTCGCCCTTCGACCTCGATCTGGCCGAGGTGACCGAGATCTACCAGCACGGCAGCGTCGTGGAGTCGCGGCTGGTGGGGTGGCTCGGCGAGGGATACGCGCAGCTGGGCAACGACCTCGAGGGCGCGAGCGGTGTGGTCGGGCATTCCGGCGAGGGCGAGTGGACGATCCGCGCGGCCGAGGCGCTGGGCGTACCGGTGCCGGTAATCGCGGACTCGCTTCGGGTTCGCGTCGAGACCGAGACGGCGCCGACCTACACCGGTCAGGCGCTCACGGCGATGCGCAACGCGTTTGGAGGCCACGGACTTGGCCCGGGTGGTGGGCCGAGGCGGTAGGAGCTGCGTGCCGAGCAGGTTGGCGGGGCGCGCCGAGGCCGATTAAGGCTGTGTGACCGCCCACCACGCCCCCGCGCCCACGACAGCGAGCAGCAACAGGCTCAGAAGAGCGATGCGTAGCCGGCGGCGGTTGCGCGCGACACGGGCGGTCACGAAGTCGCGATTGGCGTGATACCGGCGGCCGTAGGTCGCCAGAAGCGGCTTGTCGAGGTCGCGCAGTCGGGCGCGTTTGGGCTGCTTGGGCTTGCGCTTCACGTCGTCGCTCTCATCCGCGCTTCATCTTGCCGGTCATCCCCCACCACGCCATCTTCGCGCCGCCGACCATCACGTGGCCGAGCCCCAGCATCGGGTAGATGCGTCCGGTGGTCGCGCCGGGCTTCTCGGCGATGAGGGCGGCGCAGCGTTCGCCGACCGCGGGGAGTGGGGTGCCGAAGGCCTCGAGGGCGAAGCGGACGTTGCCTTGCGTGGCCTCGAGGCGCGGACTCACCGGCATGTCGTCACGGTAGAAGTCGGTGTCGACCATGCCGGGGGTGAAGGCGTTGATGGAGAGGTTGGGGTAGTCCTTGTTCTCGGCGGCGAGAGAACGCGTGAGGGAGGCGGAGGCGGCTTTGCTGGCGCCATAGGCGGTGGTGTAGGGCGTAGCGCCGCCCTTCCAGCCGCGACCGCATAGGCTCATCAGGTAGCCGCCGTGCTCGCGGAAGTACGGCAGGATCGCCTTGGCCCCGTACAGCTGGCCGAGGAGGTTGATGGTGATGAGGTCGTGGATCTCCGGCGCGGGCTCGTCGTCGAGGTAGCGGTAGCCGTTAGAAACGCCGGCGTTGCTGATCCAGACGTCGATGCGACCGTGGGTGGCGAGCGCGTGGTCGCGCAGCGCTTCAAGCTCCTCGTAGTGACCGGCGTTTGCAGCGAACCCGCTGGCGGTGGCTCCGGCGGCGGCGAGCTCAGTGACGGTCAGGGCGACTGCTTCCGGGGTGCGTGAGGAGACGACGACGGTCGCGCCCCGGCGTGCGCAGGCGTCTGCGATCGAGCGGCCGATGCCGCGGGTGGAGCCTGTGATGACGACGACTTTGCCAGCGAGCGACATGGCTACTTCAGCTCGAACGTCACGACCACGCTCGCGCTCACGTCGAGCTGGCCGGGGTTGATCGGGACCTCGGCGCTCTTCAGGCCGGCGGCGCTGTCGGCGAAGGCCATAGGATACGGCTGGACCGGGCTCACGCCGGAGTCGGTGAGGGTCAGAACTTTGCCGACGGACTTGTCGGCGGCCTTCGCCATCGCATCGGCCTTGCGGCGGGCGTCGGCGACTGCCTTCTCGATCGCGGCGGCCGTCTGGGGCGAGTCCTCGGCGAGTCCGAAGCTCGGCCCGCTCATGGTGTTGGCCCCGGCCGCATTCCCGGCATCGATGACCTTGCCAAGGATGGCGAGGTCGCGGACTTTGGCGGTGACGTTGATGGAAGCCTCATATCCGGTGACGACGGTCTTGCCGTTGTTGTAGTTGGTCTGCGGGTACAGGCTGACGTTCTGCGTCTGGATGTCCTTCTCGGCGACGCCGGCCTTCTTGAGGGCGGCTACGATCTCTGCAGCGGCCTTGGAGGTATCGGCGAGCAGGCCCTTGGGGTCTTTGCCGCTGTTGGTGACGCCGAATGACATGGTCGCCTCGTCAGGCGCGGCCTGGATGGTGCCGGAACCGGAGGCCGTAACGGTGTTGGGGGCTCTGACCGCGCTTCC
>JBBRWO010000030.1:0-19752 GCA_038249135.1 Coriobacteriia bacterium
CTCCGGGTCCATGTCGACCACCAATGAGATTGCCTGGTTCGTGAGTTCGATTGACTCCTCCGCGGGCTCGCCATCGCGAAAGCGGCGGAACGCCTCACGAATCGCGGCGCCCATCTGCTCGATGATTCGCAGTATGTAGTCATTCTGATACTGCACGCCTCATAACTCCTCATCCGTATCCCGCGCGCAGGACAAACGCAGTGGCGACTATCCGCGCAGGAACATCATCCA
Source organism: Coriobacteriia bacterium (assembly GCA_038249135.1). Lineage (GTDB taxonomy): Bacteria > Actinomycetota > Coriobacteriia > Anaerosomatales > JAAXUF01 > JBBRWO01. The sequence goes on from JBBRWO010000030.1 coordinate 232, forward strand.
GCCAATAGTGAGTGCCGACATCATACCGCCCACATAGGTGCCCGGTGGCACCGCCCCGAACCACAGTGCGATCGCGGCCACGGCGCACGGTGCACCCACCCACGCAAACATCGTCCACCACTCCGCACCAAGGAACATCCCTACGGCAGCGCCAATGAAACCGACGCCCGCCAGCCCCCATAGAATCGTGCCGACGACCGCCTCCACCTGCGGCCCAAAACGCGCGAGCAACCAGGAGTGTCCGTAGGCGCCAGCCGGCCCGCGCAGTGCGACCGGCAGCGTCAGCGCAGCGCCGAGCATACCCAGACCGGTGAGCAGGAATGCCGCGCTGATGAGGTATCGGGTGACATCTGGATTCATCTTCGCTCCATCGATCGGATATCGGGAGGAACCCGGTCCTATTCGGTAGGTACCCCTCATGCGCCCACACTCCCCGGCCAGCAAGCCAACCCCGACGTCGCGAATGGCGCAGCTAAGCGATCAGCGGGCCGCGTCAGCGTCCGCACCATCGAGTCTAGCCGCCAAGCCCTCGACGCCCAGAACCTCGGCGAGGCGCTCGAATCGCCGGCGCTCCGCTCGTTCGACTCTGGGGGTGCCGGACGTGGGAGCGTAGAAGATGCCGTCGTAGGACTGATCCTGCGATCCGACCGTCGTTGCCGAGAGGATCGCCTTCTTCAGCGCGAGCAGCATCGCTGCAGGATCCTTGAGCAAGAGCATCCCCTCAGCGTCGGCCTTCTCGTAACTCGTCCGGTTCAGGGCGCGCCCCCACAGCGTCACAATCCACGCCGCGGTCACCACCGCTGCATACGTGATGGCCGCGACGATGACGAAGAATACAATCACGCCGACGATGCCGAGACACCCGGCCGCACTGTCATCGCCGCCCACGTCCAGGCAGCCGTCCATGTCCGAACAGCCGGCGGAGCTGCATCCTGGGTCGACGCATCCGGTGTTCGCGCACCCCGAGGCCACACCACCAGCCGCCGCGCGCGACTCGCGAATCGCCTTGATGGGCCCCATGAGCGCCGCCAGCGCGGTTCCGAACATGATGTCGCCAGCGATGATGCGAGCCACGAGGGTCGCAAGTACCGCGCGTAGCTCATCTGCCGAGAACTCGTCGAGCATCCCTCGCGTGACGCCGATGACCGCACGTTTGCGAATCGTCCCCAGCGCAAACGCGTTGACGCCGCCCTCTTCGAGAACGAGTACGGTCGGCGTCTCCGGCAATCCCGCCGCCAGCGCCATGTCGGCCAGCGCGGACTCAAGAGCCGGCGCTTCGCCCGGCTCAAGCGTTCGCCCGCCAAAACGATTGCGAACCCAGTCCTCGGCATTGGACAGCTGAATCGCAGCAACGAGCGACCCGATCAGCAGAAACAACACGAATGCACCGCCCACGGCCAACGCGTAGCCTTGCCAGTAGGCATCCGGGCCGGCGACTGCGCCCACGGCAACGCCGGCGATGCCGATGAGGGCGCCGGGCAACGCGATCAGCGCCAACGCGAGCAGGAGTGCGGACCCCAAGATGAACGCCACGACGAAGACCGTCAGCTTCGTTCGGTTCGCATCCACACGCGCCCAAAGCGGCTGAATGCGAGCGGCGCGCTTCGAGGAGTACGAGTCGACCACGAGTTACCTCAATACCAACATGACGACGAACGAGATGATCGCCAGCGTCGCAACGACCGATGTGATGACTTTGGCTCGAAACGAGATGTAGTCGGCACGCCAGAGCAGATAGAACCCGAGAGGGAAGAACAGGATCAGCGCGAGCACAATGCCCATCCACAGCACGGGAAAATCCATCTCCTGTGAAATCCCGGCGTTCATATCCGGGGTGAAGTCCTGCTCCTTGCGCAGATCCGGCGTCGTCTCGCCGAGAATGCCCTTCACCTGATTGGGCGGCAGCTTGTCGAGTCCGCCATCCAACGCGCGGTCGAGCGCGGCCTGTCGCTCTGCCGCTGCGGACTGACGTTCAGAATCGGTCACCGAGACTCCTTGCAAGAAGGATGGGCACGAACGAAGTCTACACGCTAGTGCACACGCCGCCCCTCACAGGGTCTCACGCGGCGGATACCTGGCGTGCTAGAAAAGACCGGCCTGATCCGGTGCGGTGCTCGGCGGAGTCATGCCCAGATGCTCGTAGGCGCGGGTGGTCGCCTGTCGACCCTTCGGCGTTCGCTGAATCAAGCCGAGCTGCAGCAGGTACGGCTCGTACACGTCCTCGAGCGTGTCGGACTCCTCGCCCACCGCGCTCGCGAGCGTGTTCAGCCCCACCGGTCTGCCCGAGAAGGTCTCGGCGAGCATCGAGAGAATCTTGTTGTCCATCGAGTCGAGTCCCAGGTGGTCGACCGCGAAGAATGCGAGCGCTTCGGCGGCGACGTCCTCGTTGATCGTGCCATCGTGACGCACCTGCGCGAAGTCTCTCACGCGCTTGAGCAGCCGATTCGCGAGCCGCGGTGTCCCTCGGCCGCGGCGCGCGATCTCCGCGGCGCCCTCGGCGTCAATCTCCACGTCGAGAATGCGAGCCGAGCGCTCGACGATCGACCGAAGCTCCTCGGCGTTGTAGTAGTCGAGCCGAAACGCCATCCCAAAGCGGTCGCGCAGGGGTCCGGTGAGCAGCCCCGTGCGCGTGGTGGCGCCGACGAGAGTGAACCGCGGCAGCTCCAGTCGTAAGCTTCGAGCTGCGGGTCCTTTACCGATGATGATGTCGAGCGTGAAGTCCTCCATGGCCGGATAGAGCACTTCTTCCACCGCGCGGTTCAGGCGATGGATCTCGTCGATGAACAGTACGTCGCGCTCTTCGAGATTGGTGAGGATGGCCGCGAGATCTCCCGCTCGCTCAATCGCGGGCCCGCTGGTCGTCTTGAGCTTCACACCCAGCTCATTGGCGATGACCTGCGCAAGCGTCGTCTTGCCCAGACCCGGAGGACCGGATAGCAGGATGTGATCGAGTGGCTCGTTTCGCTGGCGTGCCGCATCGATGAGCACGCCCAGGTTCTCCTTGACGCGCGTTTGCCCCAAGTACTCGTCGAGGCAGCGCGGCCGAAGCGATCGGTCGATCTCAAGGTCGTCTTCTGTGAACTCGCTGGTCACCAGACGATCAACGACCTCGTCGCGTTCTTCAGGTGCTTCCCACACGGTACTCATCGGCCGGCCCCAAGTCGCTTCAGCGCGTGCCGCACCAGCGACTGCGTATCCGCACCCTTGTCGCTCCCCTGAAGTGCGATCGCGATCTCAGCCGAAGAGAATCCCATCCCGAGCAGTGCATCATTCGCCTCGGCCACCGCAAGGGTCGGACCGCCGCGCCGCGCCGACGACCCGAGTTCAGGAGCCCCGAGCTTGTCCTTCAAGTCGAGGACGATGCGCTGGGCGGTCTTCTTGCCCACTCCGGGAATCGTCGCGATGAGCTTGTCGTCCTCGACTGCGATCGCCTGGGCAAGCGTGTCAGCAGACATCGCCGAGAGTGCCGAGAGTGCCACCTTGGGGCCCACGCCGCTCACGGTGATGAGCAGCTCGAACGCGGCCTTCTCGGACTCGCTCTCAAAGCCGAACAGCGAGAGTTCATCCTCTCGCACATGTAGGTGCGTCCAGACAGTGACCTCATCACCCTGGGCCGGGAGCGCCGCGAGTGAGCTCGTCGACATGGCCAGTTGGTAGCCTACTCCGCCCACTTCGATCAAAGCCGAAGCGGGCCGCGTGGCCACGACTCTTCCCGTGAGAAACGCGATCACGCGACACCTCTCCCCACGACGCCCGCACCGCGGTCGGCACTCGGCTTCTCTGCCAGTCGCGCAGCCGCCTGTGCGTTCAGGAGCGCACGACCACGGAGGCTTGCATGGCAGATCGCCGCCGCAAGCGCGTCAGCCGCATGGTCGGGGCTGGGCTCGTGATCGAGCGCGAGAATCGTGCGCACCATGTACTGCACCTGCTTCTTGTCGGCCGAGCCGCTACCAACCACGGCGCTCTTGATCTGCACCGGTGAGTACTCACCGAGAATGAGTTGCGCATCGGCGGTAGCGAGCAAAGCCACGCCCCTGGCCTGACCGGTGGCGAAGGCGCTCTTGGCATTGGTGCCGAAGAACACGCTCTCCACCGCCACCTCCTCGGGAGCATACCGCTGGATGACCTCGCGGATTGAGTCGTGGATCAGCGCCAATCTCTGGGCCACGGGCTCTCCGGCTCGCGTAACGACACACCCGTACGCCACGCAACGCGAGCGCGACCCCTGCTCATCGATGACGCCCCATCCGGTATTGGCGAGGCCGGGGTCGATTCCCAGAATGATCATGGCACGACGACCCCCTCTCGAATCCTCGGCCACACGTATCCCGTGGCGCGCCAATCGAACATATGTTCAGGATAGCCGCCTACATCGTAGGCGTAAAGAACACCAACGTCTGTCTTCCAAGAACGAAGGCCACCCACAGTGGATGGCCTTCCAAGTTCACACGATGCCGGTCCTTGCACCGCTAGTCGAGCGCGGCGGCGATCTCCTCGGTCATCTCCATGGTGTGATAGACATTCTGAATGTCATCGAGTTCCTCGAGGCGATCGACGAGCCGCATGACCTTCTTAGCGTCCTCGAGACGCAACGATGCAGGATTGGTGGGCTCCATCACAAGCTCGGCGCCCTTGACGGTCGCACCTGCAGCCTCAAGCGCTGCGGTCACCGTGAGAAGGTCGGTGGATGTGGTGTAGACGATCCACGACTCATCGGCATCATCAAGGTCCTCACCGCCGGCGTCTGCGACGAGCAGCATCATGTCGTCCTCGTCCTCAAACCGGCTTTGTCCACGGCGATCTCGCCACGTCGCTCGAACATGAAGGCGACCGACCCCGTGGTGCCGAGGTTGCCCCCCGCACGCGTGAACGCAGCCCTTACATCGGCGGCTGTGCGATTGCGGTTATCGGTGAGAGATTCGAGGTACAGCGCCACGCCAGCGGGGCCATATCCCTCGTAGATGACATCCTCGTAGTTCGCAGCATCGGCTCCGGCGCCAAACGCCTTGTCGATGGCGACCTTGATCTTATCTTTGGGGAGCGAGTACGCTTTCGCCTTCGTGATCGCAGCCGCGAGCGAGGCATTGTTCTCGGGGTTGGGATCGCCGCCCGTCTTGGCGGCGACGGTGATGACGCGAGCGAGCTTGGAAAAGAGCGCCGAGCGCTTCGCATCCTGTGCACCCTTGCGGTGCTTGGTTGTGGCCCACTTGGAGTGTCCGGACATACCTGCTCGGTTCCTTTCCGTCAGCGCGCTTCTTGCCGCGCACGTGCTTCATCACCGCGCACATTCTACTCGCGAACCGTCGGTTCGTCGCTTACGACCCCACGATGGAATCGACGAAGTACCGATGCACCCGGGGATCGCCTGTGAGCTCGGGGTGAAAACTCGTTGCCATGAGCCGCCCTTGGCGTGCGGCGACAATCGCCTTCTCGTGTGTCGCCAGCACGGTGACTTCGGGCCCGATGCGCTCGATACGGGGCGCCCGGATGAACACCCCCGTGTAGGGGCGGTCCATATCGGCGAAGTCGAGGTCCACCTCGAACGAATCCATCTGCCGGCCGAAGGCGTTGCGGCGCACGTCGATATCCATCAACTCGAGCCCGGCCTGGCCGGGGATGCCGTCGACCACGTTCTTGGCGATGAGGATCGCACCTGCGCACGTGCCCCACACGGCCATTCCCTCAGCCACGCGCGCTACGATTGGCTCGTAGAACCCGTACGTCACCATGAGCTTTGCTATAGCGGTGGACTCGCCGCCGGGTATGACCAGCCCGTCCAGGTCGGTCAACTGCGCCGGCAACCGAATAGCCGTCGCCTGGACGCCGAGTACCTCGAGGGCCAGCACGTGCTCGCGGAACGCACCCTGTAGAGCTAGAACGCCTACCCGCACGCTACCAGCCTCGCGGTGCCATGAGCTCGCTCTCGGGGATGTCGGCGATGTTGATGCCGACCATCGCCTCACCCAGATCGCGCGACACGTCGGCGATGATCTTCGCATCCTGATAGTGAGTCGTGGCCTCGACGATGGCCTTGGCGCGCTTCGCAGGGTCGCCGCTCTTGAAGATGCCGCTGCCGACGAACACGCCGTCACACCCGAGCTGCATCATGAGCGCAGCATCCGCCGGAGTCGCGATGCCGCCCGCCGAGAAGTTGACGACCGGAAGCTTGCCGTTGTCGTGTACCCACTTGACCAACTCGAACGGTGCCTGAAGCTGCTTGGCAGCATCGAAGAGCTGCTCATCGCGCAGGCCGACCACCCAGCCGATCTCGGTCGTGACGGCGCGCATGTGGCGCACGGCCTCGACCACGTTGCCGGTGCCGGGCTCGCCCTTGGTGCGAACCATGGCCGCGCCCTCAGCGATACGACGGAGCGCCTCACCTAGGTTGCGACAACCGCACACGAACGGCACGGTGAACTCGAGCTTATTGATGTGGTACTCCTCGTCGGCAGGAGTGAGAACTTCCGACTCATCGATGTAGTCCACGCCGAGCGACTGCAGGATCTGTGCCTCGACGAAGTGGCCGATGCGGCACTTCGCCATGACCGGAATGGTGACTGCAGCGACGATGCCTTCGACCATGTTCGGGTCGGACATGCGAGAAACGCCGCCCTCGGCACGAATGTCTGCGGGAACGCGCTCGAGCGCCATGACCGCTACGGCGCCGGCATCCTCGGCGATCTTGGCCTGCTCAGGATTGACGACATCCATGATGACGCCGCCCTTGAGCATCTCGGCGAGACCTGTTTTGACCCGGAGAGTTCCGACTTGCTTGCTCGCGTCAGACACGTGGTGCTCCTTCATGATGGGTTCTGGTCGCAGTGGGGCCGACCACAAAGACTGGTTGATTGCCCTTAGGATTGTACCTGTCCGCGCAAGCGCACAACAAGCAGCGAGAAGGTGCGCGTTACTACCTCATCGCGATATTCGAGTTGAGCGGGACGACCTGGAACCATGTGTTGCCCGGGGCGAGCTTGATGACGCGACCTCCCGAGTCCTTGAGGCGTGGGGGCGTTCCGCGATCCGCGGTCCACTTCCCGTCGTAACGATTTCCGTCACGAAACACCGACACCCGGCCGCTTCCGCCGAGGTTGATATCGTAGGTGGTCGAACCGACCTTGTCGTGGCTCTGCGCTCGATATGTCGCCCACAAGACGACGACGTTCTTGCTCGCAACCTGTTTCCCCGTGGCCTCGTCGATATGAGCTCGCCCGTTGTTCTCCCGCAGGTACATCTTGCGATTCGCGTCGTACGTCCACAGCGCCGTGTTGGCCTGCGAGAATGGAATGGAGATGCTCGTCACCGTGGTGCTGGTCTCAGCGCCACGGGCCGAGAACTGCAGCCGGGGAACGTTGGTCGTAACGGGGAAGCCGCGCCTCTTCGCCTCCGCGTAGGCCTTCTTGGGATCGAGGAATAGATTGTGGGGCGCCGAGCGCCCGGAGGAGCGGTAGTACGGTGCAGCGATTCCTGCATCTTGAGACAGGTTCGGGATCTTTGCGCCGTTCACGGCACGGTTCACCGGCGTGCTCGCGCCTGAGAAGAAGAAGAGCGCGCGATACTGCGGTACGATCCAGAGATCCGAGAGTCGGGCGCTTCGGACGGGCCCGACGGACTTGGGCATACGGCTCTGGAAGATGCAGTTGAAGCGTGTGATTCCACCCTCGGTCACCGACTCGTAGATGACGTCGGCCGAGTTCAACCCGGTTTGGGGCCGTGCCTGCGGCGAGTTCTCGATCTTGACCGAGAGGGGGCGGATCGAAATCGCCGTCTCGCTGGGGGCCTTCAGCCCCGTCAACGGCCAACGCAAAGGCTCGGGCGGTTGCGGCACAGTGCGCTCGCTGTCAGCGACCGGCCAAGCAGAAGTTACCTCCGGCTTCGCCTTTGAGCACCCGGACAGCACGAGCGCCATGATGCTCATGGCCACAGCCGCGACAATCCACCTGTGAGAACGCTTCATCGTTCACAAACCCTTCGTCGCCTTCATCTTCGGCAGTCTACGAAGCCGCCGTGACACGGTCAAACCGGACCGCTGTGACAAGCCGCATTGCCGCCGCAGCCTGCGCACCGTAGCATAGGCGCAAGAGGAGGTCCCACACATGCCTTGTTACCTACTGCACATGATTGCCGCCGCTGAGCCAGAACCCTATGCCGACCCCGACGTGAAGGATCTCGTCGGCGAGTTCCCGCGACTGTTCTGCGCACAGTGCACGCCACCCAAGCCGCTTAAGCCAAGCGAGAGCGCGCTGTGCCTGCAGTGCGAAGCCCCTTGCTGGAATCCCGGCGGAATGACCTGCCCGGACTCCTAACGCCGCGCCTTGGCGGGCCTTCCTTGCTGGGGAAGACCCCGACGCCTCGACCATACAATCAGGGTGATTCCCGCGAGTATCACGGGCACGCTGAGCAGTTGACCCATGGTCGCGCCTCCCACCAAGAAGCCGATCTGTGCGTCCGGCTCTCGAAAGAACTCCACGAAGATCCGGAATGCACCATACATCGTCAGCAGTGTTCCCAAGATCAGCCCTCGGCTGGGCAGCGAGGGTCGAGTCGCTATCCATACGACCACGGCGAACGTCACGAGTCCCTCGAGCAGCGCTTCGTAGAGCTGCGATGGATGTCGCGGGAGCGGACCACCCGAGGGGAACACGACGCCCCATGGTGCCGTGGTGACACGGCCCCAGAGCTCGTCGTTGACGAAGTTGGCTATCCGGCCGAAAAAGATGCCGATCGGTGCGCCCACAGACCCGATGTCGCACAGGGTGAGCCACGGCACAGCCATCCTCCACGAGACGAACGCGCCCGCGATCAGAATTCCCGCCAACCCGCCGTGAAACGACATGCCGCCGTCCCAGACGGCAAGAATCCGCATCGGGTCGCGCAGGTACTCAATCCCACCGTAGAACAGCACGTAGCCGAGCCGTCCGCCGAGTAAGACGCCGAGCACCGCCGCGAGAATGATGTTGAGCATGTCGTCCTCGGACAGGTTGAGCCGCCAACGACGCACCAGCCCCCGCATGATCGCGTAGGCCCCTGCGAATCCGACGAGATACGCGATGCCGTACCAATGAACCGCAAACGGACCCAGCCGCAACGCGACAGGGTCCATCTGGGGGTACATGAGCGAGGCGAGCACCGGTACGCTCACGAAGGCCTCACGAGGTACCGCACGCTAGAACTTGACCTGGGGAGCCTCGGCGGCGGCAGCCTCGACCTCGAAGTACTGACGCGCGGCAAAGTTGAACATGCCTGCCAAGATGTTGTTCGGGAACGACTGGATGGCTGTATTGAAGCTCATCACCGAGTCGTTGTAGAACTGGCGAGCGTACGCGATCTTGTTCTCGGCCTCGCTGAGCTGCGCCTGCAGATCGAGAAACCCGGTGTTCGCCTTGAGATCGGGATATGCCTCAGCGACGGCGAACAGGGACTTCAAGGCACCGGACAACTGGTTCTCGGCCATGCCCTGCTGCTCGATCCCGGTCGCATTGATGGCGGCCGAGCGCGCCTTGGTTACCGCTTCGAACACGCCGGACTCGTGGCTGGCGTAGCCCTTCACGGTCTCGACGAGGTTCGGGATGAGGTCGTAACGGCGCTTCAGCTGAACGTCGATCTGCGACCAAGCGTTGTCGACGCGATTCCGCAGGGTGATGAGTCGGTTGTAGATACCGACGATGGCCACGCCCACGACCAGAATGAGTACGCCGAGTCCGGCGCATATGAACAGTATCCCGCCCATGAAATCCTCCTCGCCCGTCAGTGACGGGGTCCGCAGCGATGTGACGTGCACGCGAATCTGATTGTGAAATCGTACCAGACCTGAGGCTTACGCATGACCCCTCACATCCGCTGCACTGCTTCTAGCGGCTGAAATCCATCTCCGCGACCGCGTCTTCGACGCAGTCAACGTGGGCTAGCTGCCGGCGGAAGTACTCGCAGTAGGCGTCTGTGATGTCCTGCTCGGCATGGCCTGTGCCCTGGACGAAGTCGGAGACACCCGTGACGACTGTCATGCCGTCGTACTGAGACACGCCATTGGTATCCTCGGCAAGCGCCTCGATGGCGGCCAACAGGAAACTCGGCACGACTGCGGTCACCGTGATCTCGGTTCCGCACTCCGGGCACACGAACGTGATATCCGCCCTGTCGGCATCGCGAATGACGACGGTGTCGATGTCTTCCAGGGACACCTGGATAGTCCCATCGACCGGGCAGGTGATGTCGAATTCCATGCCAGTCGCCTCCTTCACTGCCTACGTGAGATTGTACCGCGGACCGCACTCCCGCAACCGCACAAATCGCTCTATCCCACCATTCGGCAAGAATCGCGCCATGGTGCTACCATGCGCGACATGCCTACGCCCTCGACATCTTCTGCCGCGCCCTCGCTTGCCGAGAGCACGACTGTGCGCCAGGCCGTTCATAGCTCGGCGGCCTCGCGGGTGCGGCGCGGCGTGAAGCTCGGACTGCCCATCTTCCTGGGGTACATGCCGGTCGGCATGGCGTTCGGCATCCTCGCCAACACGCTCGGATTCACTACTCTGCAGGCGGTGGTGTGTTCCGCAACCGCACTTGCCGGGGCGGGCCAGTTCATCGCCTTGTCACTGATGGGCGCAGGTGCCACCGTGTTCGGCGTCCTGCTCGCGACCACCGTCGTCAACCTCCGGTACGTGCTGTTCGGTTCGACCCTATCGCCGCACCTGCATGGAGTCGACCTGCGCACGCAGGCGTTCCTTGCGTTCACCCTCACCGACGAGACTTTCGCAGTCAACGTCGCCGACCATAAAGCCGGCCTCTCAACACCGGCCTCGATGGTGGGTGTCGGGCTCATCGCCTGGGTCGGCTGGGTGCTCGGTACTCTCATCGGCTCTGTCGGCGCCGAGTGGATCGGAGACCCGGCGCGCTTTGGGGTCGGGTTCGCGATGCCCGCGATGTTTACCGCGCTCTTCGTGGCACTCGCCGAGAACCGCCGCCACGTCGCCATCGGCATGGTCGCCGGCGCGCTCGCTCTTGCGCTGCCGCTGCTCTCGATGATCGGCATCACACTTTCCCCCAGCTGGTTCATCGTCATCGCGTCGATGAGCGCTGCCACCGTCGGGGCGGTGATCTGGCGTGAAAACTGAACTCGCTCCCGCCTTCATCTGGTCGGTCATCATCGGGATGGCCGTGCTCAACTTCCTTGTGCGATTTCCCCCTATCGCCATCGTGTCCCGACTCGACCTACCAAGACCGGTTCTGCGATGGCTCTCGTTCGTCCCTGTCTCGGTGATGGGAGCGCTCGTCGCCGGCGAGGTCCTTCGACCCAGCGGTGTCTGGGTCCCACCGCTGACCAGTCCCGGCGTCTACGCGGCGATCCTCACCGCGCTGGTGTTTCATTTCACGCGGAGCTTCCTAGGAGCGACCGTCGCAGGCATGGCCTCGTTCGTCGTGCTGCAGCGGCTCTTGCCTCTGGTGCTGGGCTGAGGGTGAGCTGAACTCCGACGGCGTGGGACGCGCGCGCTTCCCGAGGTACTGCGCCTGCGCTATCCTGTCGTACCACCAGCGCACCCCGATGCGCCCCGTTCGCGACTCGCCGAGAAGGAGCCCTCCGATGGCTCGTGTCCGCCCGTTCGCCGCAGTCCGCTATCGCCATGAGACGCCGGACATCACTCCCCTCACCGCGCCCCCCTACGATGTCATCTCCGTCGAGGAGCGCGAAGCGTATCTCGCGCTCGATCCCCACAACGTGGTCGAGCTCGAACTCGCGGGGGGCGCGACCGACCGGGAGGTCCCCGGCAATCGGTACGACACCGCGGCGATCACGTGGAACTCATGGCGCGAGGAGGGCATCCTGCTGAGTGACCCCACGCCTTCCTTCTACGTGCTGGAGCAGCGCTACGAACTCGACGGTATGCCGATCCGTCGCAAAGCGCTGATCGCCGAGGTCGCCCTCGAACCCTTCTCGGCGGGTGTGGTGCTTCCCCACGAACGCACGCTTCCCAAGGCGCTCGGTGACCGCTACGAGCTCATAAAGGCCACTGCGGCGAACTTCAGCCAGGTTTTCGGCCTCTTCGATGACGCTGCGGGCGAGACCGACGCGTTGTTCACGCGCGCCATGGCAACCGAACCAACACTTGTCGCCACGGATCCCGACGGCGTGCGAAGTTTTGTCTGGACCGTGAGTGATACCTCGCTCGCCGCTGGCTTCGAGCATGCGCTCGCCGACAAGCGCATCTTTATCGCCGACGGCCATCACCGCTATACCACCGCCCTCGCCTATCGCGATTATCGCCGAGCGCAGGCTGCCGCTTCCTCCGGGGCCGGCATGCCCGAGGATCCCGCGTACGACTACGTGATGATGGCGCTCGTGAACATGGAAGACCCCGACCTCGTCGTGCTTCCTACGCACCGCGTCGCGAGCGCCTCGGATGTATTCGATCCCGAAGCCTTCCTCCGAGTGCTCGAGTCTGACTTCACCGTGGAGGCAGTGGACACCGCCGCCGCCAACGTCTTGGACCTGATTGATACGCCGTCGTTCCTGGTGAAGGTCGCCGGCGATGAGAGAACGCTGCTGCTTCGGCTGCGCGAAGACGTTGACCTCGACACGCGCATCTCGGTGCAGCGATCATCGGCGTGGAAGCACCTCGACGTCGCGATCCTGCAGGAACTCATCTTGGATCCGCTGCTCGACATCCATCCGGACCGTCCAGAGACGCTCGAGCGCCTCGCGTTCGTGAAGGACGCGCAGCGTGCGCTCAACTCCACCGACGAACATGATGTCGCGTTCGTACTCCGGCCGACACGAATGAATCAACTTCGCGCCGTTGCCGTTGCGGGTGAGACCATGCCGCAGAAGAGCACCTACTTCTACCCCAAGCTGCTGTCCGGCCTCATCATGCGATCGGCCGACTGACCTCGCGCGCCTACACCGACCACGTTGCGGTCAACCAGCCTCGGGCACACACTGACCAGACGGCATGACTCGCACAGCGGCACCTTGGGACGACACCAGTTCCTGCCGACGAGCCACGTCGCCAGATCCAACGTGCCCGGCGCCTCAGGACACGCTGCGCGTGCGGCAGCTTCTATGGCCTCGATGGTGTCCTCCTCGGCGAGTCCGGTTCGAAGGAACACACGGCGGACCTGTACGTCATAAGCGACCTGCCCGTGCTCGCGGCCCAGCAGCTCGATGCCGAAATGCCGGACGAGTATCTCTGCGGCCATGACCGCCTTCTTGCGACCGATTCCGGGGAACTCGCCGAGTCGCTCCGTCACCTCGAGCACGCTGTCCCCCGGCGGCCACATGTTTGCAGCGTCGCCCTCGTACAACTCACAGAGTCGGCGCCCGGCCGCAGATATCCACGAGGGCAGTGTGTGCTTGAACCGATGCAGCATGGGGGACTGCTGCACAGCCGCCGCCACCTCCGCCTCATGCCCGCCAAGATACTCGGGGTCAAGTGTGCCGAGGCGCGACAACAATCCGGCAGGACCGGCCCAGGCCCGTTCCGCGGGTATTCCTTGCGTGAACAAGACGCCGATCAAGAACGCATTGGGCGACGCCTCAAGAAGGTCATCACACCAAGGATCGCCGGTGAACGAACCTCCCACCTGCGCCGCACCGAGTGCTTCAAGTTCCCGCCCGTAGGCGACGAGCTCCTCGGCTACCGCCCGAACACCCAACCTCAGTACCGGAGCGAGCGGCTCTTGATCTTGTGGATCAGGACCTCGCGCTCCTCGGGTGTGTACGCTTCTTCGAGTCTGTCATAGGCCTTCATCGTGCCGCCGAGCAGTAGGCCGTTCGCAATGCGATGCAGCGCATACAGGGCGCACGTGATCGCGCTCGCACAGAATAGGTCTCGCACCAATGCGTATGCCGTCACCGGCTCATCGTCGTACCAACGCATGACCCCTCCTCGGTTTGGGACGCGACATGGTCGTTCTCTACTCGCCGATTCGTGGACCGTGTGTGAGGTAGAAGGCGCAGTACTGACAGCCTTCCTTGATCGATCTCGTGCGATCGATTGTGGGATCGAAGATGAGCGCCGGGTCGATGGTCAACTCGTACGTGGACCTATCACATGTGGCAAACGCGCACTTCGTGGGGCACCTGTCCCCGAGCTCAGCCGAGTGGGGGCATTCTTTCTGCATATCTTCGTCGCAACCGCGCTGCTCCCAGCACTTCGCCATTGAGAACCTCCTAGTTCGCGTGTACGTGATTCTACTACGAGCGGCACTCTACCGTTCAGTACCGTGTGCTTACGCTAAACTGACCAACTATGAATGAAATGACGCACGCTCAAAGTTTCACGACCGTCGTTGCAGGCAGTGGTCCCGCCGGTGTTATGGCCGCATATCAGGCCGCAAAGCGTGGATCGGTTCTCCTGGTCGATGCCGCAGTCCTGCCGAGGGACAAGAGCTGTGGTGGCATGCTCAACGAGTACAGCCAGGAGTTTCTGCAGGCTCGCTTCGGCACGCTACCGACCGACATGGTACTAGACCCTGCGTACGTCAACTTCCGCTATCACGACTGGAACCGTGGCATCCTCAAGCCCACGGAGCTGCGCTTCCTCAACGTCGACCGCAGTCAGTTCGACTCTTGGTTGGTCGGGCAACTGCCCGAGGCCGTGACCGTCCGCGGCGCGACGTCAGTGGTGGGATTCTCTCAATCCGCCGACGAGGTGCGCGTGACATTGAAGTCGGGCGATCGAGAAAGCGTCGTCGTCTGTGAGTATCTTATCGGCGCGGATGGCCCCCGATCCAGCGTTCGTCGTCAGCTCGGAGTCGGCAGCGTCGCGACCTACGTCACCCTCCAGGACTTCTGCACAGTCGAGGGCACACTGGAGCCCTATTTCGACTGCATCTACATGCGCGACATCGGAGACTCGTTCGGGTACGCGTACGTGGTGCCGAAAGGACCCGTGGCTATCGTAGGCTCGGTCTTCTACCCTAAGACCAAACGGCCACACGAGAAGCAGGAGCAGGTGCTTGAGCTCCTGCGCAGGTCCCTCCCACTCGGAGCCTCTGTGAAACGTGAGGCGTGGGTCGCGCTGTCCGTTCGCGAGTCCGGTGATGTCATGCGCGGCGAGGGCCGAGTGTTGCTGGCAGGAGAAGCCGGCGGATTCATGTCCCCAAGCTCAGGAGAAGGCATCTCCTACGCACTCAACACCGGCTGGCTGGCTGGCACCGCGGTTGCCGAGTCGTTCGGCGTCGCAGCGTTAGCGGCGTACGAAGCATCTTCACGCCACGTCACCGAGAACATCCGTCGCAAGCTCAAGTGGTTGCCGTTCATGGAGTCTCGAGCAGGCAAGTATCTAGCCGGCTTCGTGCCCACGCCGATTGTTAGTCGCATCACCAAGGGCCTCTAAGCCGTCCTAACGCAAGCGCCAGTTCTGGTGCATCTTGCTGGGAGTGGCGTGTTCCTGCCCCTGGTAGCGGCTCTTGAGATCGGGGTGACCATATGGCCTATCCACCTCGGTCGACATCCGAGAGAAGGATATCTGACCGATCTTCATACCCGGCGACAAGACGATCGGAAGGTTCGCAACGTTGGAGAGTTCCAGCGTGAGGCGACCCTCCCAACCCGGATCCACGTACCCGGCCGTCGAGTGAATCAGCAGGCCAAGCCGACCCAGCGAGCTCTTACCCTCGAGCCGCCCCACCACGTCGTAGGGTAGCCCTATCTTCTCCACCGTCGTGCCCAAAGCGAACTCACCTGGGTGCAGTACGAACGGCTCTTCTCGCGTCGCCATGACCTGCTCGGTCAGCCCTGGCTGCTCACGTGCGGGATCGATGTAGGGATAGCGCGAATTGCGAAATACCTGAAAGTCGCTTCCCAGATGGAGGTCGATGCTGGAGGGCTGGATGTCAGCTGGATTGCACGGCTCAACCACGATGGTCCCGGCCTCCAGTGCGAGCTTGATCGTACGGTCAGACAGCACCACGTGAATCGCCTTCCCCTTCAGACATGTGAGCCGCATAACACGGGGGCCACATGAACACGTCGTTATGGCAGATAGTGCCCTACGCGCACTTGCTAAACCCACAGGAACGACAGACGGCACATCCACTTTCGTGCTCGAGCGATCCACCACACTCGGGGCAAGCACCCGAGAGATTGTCCAGCGAATCCGTGTGTTTGCTGACCCCGCTGGTCGCCACGCCCGTCCGCATGTACTCAAGCGCGTGCTCAAGGACGATTCCCACGCCGTCCGCGCACGACAGCACCTTACCTCCCTCAGCCCACGCTGGTGATGGACACCGAATGCCCCGTAGGTGCTTGATGATGGCATCCGGGTCGACCCCGGCCCGCAGCGAGACGGAGATGAGTCGGGAGAGGGCCTCAGACTGAGACGAGGCGCAGCCCCCTGATTTGCCCATCTGAGTGAATACCTCGCACACGCCCTCCTCATCCCAGTTGACGGTAACGTAGAGATTTCCGCAGCCGGTCTGGATCTTCTCGGTACGGCCCACGGTAATCGCCGGTCGGGGCCGAGGCTCGATCTCGCCGGCCCTGAGGAGCCCAGCATCCAAGTCGATGCCGGATTTACCGGACTTGCCGGTGGTCAGCACCTGATTCTCCTTACTGCCATCGCGGTAGATCGTAACGCCCTTCACGCCAAGTTCATACGCGAGGTCATACACATAGCGAACGTCATCGGGTGTGGCTTCGTGTCCGAAGTTGACCGTCTTGGATACCGCGTTGTCCGTGTGCTTCTGGAAGGCTGCCTGCATCCGAAGGTGCCAGTCGGGCAAGATATCATGCGCGGTGACGAAAGCGCTCTGAACGTCTGACGGAACCTCCTCGATATCACGTACCGATCCATGGTCGGCTATGAGTTGCATGAGCTCGCGGCTGTAGAATCCGCGCTTGACTGCGATATCCTCGAAGAGCGGATTGACCTCTACCAGCCGGTCGTTGTCCATGACCGTGCGTACATATGAGACCGCGAACAATGGCTCCACACCTGAAGAGCAGTTCGCGATTATCGACAGCGTGCCTGTTGGAGCGATCGTCGTGACTGTCGCGTTTCGGATAGCAGCGGCGCCGGGAACGTCGTACACGGAGCCCACAAAGTTGGGGAATGCTCCACGTGCGACGGCGAGGGCGCGCGAAGCTGACTTGCCTTCAGCGTCAATGAAGCCCATGACCTTC
Source organism: Coriobacteriia bacterium (assembly GCA_038249135.1). Taxonomy (GTDB): domain Bacteria; phylum Actinomycetota; class Coriobacteriia; order Anaerosomatales; family JAAXUF01; genus JBBRWO01. Next base: position 17,354 of record JBBRWO010000030.1, read on the forward strand.
TCGCCGAGCGCCACCGCCTCTTCCGAGTCATAGCCAAGCCCCATCTTGATGAGCATGTCCGCCCATCCCATGACACCGAGGCCGATCTTGCGGTTGCCTCGCGCCAACTCATCGATCTGCGGGAGTGGGTACCGGTTGACCTCGATGACGTCATCGAGGAATCTAACCCCGCGATGCACGACGTCAGCAAGTCGATCCCAGTCCACGTCTACACCCGACTCGGTGAACCGAACAAACTGAGACAGATTGACCGAGCCGAGATTGCACGCCTCATAAGGAAGCAACGGCTGCTCGCCACACGGATTGGTCGATTCAATATCGCCTAGCTGGGGAGTCGGGTTATCCCGGTTGATGCGGTCGATGAAGATGATGCCGGGATCACCCGTAGACCAGGCCATCTGAACGATAAGCTCATACACCTCTTTAGCATCTAGGAACCCCGCAGCCTCTTTGGTCCTCGGATTGCGAAGATCGTAGCTACTTCCCGCCTTGACTGCCTCCATGAAGTCTTCGGTCAAGGCGACTGATATGTTGAAGTTCGCGAAGTCTCCGTCTGCCTTGCATTTGATGAACTTGAGAATGTCCGGATGGTCGATCCGAAGAACTCCCATGTTGGCTCCGCGACGCGTCCCGCCCTGCTTGACCGCCTCAGTAGCCTGGTTGAACACACGCATGAACGAAACGGGGCCACTGGACACGCCTTGGGTCGAACGTACCTGGTCGCCACCCGGACGCAGTCGAGAGAAGCTGAAACCTGTGCCGCCACCAGATTTGTGAATCAAAGCTGTGTCGCGGACAGCACCGAAGATCGACTCCATCGAATCCTCGACGGGAAGAACGAAGCACGCTGACAACTGCTGAAGCTCACGGCCAGCGTTCATGAGTGTTGGAGAGTTCGGCAGAAAGTCCAGCGAGGTCATGAGTGAGTAGAAATCGTGGGCAACTTCGGCTACCGCAGCATCATCAGACCCCCATGCGCGCTCGGCTGACGCGATATTCTCCGCCACCCGGACGAACATGTCCGACGGGTTCTCGGTCGGGTTACCAACCTCGTCCTTGCTCAGATAGCGGCGCTGCAGAACCTTGAGTGAGTTCGGACTCAAGATGTCATCGATGGTGCGTGAGTAACCTGTGGTACCGGCGGCGTCAGCCATGGGGTCCCCTCTCCCTGCGAAACGAACCACCTCTCGGCGTCAACTCCGAAGCGGTGAACACAACATATTGAGGCTCAGCCATCGTAGAACGGTACATGTAGTGCGTCAACGCGCTCGCGACAAGCGGCATATCCCCCGCGCCGTGCGGCAGAGCCGACCTCTCACCCCGATCAGCCACCACCCGACGAACGGCCGGAAACGTAACTATGCCGCGTCGGTATTCCGACGCGGCATAGTTTGAGCAAGCAACAGATTCAGGCTATACCGGCTCGACTCGAACTACCTCAGGGATCTGCTCCTTGAGAACACGCTCAACGCCGTTTGACAGCGTGAGTTGTGACATCGGGCATCCTCGGCACGCACCCTGGAGCGCAACCTTAACCACACCGTCGTCCGTCACTTCAACAAGCTCGACGTCTCCGCCGTCAGCCTGAAGAGCCGGGCGAATCTGATCGAGTACTTCCTGTACGCGTGCTTTGTCCATGCAGACCCTCCTCAACCGGGTAAATTCTCTGTCTCCGCACATTCCCGCGGACCTTGAGTATAGCGAGAACTGTACCACAATCCTTACCTGCTCACTTACATATTAAGGCCCACGCCCGTGCTGATCGTACGGTTGGACAGTCCAGGACACACGGCTTACCCCAGAAACAACAAAAGGGACCCAAAGTAGGCCCCTGATTGCCACCACAAGCGTAGGCGCCTACGCCGCTGGGATCGTTACCGACCAGGGCGAGTCGCGGAGAAAAAAGAGTCGTCGGATGTGCTCAGCGGCGTCCTACTCTCCCACGGCCTACGCCGCAGTACCATCGGCGCTGGAGGGCTTAACTGCCGAGTTCGGAATGGGATCGGGTGTACCCCCTCCGCCAAAACCACTGAGCACATCCGACGACTCTCGTCGGAATAGCTATAACTATTCCATTTTGAATGCGAGCAATCCGGGTCGCCTGCGACCCTGAATGCTGCATAGCGCGATCACGTTTCAGAATGAGATCAAGACCTCGGCCTATTAGTACTGCTCGGCTGAACACATTGCTGTGCTTACACCTACAGCCTATCAACCTCGTAGTCTACGAGGGGCCTTACCTGGTTAACCCAGTGAGAGACCTCATCTTTGGAAGGGCTTCCCGCTTAGATGCTTTCAGCGGTTATCCCGACCGAACGTAGCTAACCAGCGGTGCCACTGGCGTGACAACTGGTACACCAGAGGTTCGTCCATCCCGGTCCTCTCGTACTAGGGACAGC
>JBBRWO010000031.1:0-19422 GCA_038249135.1 Coriobacteriia bacterium
ATCGGCGGTCCCAAGGTCAAGGCGCTCGAAGCGCAGATCGCCGAGTACGTCGGCACCAAGCACTGTGTCGCCTGTGGCAACGGGACCGACGCGCTGTTCCTGATCCTCGCTGGCCTCGGTATCAGCAAGGGCGACGAGGTCATCACGACCCCATTCACCTTCTTTGCCACCGCCGAGTCGATCGCGCATCTGGGCGCCGTGCCGGTGTTCGTCGACATCGAGCCCGGCACCTACAACATCAGCGTCGAGGCCATCAAGGCCGCGATCACCCCGCAGACCAAGGCGATCATGCCGGTCCACATCTTTGGCCAGTGTGCAGACATGGACGCCATCAACGCCCTGGCCGAGGAGCATGGCCTCGTCGTCATCGAGGACGCCTGCCAGGCGATCGGCGCCACCTACAGGGGCAAAATGGCGGGGTCGCTTGCCAACGTTGCCGCATTCTCGTTCTTCCCGAGCAAGAACCTCGGCTGCGCCGGCGATGGTGGCTGCATCACCACGGACGACGACGAACTCGCAGCCCTGTGCCGCAAGCTTGCTGCGCACGGTACCAGCAAGAAGTACTACCACGACGCCATCGGCGTGAACTCGCGTCTCGACTCCCTTCAGGCCGCAATCCTCTCCGTAAAGCTGCCGCACCTCGACACGTGGAACGGACAGCGTCGTGCCGGCGCCGCCTACTACAACGAGCGGTTGGCCAGTCTTGCGGACCTCGAGCTTCCCGTCGAGCTGTCCTACGGCGAGATGGTCTACCACCTCTATATCGTGAAGAGCGACCGCGCAGCCGACATCATGGCCGCGATGGCCGAGCAGGGTATCGGAACCGCGCTGTACTATCCGCTTGCACTGCATGAGCAGGAAGCCTTCACTCTTCGCGAAGGTTATGTAAAGCCTGTGCTTCCTGTCGCGGAGTCCTGCGATGGCAAGACGTTTGCACTTCCCTGCTTCCCGGGCATCACTCGCGAACAGCAGGATGCCGTTGTGGCAGTCGTGAAGGGCGTTCTCAGCTAGATGGGCAAGCATTCGGGTTCAGATAAGGGACGTGGGGGCGTGGGACGCGGGGAGAGTCCGCGGGCCCGTGCAAACTCACGCCGTGTGCCTGCGGAACGGCGTCGAACTCCGGGCGAGCGGGCGACTGCTGAGTCGGTACGCGGTAACTCGGAGTCGTATCAGCTGTCGGACCCTTCCTCGCGTCGTCGTGGATCGCTCGAGACCGCTCCTGCTCGCCTCAAGATCGAGCGCGACCGTCGGCGGGCGCGCACCAAGCGCATTGCCGCAATTATCGCGGGGAGTCTCGTCGTTATGCTGCTCCTGGCGGCGGGCGGAGTCTACGCCTACGCGAAGTACATTGAGCGCACCATGCAGAGCACCGTGCTCAAGCAAGCCAAGTTGGGCGATGTGCTCACCAAAGCCAAGCCGATGGAGCCCGTCAATATCCTGGTGCTGGGTGCCGACTATCGCAAAGGTGACGTACAGTATCGAACCGACTCGATGATCGTCGTCCATGTCGACCCGCAGGCCAAGAAGGTATGGATGATTTCAATCCCACGCGACACGCGTGTCGAGTATCAGGGACAAGGCGCAATCAAGATCAACGCCGCGCATGTCTACGGCGGTCCCAAGGGTGCGGTCACGTCGGTTGAGGCTCTCACGGGTCTTAAGATGAACCACTACTTTGAGCTCAACTTCCAAGGTTTCAAGCAGGCCGTTGATGCCGTAGGCGGCGTTTGGATTGACGTGCCGGTTGCCATTGATGACATCAAGGCCGATCAGAGTCCGAAGCATCGGGCTCGTAAGATCGACGCCGGTTATCAGCGACTCGACGGTGAGCACGCGCTTACGTTCGTGCGTGCGCGTCACCAGTTCGCCGACCAGGATTTCTCGCGCATGAAGAACCAGCAGTTGTTCTTTCTGGCGCTGGCTGATCAGATCGGGAAGGTCGGCAATGTTGCGAAGATCCCGTCGCTCGTCTCATCGGTCGCACCTTACATTCAGACAGATATGTCATTGGTGGACATGATCAAGATGGCCCAGGCACTTCGCGGTGCGGGTAGCGACAACGTCTACACGGCCACGATGAAGGGCGAATGGAAGTCACCGTTCATCTATGGTGATGTGAAGCAGCTTGAAGGACTGGTCAAGGCGATCAAGGAAGGTCGAAGTTTCGAGCCTACTCCCACGACGGAATCCTCAACGACGGCCGATGCGACCAAGGCCGCTGCCAAGAAGCCCTCACAGATCAGGGTCACCGTCCGCAATGGCTCAGGACTCAACGGGGTCGCAAAGCAGGCAGCTTCCATTCTCAAAGCGAAGACATTCACTGTGGGCGAGGTCGGCAATACCAACCAGAGCGTCTACGGCGACACGATGATTATCTATAAGGACGATCTCGCTGCCGCGCAACTGGTTGCTTCCGCGATGCCGCCGGGAACCAAGATTGTTCAGAGCCGAGGTATGTACAGCTTCGACACGGACATCCTCGTGGTTGTGGGCAAGGACTGGGATGTCGCGAAAGTGCCCGCGGCACCTGTTACCTCACAGTAAGACCGGCGCCTGCTGTCCCTGTCGCGTCACGGCAGGGAGATGCGTAGTCGGTTGCTGATCGGGACCGCGATCTCGAGTCGGTCCTACGCGAGTTCGTGGCCTGGATCCGCTGCGGCGCTGAGTACGTCGAGCACCTGCTCGGCGAGCAGATCACGTGCGAACACCCGCTCGGCGACCCCTCTGGCGTTGACGCCCATTCGCTTGCGCAACGCGCGGTGGTCGGCCAGCTTCTCGATCGCATCGGCCAGTGCGACGCTGTCTTCGGCGGGCACATAGATGCCACACTCGTTGTCCTCGACGATCTCGCGCGTCCAGCCGTTGGAGTTCACGATCATCGGCTTTCCGCTGGCAAGCCCGTCGAAGAGCTTGTTTGGCGAGTTGGTCGCCAGGATGGGTTTGTCGGCGAAGAGGACCATGAGCGTGTCAGCGGTGCGGGTGAGCACCGGGACCTCGGCCTTGGGGACACTGCCGATGAGTTTCACGTTGGGGAGCTCGATCGTGCGCGCGGCAAGAACGGGCATCGACTTGCCGTCGCCGGCGATGAGGAACACGATGTCGTCCCGGCCCCGATCGCGGAGGATACGCGCCGCTTCCGGGACGTTGTCCTCGACCGCGTTGCTGGGTCCGATAGCGCCTGCGTAGCCGACCACGAACTTGTGCGCGAGACCATGCTTGCTGACCAGCTTTCGGTCGCGAGGACCTGGTGTGAACAGGTCGAGGTCACTCGAGTTGGGGACCATGTGCACCCGCTCCTGCGCGATTCCCTCGGCAACAACGCCCGCTGCCATGCCGGGGGAGAGAGCGATCACGTGAGTGGCGCGACGATACAGGAACCGTTCCAGCGTCTTTGCCATGATGCCGAGGGGTCCGTTGCGCTTGAGAGCGCCCATCTGGATTGCGGCCTCGGGCCACAGGTCGCGCACCTCGAAGACGAATGGTGCGCCGGTGATCGCGCTTGCGAGGTAGCCGGGAACGCCCACCGTCAGCGGCGTCGAGGTGGCGAATACCACATCATGCTTGCCGGCGGTTGCCGCGAGCCAGGTAGCGCCGAACACGAATGCCGCGAAGGAGCCGAGCCGCCGACTGAACCCCATGTAGTTGCTGTACGGGACCCGAACGCTTCTGATGCGAATGCCGTCGATGGCGCCGTCCACGAGCCGCTTTGCCGAGAACTCCTCAGGCAAGCGCGATGAGGAGGTGACGATGGTCACCTCGTGACCCTGGTCGACCCAACGTCGCGCAAACTCGTAGGAACGAATCAGTCCGAGCTCAGATTGACGGGTCGCAAAGAATTGGTGGATGTAGAGGATTCGCATAGGCGCTGTCCTACGCGAGACGGTGAGCGCCGTGGCGACCGACGCCCATGTACGTCAGACCAGCCGCCGTCACCGCCGCCGCATCGAGGGCGTTGCGGCCGTCGAAGACGATAGCCGGGTCGCTCATGACGCGTCGCACGCGCGCCCAGTCCAGCTTCAGGAACTCAGGCCACTCAGTGACGAGCACCATGGCCGAGGAGCCTTCGAGCGCCTCCCACACGTCGTTGACGCGGGTCGAACCCGGCAGACGGACTTCGCCGGCGAACGGGTCGCAGGTGACGACCTCGGCGCCCTCTTCGACGAGCAGCGGCACGATATCGAGCGCCGGAGACTCGCGGACGTCGTCGGTATGCGGCTTGAACGCCAGGCCCAGAATCGCGATCTTGCGCTCCCAGAGGTTTGGGATGGCACGCGTGAGCTGAATGAGCGGCAGCAAGCGCTGACGGTTGTTCACGTCGATAACGGCTCTTAGCAGGTCGAACTGGTAGCCGTTCATCGTCGCTATGAAATCCAGTGCGCGGGTGTCTTTGGGGAAACACGAGCCTCCGTAGCCGATACCTGCCTGCAGGAACGCAGGGCCGATGCGTGTATCGAGTCCGATGCCACCGGAGACCGCGTCGATGTCGGCGCCCACGGCATCGCAGAGGTTGGCAATCTCGTTTATGAAGCTGATCTTGGTGGAGAGGAATGCGTTTGATGCGTACTTAATCGTCTCGGCACTGGCGACGTCGGTCACGACGATGGGGGCGTCGAGCGAGACGTAGAGTTCGGCGACCTGGTCGATTGCTCGGGCGTCATCTCCGCCGATCACCACTCGATCCGTATTGAACCAGTCGTGGATGGCGTGACCCTCGCGAAGGAACTCTGGGTTGGAGACATAGCCGATCTCCACCGCGGCACGGGCCAGCTGCCGGTCGCGCAGGGCTGAGCCTGTGCCGGGGGGCACGGTGGACTTCATGACCAGCGTGAAGGGCTTAGTGGCTTCGGCCGACAGTGAGTCAGCGGCCGTACGGACGAAAGACAGGTCCGCAGCGCCGTTCTCGGACATGGGAGTTCCGACGGCGACGAAGACGACCTCGCCGATGAGATCCGCCCAGCCGTTCTCGGGTGTTTCGAAGCGCAGGGTGCCACCGGCAATACCTGCCTCGAGCAACTCGGCGAGACCGGGCTCGTGGATGGGGGGCACGCCGGCGCGCAGGCGTGCGACTTTCTCGGCATCGATGTCGACACAGGTGACGTCGTGGCCGAGCTTGGCCAGACAGACGCCCTGGATGAGTCCGACATAGCCTGTTCCCACGACGGTAACTGTGGTCATGAAATCCCCTTGAGGAGGTGTCTGAGCGGGTCGTCGGGCGCACACTGACGCCTGCGACAGGGTACCACAGCGGGGTGTTACGCCTGCCTCCGTGAAGCGTGCACGACTGGGCGTGGAGTGCGGCTGCCTGCGGTGATACCATCGACGGTGACGAGTTGGGTTCTGAGGGGAGTCAAGGCCGATATGACCGTTGAACACGTGCCCGGTAAGGAAGCGGACGCAGCGAATACTGCTGCAGCACCCCAGCCGTCCATCGTCGACACGCCCACGCCTGACGCTGAGGCGCAGTTCGTTGCCGAGACTGCCGCACATTCGCGTCAGACGCGTATCGGGTGGGAAGTCGTGGTAGGGGTGGTCGTCGTGGTGCTGATCGGAGCAGGCGTTGCATTCTCGCTTCTCAGGGGAGACGCCAAACCCGAGAAGCCCGCAGGCAAGCCCACGACCACGACGCCGATTCCGACGCAGACACCCTCCTCAGAGACCGCTGGGTCGGCTCCGACCTCGCAGACGGTGGCGACCTCGGGCACGCCGGCGCCGGGCGGGGCACCGAGCAACCCGGCGGCGAGGCCGTCTGAAAAGCCAGCCGTGCAGGGCCAACCACTGGCCGAGCTCTCCGCTCCGCCAGCGCAGACGGTGGCGATGCTGGTCGTGCCGAAGGGCTTTAAGGACGCCACGTTCGGGATCGTGTTCGAGCCCTATGGGTGGGGGCCGGGTGGCGCTGACGGCGGACGGCTTCTGGTGAAGATCAGCTCGTCTGAGCCCACAAACGCGAGTGCCAAGACGCTGGGCAAAGATTTTGGGTCGCGCAACGCCAGCGTGTGGGTTTCGCCGCCGGACGCGAGGATTCTCGTCAAGGGTGGTACATATAGAGGAGTCCTCACGGTGCGCCCGCAAGGCGATGTGGGGTCTCTGTATCTGAGCACGGTCAGGTCAGTGAAGTAGACGGCGCGTGTTTTGCTGCACAGTGATGGGTCGCATTGTGGCCACTAGCGAATACGTTTGTGCATGAGGGAGTGCTACATCATGACCGATACCATCAGGAAACCACTTGCCATTTCTGCGGTTGCGCTGCTGTTGTTGTGCGGCGCGCTGTTCGCACCGGCGATGGCGTCGGCTGTGACGATAGGCGGTACGGTTCATACAAGTGCCGGTCTGATCGCGCATCCGGTGACCGTCGATTTGTGGTACTGGGACGGAACGGACTGGCTGCAGTCCGATTTCTCGACCGATACAGACAACAACGGAGTGTGGTCCATCGACGTGACCTCTAACCAGGGCGTGGACCACAAGGCGGTCTTCACCGACTGGCCGTACTACTGGTACGCGGACACGGTCTATCCCGACGCGCTCTTGGACGCCAGTCTTGTCCCCTCGAACGGGACGACGTTCACGCCCAGTGGCGGTCGCACCGACCTGAATGCAACGATGGCCGTTCTTCCGAAGTCGTACTCGGGAATCGTGACCGACAAGACAGGCAAGCCGCTGCAGGGCATCACGGTCACTGCGTATGACGGAGCCAATGCGTGGGTCGGCAAGACGGAGACGGGTGTGAACGGCGCCTATGAGCTTCACGGGCTCACCTCGGGCAGCTATCGTCTCGGATTCGACGATTACAACGGGGCCTACGCGCCCACGTTCTACGACAACAAGACCAGCCTCGCCACGGCCCAACTGGTGCCAGTGGGCCCTGCACCGACGGGGACGACCGGCCTGGCGACCACGATGACCCGCTTTATCGCTGTCGAGCGAGTGTCTCCCACCTCGGGCCAGTTCTGGACGCAATCCGCGAACGTCGCGCGACGCCAATACGTCGTGGACATGAGCAAGCCGTGGAGCGCCACAACCAACGACGCTGCCTGGGACGACGTGACCGATATCGTCATCACCTCCGGCGATACACGGGGGCAATCTGATCCGCTTGGTGCTGCCGGATTGTGCTGGGCTTATCAGGTGAGCGATCCGGATTCGTTCAACGCGAGCTTCAATGCCCCGCTCCTGCTGGTGTCGGCATACAAGACAACGGATCCCTCGGTACTGAACCTGATCAAGGAGATTGCGCGCAGCAACACTGGCTTGGCGGGAGCGCCGCAGAAACTGACCATCCATATCGTAGGTGGACCGGTGGCGGTTCCTGAGGCGAGATTCACCGAGATAAGCAAGGCTCTCACGGACGCGGGATTGCAGGCCCCTGCTAAGGATCGCCTTTTGTCGACCGGCGACCGTTACGACCTCGCCGAGAAGATATCGAAGGTGATGAAGTCACGCGCCGACGAAACATTGAACGACGGTCTGGAACTTGCCAATTTCGCTATGATCGCTAACGGTCAGAATCCGCCGAGCTTCTTTGACTCGCTGGCGTTCTCGCCTATCGCGGCGTCGGTCGGAGCACCCATCCTTCTCGTCACAAAGACCTCGGTTCCCACACAGACGACCAGGGCGATCAACGCTCTGAAGCTCGCAGGAATATCGGGTGCTGAGCCCGTCAAGTCGCTCTACATCGGTGGAGGCACCGCGGTGGTTTCCTCGGGAGTGTTCAACACGCTCTACGCGATGAGGGCGAGTACCGGCAGCGCTCAACGGCTCTGGGGCGCCGACCGTTACGAGACGGCCCGCGCAATCGCTGATAAGGCGATCGCAATGTCGTGGCTGTACGATGATCAGAGTGTGGCAATCGCCTCGACGGTCACGGATGCCCAGTTGGCTGGCGTTCTTGCGGGCAACGAAGCATCACCGTTGCTCCTCACCTCTCCCACATGGCTGATGACGACCACGAGTACGTGGTTGACCAGCAAGAAGGGGAGCCTGCTCCGCGTCTATCTGGTGGGCTCCACCAGCGCACTCACAAACAACACATACAACTCGACCAAGAACGTGGTCGCAAACTAGCCGTATCTGCGTGACCATGTGGTGAATCGGGGGCCGACGGAACCAGTCGTCGGCCCCCTTCCTGTGCACACGCTGTTACAATGGCGGCGTAGCCGCGCCCATGTCGCAGCAAGTCCTGCCCGAGGTCCGGCGCGGGTGCTCGCATCATCCTGATACGATGGAGGGGTCTTCGTGAGGCGCATTCCCGCACTCCTGATTTGCACGGCGCTCATCATCGCGGCACTGGGCAGCGTTTCGCCCGCCAGCGCAGCGACGTGGCCGATCGGTGCGGCTCGAGTCTCGGTGCCTACCGAGCGGGTCTTCGGCGCCGATAGATTCGCTACTGCGGCGGCCATCGCGGCCAAGTCGTATCCCGCATGGAGCGGGGTCACCCATGTCATCGTTGCGTCGGGTGACGATCGTTCTGCAGCCGACCCGTTGTCCTCGGGCAGCTTGTGCTGGGCGTACGATGCGCCGCTGCTGTTGACCGGCAGGAACAGTACACCCAGCTCGACCCGCGCGGCGTTGGCCGCGATCGTCTCGGCAAACACGACCGTTACCGTTCACGTGGTCGGCGGCCAGGTATCGGTGCCTGCCGCTCGTATTGCTGAGCTCAAGAGGATTGTCGGTGGCAACGGGCATGTCGAGCAGCCGTGGCTCAACGGTGACCGGTACACGACCTCAAGTGGAATCGCGGCGCGCGTACGAGAGGTTGCGGCTGATGCGTCTCGCACCATTCCCGCCGCGGTGTTCATCGCCAACGGCGCTCGCAGGAGCGCTTTCTGGGATGTGCTCGCTGTCTCGGCGGTGTCGCGCAACACGGGTATCCCGGTGCTGCTGACGGCCGGAGGCTCCGTGCCGGCTGCCACTCGCTCGACGCTCACTTCGATGCCGGGTACACGACGCATCCTGATCGGCGGGACGGAGGCGGTGTCTGCTGCCGTCTACCAAACGGTCGGCGGCAGCGCGCGCTGGTCCGGGGCGACCTCTCACGGGACAGCCGCTTCGGTCGCGCGCGGAGCTGCGACGGAGGGCTGGGCAAGCCCCGCGACGTTTGGTGTGGCGGTGGCGATGCCGGATGCGCTCGCGGGTGCCGGCCTCGTAGGTCGCGCCGGTGGCGTGCTGTTGCTGTCAGATCGCGTGCGCATCAGTAAGCCAACGTGGGACCTGCTCTCGGCTCCGAGCGATCCACTCGCCACGGGATACCTTCTCGGCGGGGCCAAGGTTGGCAGTGCGGCACTCCTCTCGGAACTCAACGGCGCGCCTGCCCTGCCTGCCCTGGGCTCTCAGACGCCCGCCTCGTACGGCGGATCATCTGCTCGGGTCGCGGGGTCGGTGGGAGGCAACACCACCGAGGTCAAGTTGCTGATCAACGGGGTGACCAAGTCGACCATGAGCGTTCTGCCGTGGCAGAAGTTCGACTTCGGCAGCGTCTCGGTGCCCAAGGAGGGGATGCAGGTCGCCGTGGTGGCGGGTAATCCCGACGGTGGCTCGACCTCGGTTTCGCGCTCAGTCAAGCGACTCAGCTATCCGTACGCAACCTGCATCATCATCGATAAGTCCGATTTCAAGCTGTACTGGATCAAGAACAACCAGTTGGTGAAGGCGTATCCGATCGCCACAGGGCGTGCGGGCATGGAAACTCCGATCGGTACGTGGAAGATTCTCGCCAAGTACAAGACCGACCCGTCCAGCGTCTACGGGCCGAGGAAGATGCGCATGTTCCGCAAGGTGGGCAACAGCTACGTGTTCACGGCATACGCGATCCACGGCACGAACCAGGAGTGGGTCATCGGCACCAAGGCTAGCCACGGCTGCATTCGTATGTACAACCGGCAGGTTCTCGAGTTGTTCCCGCAGGTGCCGCTGGGGACTATGGTCGTCACCCGACAATAGTCGGCGCATTTTCGCGAGATTCGCCTCGGGCGCCTACCGGAAACGGGGGCGCCCGAGCTGCATCTAGGCGAGGCTCTCAGCAGGGGCTTCAGGTTGGTGAATCTGCAGCGAAATGTGGCTTTTACCTGCGTAAATGCGCCTAACAATGCCTGAAGAAGCCTGTGCTCCAAAAGCATTAAGTGCTGTCTCAAGACACGCGATAGAGAGGGTGTACCGGCGGTTGCCGGGCCTTCTCTGGGAGCGAGTCTCGTGGGACGAAGCATCACACGTATCGCACTTGCGCTGGCCATGTTGCTCGGCTCGGTCGGGCCGTTGGTGGGTACCGCAACCGCCGCAACCGTCGCGCCCCAGACCCCGAAGCTGCGTACCCCCTACACTCGCCAGCTTCCGTCTCGCGGCACCGTGCGCATCCCTGCCATCGTCATTGACTTCGACGATGCGCGCAACGCGATGAGCCAGGCTGACATTGCCAGCACGCTCTTCGGTGCAGGCAAGGCCGAGAAGACCCCGATGGAGAGCTTGAGCGCGTTCTACCGCCGCTCGTCGTACGGGGTGCTTGATCTCACTGGCGACGTCCTCGGCGTATATCACGTGCCGACCACTCGGGCTGCGGCAGAAGAGGGATCCGGCGCGCAAGCGGCACTGATCGAGGCCGCGCTGGCGAGCTTCGACGCGAAGGGGACCGATTTCAGTCGCTACGATGCAGATGGCGACGGGCGCATCGACTACCTCATCGTCATGTGGACCGGGACGGCTCGCCGCGGCGGCATGTGGTGGGGGAGCTACACGGTCGGCGGCAGCGAGCTTCGTCTGGACGGCAAGACGTTGGGTGCGTATGCATGGGTGCCCGTGCCGACTGACTTCTCGGCGAGGACGCTGGTTCACGAGACGGGCCACGCTCTAGGACTGGCCGACCTCTACGACGGTAACCGGACCATGGGTCCCGGCGGTGGCGTCGGCGCGTTCGACCCGATGGGAGACGGCTCGTGCGATCACAATGCGCTCAGCAAGATCATGCTGGGCTGGATCCAGCCGCGTGTGGTCAGCGCCGGACTCGAGAAGCTGAGTCTGCGGCCGACATCAATCGCCCCGGATGCCGCAATCGTAACGCCCGGGTTCTCGCTGGACGCGCCGTACCGCGAGTTCTATGTGGTGCAGGCACGCGTTCGGAGCGGCAACGACGCGGCATGGCCGTACAGCAGCACGCCGGCGCTGCAGGTGTGGCACGTGGATGCCACGCAGGGAAGCGACGGACTCTACCTGTACAACAACTCGACGACCGCTCACAAGTTCCTGCAGCTGGTCGAGGCCGACGGCAAGAGCGAGATCGAGAAGCTGGATATGAGCAACACTGCGGATCTGTTCGGCACAGGCGCGATCTTCTCGGCGGCGAGCGCTCCGTCGAGTGTTCTTTACACGGGAGACCGCTCCGGCGTCACGGTCAGCAACATCAGGGCCGCGACCGGCAGTGTGTCCTTCAGCGCCGCCGCGGGGGCACGAGCGCGCCGGTCCGTGCTCGCTCGTGTCCGCCTGGCTCGCAAGACTAGTCTCGTTGCCGCGCGACGTCACGCCGCACGTCGTCGGTGAGTACAGCGGTACCGCCGAGCACCCATGCTTGCGTGATGCTCGCTGCGTGCGTTCTCACGAACCCCAGGGGACCGTGTGGCAGACCGGTCTGAGCGCTCAGGACCACGACGCCACCCAGGTGACCGACGGACGCCCCGCTGCTGACGGCGTCGGGTATCGAACCCGCGATCGCGGTGGTACCGGCCGTGCACCAGCCTGCGGTGAGAGCCTTCTCGGCAACGGAGACGCTGGTGTCATAGCGGGTGGCGCCGGCGAGTCGGTTGGGTGAACCGATGCCCAGCCCCAACGCTACTGAGACGCTTTCGCTGACAGGCACTGTGCCGCCGGCGATGTAGCGCTCGGTCAGGCCGAGCGACGACAGCGCGCTGCGTGTGGCGGCGGGGACCGACGTGCGCGTGACGAGCAGCACGGGAGTGCCGGTAGCGGCGGAGATCGGTGCCAGAGAGAGTGCGTCGGAGAAGTGCGATTGGTCGGCGCCGTTTGCGATGAACGCCCGCGCAGGGAACTCTGCGGGACGAAGCACCTTCATGCGAGTGGCGATGGCGGCGGCCAGGTCGTAGCGGTCCCCGGTCGCCAGAACGCGCTCGGCGGTGGAGCCGGAACCTGCGGCTGCGCGGAGCTCGGTGACCCGTGCGGGAGGCATCGCGATGGTACCGCCGACGATGTGAAGCGCGATGGGCCCGTTGGCGGCGCGGATCTGCGAGAGGGCGGTACGCACGCTCATGGGTGTGGACTTGGAGCTCACGAGAAGGACCGGCGCGCCGCGATACCCCCACGTCAGACCGCTCGCCGCAAGCGGGTCGGACGCCGAGCGATCCTCGCCCGAGGCAATCACCACGTCCGTGACTCCGGCCCAGCCGGGCCACGCGGACGTGGCGACGGCGACGGCGGTGTTATAGCGATCGGAACCTGCTAGGCGCGTGCTGTAGCGGGTGGCGTCCCGAAGCTCATATACCACTCCGTCACCGAACGACGTCAAGTACAGCCGCTTCGCGTCGTCCACGCCAAACGATGGAATCAGCAGCGATGTGTCGAGCAACAGCGTACTGCTCCACGCCGAGCCGGACTGCCGAAGACCCCAGATCTTGCCGAGTTCGAAGTCGCCATAGAAGTACGTGTTGCGCATGTTGGGATACGTGGTGCCCTCATAGACGTAACCGCCTGTGATCGCCTCGGCGCTGGGATGGGCGTGCTCGACCACGGGGAACGTCAGCCCGGATCGGGAGGTGGCGGCCGATCCCACCGGGTACGGATGGTTGCCCTCGTATCGACGCCAGCCGTAGTTGCGACCCGCATCCCCTGCCGGAGCGACATCGATCTCCTCCCATGCGTTCTGGCCCACGTCGCCGATAAACAGCCGGCCGGTGGAGTCAAACGAGTTACGCCAGGGATTGCGCAGCCCGTACGCCCAGATCTCGCCGCGCGCGCCAGCCGTGCCGACGAAGGGATTGTCGGGAGGAATCGCGTAGGTGGCGGCTCCGACGACGTCGAGCCGGAGCATCTTACCCAGAAGCGTCGAGAGCTTCTGGCCGTTGCCTTGCGGGTCACCGCCGCTTCCGCCATCACCGGATGCGACGTAGAGCATGTTGTCGGGCCCGAACCCGATCCAGCCACCGTCGTGGTTGCCGAAGGGCCTTTGCCACGTCAGCACGCTGACCTCCGAGGCGGGGAGCGCCAAGTTGGCGTTGCCCGGATCGCGCCGGAAGCGCGAAAGATGCGTCATGCCGCTTGCGTCCACGTAGTACACGTAGAAGCGGCCGGTAACCGCGTAGCCGGGCTCGAACGCGAGCCCCAGCAGTCCACGTTCGCTGACCACCGAGACCTTGGGCCGGATGTCGAGAAACACGCCCGTGGCCGAGGAGTTTGCGTCCGCGACGAGTATTCTGCCGGCTCGTTCGACGACGTAGCGCCGTGCACCGGTGCCATCACCGGTCACGAACAGGGGGCTGTTGAGCCCGGAGAACGCGGTGTTGGTGTAGAGGATCGGCCAGGTGGCCGCCCGAGCGATCGCGGGTGTTATCAGCAGCGCGAGCAGCAGCGCCGCAGCAACCCGAGTGGCTGTTCGAACTCTGTTCATCAACGTGGTCCTTTCCGGTTTCGAGTGCTTCAGACACGACGTGTGTCCATGCGTAACGTAGATACCCGCGTGCTATCATCGGGATGCAAGTGGCGCCCTCCAGTCGGCGGCGCCACGCCGGAAGCGTAGCCCCCCAATGCCGACGCGAGGTGCCGATGCAGCCCATTCGTAGACCCGGCCCCCTAGTGTTCGCCGTGCGCGCGCTTGCGTGTGCCGCCCTGATATCGGGCGCACCGGTGGTGTTTGCGCACGCAGCGCCGATCAGACCTGCCGCCTTGCGCGTGATCGTCGACGCCGGTCACGGCGGTGTCTACTCGGGCGCGACGTATGCCGGCGTTCAGGAAGCCGACATCAATCTCGCCATCGCCAAGAAGCTCACAGCAGAGCTCGATCGCCGAGGCATCGACGCGCGTCTCACCCGCTCTCGGGACTCACGGGTCTACCTCGGCGGATCCGTGCGAACGTGGCGGTTCGACGAGGCAGCCAAGCTCTATCGCTACGCGTACTGGCCGGTCAAGGACGCCGAAGATCGGCTGAAACTCGATCTGCAGTCACGTGTCGATGTCGCGAACGCCTCGGGCGCTGATCTGTTCGTCTCTATCCACAACAACGCAGCGGGTTCGAGCGCCCACGGGATCGAAGTGTGGCGCGCTCCCAACGACTCGCTCGGTCAGCGCTTTGGCCAAGATGTGCAAAGCCATGTGCTCCACACCACCTCGGCCACCAATCGCGGCGTCCAGACCGCGAGCTTCTACGTGGTCCGGTGGAGCAACGTGCCCGCGGTGCTCGCCGAGACCGGGTTCATGAGTAACGCGGCAGAACGCGCCAAGCTACGCAGTAGCACCTACCAACAGAAGCTCGCCATCGGTATCGCTGACGGCATCCAAGCTTTCGCTGCGCGTCCCGTCAACGAGACCTACCAGCGCTACTGGGGTCCAACGCGCTACGACACCGCAGCGTCGGTGTCAGCCTCGGGTTGGCCCTCGGGCGTTGCGGCAGTCGTACTCGCTTCCGGCGTGACCTTCTCTGACGCGCTTGTCGCAGGGCCACTCGCGACCAAGCTCGGTGGCCCGATCGTAACCACCACCAGCTCCGGTCTGGCACCGTCCGTGGTCAGCGAGCTACAGCGTCTCGCACCGCATCGTATCGTGGTCGTGGGTAACCGCGCTTCGGTGCCGGATGCAGTAGCCATTCAGGCAGCCGCGGCAGCGGGACTCGGTTCCGCCGACGTAGAGCGCATCGATGGGGCCGACCGCTACGAGGTGTCACTCGCTGTGGCCCGCAAGGTTGTTACCGCGGAGACGACCGGCGTCGTCGTAGCCTCGGGTACCGGATTCGCGGACTCGCTCTCGATCGTCGCGAGCGCAGCCGAGCGTGGCGAGCCGATACTGTTGGTCAGCCCGCAAG
This sequence comes from Coriobacteriia bacterium, assembly GCA_038249135.1. GTDB lineage: Bacteria > Actinomycetota > Coriobacteriia > Anaerosomatales > JAAXUF01 > JBBRWO01. The sequence goes on from JBBRWO010000031.1 coordinate 15,008, forward strand.
GTATCTCGGACGGGGCGCTGCAGTTGATTCGAGAGCGCCCTGATCGCGCCGTGACGGTCATCGGCGGAACGACGATCATGCCGACGGAAGTCATGCGCGGTGAGCCGTTCGCTCGACTCGCCGGCAAGGACCGCTACGCCACGAACTGGGTGGTGTTCAATGAACGCTACGCCGATACGGCGCGCCAGCGACCGGTACTGGTATCTGGCACGGTGTTCGCGGACGCATTGGTAGCAGGACCTCTTGCGGCAGCGAGCGGACGCCCGCTCCTGCTCGTGGGCAAGGCGACAGTCTCCCAAGAGCTCAGGCCATGGGTGTATGCGAACCGCGACGCGGCGCTCGACGTGGATGTCGTCGGTGGCCCGGCAGCGGTGACTGCATACGTCTCGGCGATGTTCGACAAGATGGAGTTGCGTTCGTATTAGTTGGCTAGCAGCGATGCACGTGACGGTTCGGTCTCAAATGGACGGCTCTGGAGGCAAGTGAAGGTATGAAGCGGACTTTCGATAGACGCGTTTACCAGGTCCTGTTCCTTGGAACCGTGTGTGTGGTTGCGGTCGGTTTGGCGATGGTCTCGCCACGCACTGCGCGCGCCGCCGCGCCGAACTTCACACTCACTGGGGCAGGCTGGGGCCACGGGATCGGGCTGTCGCAGTACGGGGCCAAAGGTTGGGCCGAGCAGGGCAAGACCGGATCGTGGATCGCATCGTATTACTATCCCGGAACCACAGTCGGGACGTTGCCCTCGAAGTCTGTCGACGTGAACATCGACAACAACGCGGACTACGATGGAACGGGCGACAACGATGGGTACGCCCACACCAGCTGGACGATTCGGCCGGGATACGTGAATGCGCAACTCGGGCTGAGCGGCTCCAGTTCAGTCACGCTCCTTGACGCGAATGGACCGTACCTGGTGCAGGGCGCCGGAAGCACCATCGTGGTCAAAGACAAGTCCGGAAAGGCCGTAACCGGCTCACCGTTCGCCGGAACACTGACGATTACTCCAAAGGGTGGCTCGTCACCACAGCTGACACAGATTCAGACCGTCTCGGGTGCTTATGATCACTCGGGAGTTCGATACCGTGGCACCATGTTGCTCACTGCGAGCCTCGGCAGGGTAAGGCTCATAAATCGCTTGAGCCAAGATGACTACCTGTACGGAGTGGTTCCCAGAGAGAGCCCGGCGTCTTGGCCGATCGAATCGCTTAAGGCGCAAGCGATCGTCGCGCGCAGTTATGCGTATCCGGCGGGCGTGAAGTACTGCACGACGCGCAGCCAGGTATACAACGGACACTCGCGAGGGGACCGAGTCAATCCGACCATGCATGAGGCTGCATCGAGCAACAACGCTGTGGCGGCCACGAGCGGTCAGTGTGTCCTCTACCAGGGCGCTGTGGTGAAGACCTATTTCCATTCGACGTCGGGTGGGTATACCGCGAATATCGAAGATGTGTGGCTGGGCGCCACGCCATCGAGCTACTACCGTGGGGTTCCTGACCCGTACTGCGGTTCGGTCTACAACCCGTGGACCCCGCCCGTGTCCCTTACCGGGCTGAGTATGGCATCCAAGTTGGCCGCTGCCATCTCCGGTGAGCCAGCCGGTGCGGGTAGCACGGTGTGGGTCAAATCGCTCGGGCTGGAGCGCGCGTACCCGTCGGGTTTTGTTCGTCGCGTCGATGTCATGTGGTCCAACGGGACCGTGACCCGGGGCCTCTCCGGCGATACGTTTAGGAGCGCGCTCGGGCTCAAGAGCACCAAATTCTTCGTCAACAGTCCGTTCGATCGTGTGGCGCTGGGCGACCGATATGGAACCGCGGTCAAGATATCTGAATCGGCATTCGCGACGAGCGGGAGCGCGAAAGCCGTGGTTCTGGTCAACGGGACCGATGCCAAATTCCCCGATGCACTCACAGGGTCCGCTCTCGCAGGCCTGGTTTCCGGGCCGGTGCTTATGACACCCATGTCGTCTCTGCCGCAGGACGTCGACACCGAGCTCAAGCGGCTTAGGGCCCTCGGCTGCGCCAAGGTCTACATCGTCGGAGGGGCTGAAAGCATCAGTGCTCCAGTGGCCTTGAGGGCCGAGGCCATAATGGGCTCGGTAGAGCGACTCGCTGGCAACGAGCGCTATGGCGTGGATCGCTACGGGACCGCGGCAACCGTCGCCATGAAGATGAAGGAACTCGGTGCGTCGGGTAAGAAGGTGCTCGTTGCTTCGGGCGAGGACTGGCCTGATGCCGCCGTCGCTTCCGCGATCGCAGCGGGTACCCACCGCCCGGTCGTCCTCACCGGTTCGCGCTCGCTCCCAAAGGGTTCGCGCCTCGTGCTGGGTGACCTCGGCGCGACGGAGTCCGTCCTGTTCGGGGGTGCCAAAGCGATTACCGCGCCCGCGCTGGCATCAGTCCTGTCAGCGACCGGGGAGACGTCTCCCGCGAAGCGATTCGGCACGTTGGGGTCACGCTACGACACCGGTGTCGAGGCTGCCAAGTGGGCCGTGTCATCACTGGGGTTCACGCTATCGACCGTCTACATTGCCTCGGGGGAGCGGTTTCCTGACTCAGTTACCGGTGGGCTGATGGCCGGTCGCGGGATGCACCCGCTGTTGATGACTGCCTCAAGGGCGGCTTCCGGGCCAACCGCGGCGTACCTTGCTGCGAACCATGCAGTGATTTCCAGTGTCGTGGTCGTGGGTGGAGTCTCGGTGATTCCCGATGCGGTCGCATCGACACTGGCAAGCTACGCCTACTGACGGGTCCGATTCGTCTCAAGAACGCTGCGGTACTCGGATACGATGCGCGCCGTCAGTAGTGCCGAGTCGTAGGTCATCGCTGCGGCGTGTGCAAATCGCGTGCGTGCCGCCGTGCGCTCTCCGCCGAGGAGAGCCTCAGTGATTGCGTCTGCTAGCGCTGCGGGGTTGGCCGTTGGAGCCAACGCACCGAGTCTTCCGCCCTCGAGAGTCTCCGACACCGCCCCGACATCACAAGCCACCACGGGCGTGCCCGCGGCGAACGCCTCGAGCAACACTCGTCCGCCACCTTCCCGTACGCGTGAAGGCATCACCAGAACGTCGGCGGCGTGTAACCACGCTGCGATGCCGGATTGCGGGACCGGATCTGCAACGATGAGGCTGTCGGCCGATCCGGTCCAGGCGTCGCGCAGTTCTTGGGTTGAGACGTCGCTTGGCCCCACCAGCGCGAGATAAGCGTGAGGTACCCGATCGCGAACAAGCGACATCGCCTCGATGAGGTCGAACACCCCCTTGCTGGTCGCGATCCACCCCACAAAGAGCACAAGCGGGCCGTTCGGTGCCTGAGCGGGACGATCGCCTTCATTTGCCGAGAAGGCGGCGATGTCGATGCCGTTGGGTATCACGTGCGGGCGCACTGAGGGCAGGCGTGCGGATAACGCGGATGCGACATCGCTGCTCACGGCAATCACACAATCAGCTGCTCGGAGGTATCGTGACGCCGGATCGCGGTTGTCGCGCTCATCCGCCTTGCCGGGAGGAGGAAAAGAATGGACCGAGTGTACGGTGATGATACTGGGCGCCTTCAGACCGGCCATACGGCCGAATGCCGGGCGGCGGTCAGCGTGGTGATAGTGGACCACGTCGGGCCGCCAGCCGTTCACCGCGCGTCTGGTGCCGAGTGCGTGGGCGGCCGCTGTCACGTACCGCATTCCCATTCCAGGAGCCATCAGCAACGCGCGCGCGAGCGTCATTGGCCCGCCGGAGAGCCCGAACGCGGTTCTTGGGATGGCGCTGGACATCACCGGCGGATACAGCGATCCCCACGCGTGAAGTGACGGCTCGCCAGGGCTCAGGTTGTCGGCGTAGATCCTGACTTCATGGCCCTGCTGCTGGAGGCGCCGTGCAAGGTCGGACATGTGTGTCGCGACCCCGCCACTCGTCCCGCCGTCATCGGTGGAAACCGGGCCGACAAGTAGTACCCGTAGTCGCGACCCCTGTGCGGAGTCCGCGTCCGCGGAGCCCTTTCCGGCGGGCTTTCGTCTGAGGCGGGCGATGCCCTTCGCACCCATCTCCCTGGCAAACGCACGCTCATCTGGGCGAATCGCTTTTACCGCGATGAGCAGCAACACATACACCGCCACGCCGAGAAGAATCTCGCCCAGCAGGACCCAGATCGATGCGGTTCTGGAAGCAGTGCGCCCCAGATTTCCAAAGACGGCGTAGATCGTGATGGCCATACCGCCGGAAGCGAGCACGATCCGTCCGAGGGCGTTCCAAGGGGGAGTGAGCCGCATGTAGAGGCGGGACTGCCAAGCTGTTACCGCCAACAGTGCGCCATACGCCAGGGCCGTGTTGCAGGCGGCGGCGAAGTAGCCGAACCTCGGAACAAGAAGCATGTTGGCGCCGAAATTCAGTGACGCGGCGCCGACCGTGTTGAACATGATCA
>JBBRWO010000032.1:0-19175 GCA_038249135.1 Coriobacteriia bacterium
ACTGCCAAGCTGTTACCGCCAACAGTGCGCCATACGCCAGGGCCGTGTTGCAGGCGGCGGCGAAGTAGCCGAACCTCGGAACAAGAAGCATGTTGGCGCCGAAATTCAGTGACGCGGCGCCGACCGTGTTGAACATGATCAGTTTCGTCTTCTTGTGCAGACCCAGTCCCGTACCGGCAATTTGGGAGAATGACGCGAGCATCGATCCCGCAGCGACAATCGGCAATACGCGCCACGCGCTCGCGTATTCGGGCGAAACGAATATGCGCACAAAAGGCTGCGCGGCCACGGTCATACCTGCAAGCAGCGGGAAGGTCACCAGCGCAAAGTAGCGAACGAACTGGGTCTGGACGCGCTCGGCGAGATGTTGGCCTCTGCGCTCGAACGCTTCGACCAACGAAGGAGACATGGTGAGCAGGAGCGGAATCGTCATCAACTGCATTATCTTCTCGCCCAGTGCGTACATGACCGAGTAGAGCCCGACGGCAGCCGCACCCTGAAAGCGGTTGATCACGAACCGGTCGAGGAGCACGAGTGCCCATGTCGCGAGACCAACGGGCACCATCGGCATTCCGAAACTGAGGAATTCACGCAGTAAGGGCTCGTCGATGTCGCGTGGTGAAAGTGAGCCTTCCTTGCTGATTTCGCGCAGCATGGGGACGAGGGTAATGGCCCAGCCGATCGCCACGCCGCCCAGAATGCCGGCCGCACCCCAGTGGCCCCACCATACGAACGCAATGGACAGGCCCGTGGTCAGGAGTGTCCCCGTGATCTGCATTCGCGCGAACGCAGAAGCGCGATTGGCCGCACGAAGCACCTGTACGAGTACGTTGGTCAGGAAATTGAAGAAGTAGTACGCGAGCATTGCCGGTACGAGACGTTGGACATCCGGACTCAGGCTATCGCGGATGAAGAACGCGATTCCCGCCATCACGATGCCCGTACTGACCAGCGTCGTGGTCGCCGTCCACAGCACGGTCGACGTGAACGCGTCGAGCCGGTGCTTCAGCTTGAATGGCCAGTAGAATCGCATGGCCGATGAGGATATCCACCCTGTCGCGACCGCCGAGAACAACGCGGCCACCGAGCTCACCAGATAGAAGGCCCCGTAGTCCGCCTTGCTTATGGCAGCTGTGAATACAGGGACCGTGATCAAAGACGTAAGCGCCGGCACGAAGCGCACAGGGATATAGCGAGCGGCGTCTGATCCGGCCGATCTGAGGGCTTTCTGCAACAGCCCGGTCCCTGTGGCCTCGGGGGATTCCTCGGCAGGCGTCTGTGTCGGTGTTTCGGTCACGCGTGGCCCTTCGCTAGGGTGCCGAGCTCGAATCCTGATCCGTGTGATGTCGCGATCTTGTTACCGTACGCGGTAGATTATAAGCGGGCCGCCGGGGTACGGAATCGTTTGCTCAGGCACCGAATCCGCCGGGGCGTTCGCGGGCTTCGTCGTCACGACCACCGCGCGACTCCCAGCAGGGGGGATCCGCTCGGACAACAGGAAAAGGCGAGCCTTGGCGTTGACTCCGGCGGAGGGCGGCTCGACGGTATCTCGGCCCAAAGTGAATCCGGAGTAGTAGTTCAGCGCCACGATCAGCCAGTTGTCGTCGAGGTAGAACGCTGTGTCGGGCTTGGCGACCGCTATCCGGGCGAGGGTTCGCTGCGCGGCCCAGCGCGGCTGCGATCGTCTGTGATTCGCGGCCTGTGCGCCCAACTGCAGCATCGACATCACGACAAGCCCGCCGATGAACGCGGCGACTCCCACCGTTCGTCGTGAGCGATCCTTGCCTGCCTGCGCGACTGCGGCAGCAGCGAGGATCAGGATCGGCGCAATGAGCGGCTCGGCATAGCGATAACTCGAATCGAGCCCGTGCAGTCGGCTCACGAACTCGAGATAGATGAAGAATCCCACTGCCCAGACAGCCAGCAACGCCTTGTTCCGGTCGGGCCACAGAGCCAGCCCCGCCAAACCGAGCAGCGCCAGCGGTGCCGTCCAGACGAGTGCGCGCTCGGTCAGGATCATCTTCGTGAACGTCGCTTGTCGCACGAAGAAACCGGCGCTCTCGTATCCGGAGTAGAACTGCTGCATTTTGTGGATATCGATCAGCGGATCGCCTGAAAGCATCCAGAACACCGCCGCGAACAAACCGGCGCCAATGGCGAGCCCGACCAGCGCCCAGAGTGAGCGCTTCCATCGCTCTGGGCGCACTATGGCGCCGATAGCGAGGATGCCCGGAAGGAAGATCACGGCGTTCGTACGTGTTTGGTAGGAGATGACGAGGAAGATGCCGGCAAGTATCGGCCACTTGCGCCACTTCACGTCTCGGGTGATTCCGAGAACGGCGAAGTACACCATAGCCAGAATGAAGAACCCCTCGATGGCATCTGGCAGAAGTTGCGTGCCCATCTCAACCTCGAGAGGGAATAGAGCCATCAGCGCGCCCGAGAGCGCTCCCGCGACATCCCCAAACAACTCGCGGCCAAGCAGATAAGCGACAACGACGCTGCCCACAGAGCACGCGAGGGGCCACAGGACGGACACGTGTTCCCCGTAACCGCCCAGTGCATTCGACACGATAAGCGGCAGCATGAGCGGCAGTCGCACTGAGTAGTAGATGACCTGCGGGTCGTAGAGCGAGCCTCCATGGAGGACATTGTTGCTGATTTCCAGATAGCGGAACATGTCGAGACGAACGATTCCGACGAACGCCCAAAGCCTGACTGCGACCGAGGCCACGACAAGCAGAGGGATGAGCGCCCATGGCCTAAGCAAGGTGCTCGTCTCCGAGCGATTCTCGTCTACAGACATACGGTTCCTCGGGGATGGCTCATCAGATGCTCTCTCGAGTCGTGAACGGCCGTAGGAGCGGTGCGTTCGGGCATATTAGTCTACCAGCCTGGCTGGAGTTACTTCTTCTTAGCCCTTGCCTTGCGTTCGACCTCGGCGACGTAAGCGTCGCGCTTCTTGGCGTCGTCGTTCCATGTGGCGTAGGCGGCGTCACCGCGTCGATCCGCGAGATTGAATTCAGTCACGAGATAGTGGGCGAACACACGACTCGTCTTCTGCGCTCCGGTGTGACTCGGGTGGCCGCCGTCGAAGAAGTCATCGCGATAGGAGAGACCTGGCACGGCGTCGGGTTGGCTGAGGTCGAGCAGGTGCACGTTGTCGAACTCCGCGGACAGCGCTCTGTAGCCCGCTCCGAGCGCGGGGCTGTAGCCCGCGGGCGGGGACGTGGGGGTGAGCATGAGCACCAGTTGGATGTCGCGTCGGTCACACTCGCGCGCGATGACCCGAAGCGCCTTTAGGTTGTGCACGCCCGCCGGAGTGAGCGTCGCTTCCGCAGCTTCCCGGGGCGTGGTGTCTGCAACGGACTTCGGCTTCTTGTTGCCTCCGACAAGAGGAATCCAGCCGCGCAGATACTCGTAGCCCTTCTGCTTTTCGACGATGTCGTAGTCGCCGGGGGTGAGCTCCTTCCAGCGATCGTGATACGCCCAGAGATCCACGAGTGCGCCGGTGCGCTCGCCCCACGGGGTGGCGAATAGCCCAGCCTTGAACCGATTGACCGACGGGGGCATGTAGCCGACATTCATGAGATGGAATCGGCTGTCGTAGCGATCCGGTGCGTACGTGAAAGCCACCATCTCGAGTCCGATGACATCAGGATGTTGAGTCTTGAGTGCCTCATCAACGTAGTAGCGGGTGGTCTGCAGTCTCTGGGTCGGGCCGGCGAGCACGAACGTCGGCACTCCCGCCGTGCGCCAGACCTCGCTTGGATCGATGGACGTGAACGCGTGCGACGTGCCAAAGACCATCACGTCGAGGGAGTCTCTCGGCTGACTGCGGAACGATTCCCAGGGTCCGGCAAACGAGTTACCACCACGAATTGGTTTGAGAACGGCGCCGGTTGCCACAACCAGCCCGACCACCAGGCTGGAAAACACGATTACTTTGAGGAGCCGCGCTATGCGATGACGAGGTGATTCGGCGTTGGTGTTCATGTGACCTCAGAAGCGGAAGTAGGCGAAGCCGGCAACATCGTATGCCGGACCGTAGTAACCGAACACTGTGATGATGAATATCGCAGCGAGATAGCCCGCCCACCTGATCGGAAGTGGCTGCTTCCGGACGAATGCGGCAAGGTTGATGCGCGTCGACAAGGCATCAACGGCGAACACGACCAGAATCGCGATGACGGTGAGAAGCGCCTGTTCGCGAGGCATTTTCAGCCCGGCGAGGGCCTTGCTCGAGACGCCGGCGAACGTCGGCATGAACATTCTCGGCACGATATACAGAGCTTCCTGTATGGATCCCGCGCGGAAGAACACCCATGCGATGCTTATGAGCCCGAATGTCACCAGTGATTGGAACACGCGATACCACCAGGCCGACGTGTCCACGCGCAGGGCCGCGCGCACCCGTGCCCGAAGAGGCGCGCTGACCTCACCGAACACCTGATAGAAGGCGTTCAGCAGGCCCCACACAAGAAATGACAACCCGGCTCCGTGCCATATGCCGCTCACCGCGAAGACGATGAAGATGTTGAGGTAGCGGCGCCATGTGGGTACTCGACTGCCCCCAAGCGGGAAGTACACGTAGACTTTCAGCCAACCCATGAGCGACATGTGCCAGCGCTGCCAGAACTCCTTCACCGATCGGGAGAAGTACGGGCGGTTGAAGTTAGGGAGCAGGTCGAAGCCGAGAATGCGTGCGGAGCCACGCACGATATCCGTGTATCCCGAGAAGTCGCAGTAGATTTGGATCGCGAATCCGACGGTGGCAAGAAGGAGCACGAGGCCGTTGTCGTGGGCACCAAATAGCCGCGGGTGTCCGTACACGAGATCCACGAACTTACCTAGAGGGTCGGCGACGAGGAGCTTCTTGACGAAGCCCCAGCCCATGAGCCACAGACCTGAGCGCATCAATTCATACGAGAAGACGCGTTTCGTCTTCAACTGCGGCATGAGTTGTGACGCCCGAGCGATGGGACCCGCAGTCACGTGCGGGAAGAAGCCCACGAACAGCGCATACCGCAACGGGTTCCGCTCCACCTCGGTTGTCCCCTTTGAGACGTCGACGAGGTACGAGATCGTCATAAACGTCCAAAACGACATGCCGATCGGAAGAATGAGATGCAGCGTGCTGAAGCTTGAGTCTCCCAGCGCTGACACGAGCCCAAGCTGCATCAGCGGAGCCGTGAGTTTCGCGTACTTGAAGAAAGCCAGCACCGCGACGATCAACGTCACGCCGGCACCGGTGATCACTCTTCTGCGGTTCGAGTTCGTGGGGGTGGCGGAGATGATGAGGCCAAGGATGTAGCCGAGCACGATGACAGCGACAAGTGCGATGGTCCAACCGGCCGAGAGCGCGTAGTAGAACGCAAGACTCGCGACAAGCAGCCAGACCGTCCTGGTGTGTTGCCAGGGCAGGGCAAAGTAGACCATGGTCACAAGCGCGAGATATGCGAGATAGGCGAAGGAGGCGAACTGCACGGGAGCCTTTCGAGCGAGCCGTTTTGAGCCACAGAATTCTAGCATGCGCTGACGTGCCGACAGCGGCGCTGTTCAGGCAGGCCGACATGCCTACGCTATACTGAGCCCCGCTCAGAGGGCCATCCGCCCGACGACGTTGGACCAGGTACCGAGTAGGGGAGACTGAAGGTGCGCATCGGCATGCTGCTCATGGGTGGGACGTACCCGCCTGATATTCGCGTTGAGAAGGAAGCCAAGATCCTCTCGGCCGCAGGACACGAGGTGTTCCTGCTCACGAGCGACAAGGATGGCCGCCCGACTCAGGAGCAGATCGGCCCGATCGCGGTGCGCCGCTATCCTGCCCGCGCCGGATTCGTCGCCTCCAAGCTGAGCGCACTCGCTACGTTGACCACCTGGCGGTCGCCTCTTTGGGAGAGCGCGATCGCGCGGTACGTGCACGACGAAAGCATCGAGGCGCTCCATGTGCATGATCTGCCTGCGGTCGCATCAGCACTCGCGGTAGGTCGCCGACTTGGAATTCCGGTCGCGTATGACATGCATGAGAACTACCCGGCGGCGGTGGGGTACTGGAACCGCACGACAGCGGCACGGCTCTTCCAGACGCCCGCCCGCTATCGTGCGTACGAACGCCATGCGGTCAACGGCGTGGATCGTGTGGTTGCTGTCGTGGATGAGTCGCTGGAGCGTATCGTCGGCACCCTTGGCGTGAAGCCCGAGAACGTCTTCATCTTCGGCAACGTCGATGACGTCGATGAGGCACTCGATTGGGCGCCGGCGCCTGGCGCTCCTTTCACCGTTGCCTACGCGGGAGGGTTCGGGCCGCATCGTGGCATCGACACCCTGATTCGGGCACTTCCGGTGCTTCGCGAGACGGTTCCCGACGCTCGACTGCTGCTGATGGGCGCCGGCAATGGGGAGGGCGAGCTGCACGCGCTTGCAGAATCGCTCGGCCTCACCGACGCGATAGAGTGGACCGGGTGGATCGACGGGGAGTCGATGCGCAAACGTCTTGTCACCGTTTCCGTGGGTACGGTGCCGCATCTGCGAAATGATCACACCGACTCGACGGTCCCGCACAAGTTCTTTCAATACATGGCCATGGGACTGCCGGTCATGGTGTGCGACTGCGCACCGCTCGCTCGCATCGTGCGCGAGACCGGCGCAGGTACCGTGGCTCGTGCCGGTGATCCGGTCGACATTGCGAGGGCTCTGGCGGAGCTCGTCGATGAGCCCACCGCTCACGCGGCTTCAGTTGCGGGGAAGCGTGCGGTTGCGGAGCGCTACAACCTGACCACTGAAGGCCGGAATCTCGCTGCGATGTACGAGGGGCTCTCGCCCAAGCGCTAGGCTTGATGGGTGCCCATCAGCAGCTCGAGCCGCTCAGACTCGGTGCGCATGCGATCTTCCCATGTCCACAGGTTCTCCTCGGCCCACTCGGAGCCGCAGAGGCCGAGAGCCTTGAGCGCGATGTCGTCGGCAAGATAGGGCTCGAGAACGTCGGCCACATCGCCGGGTTCCGCGCTGCTCAACAGCACCCCGTTGACGCCATCCTTCACCAGGTGATTCGTGCCACCGGCGCCCAGCGCGAACACGGGAGCGCCCAGTAGCATCGACTCGATCACAGGGTTTGCGAGATTCGAGTAGTCGTACAGCGACAGCAACGCCGAGGCGGTCCGGTAGTATCCCGCGAGTTCGCGCCGAGGAACCCCGCCGACGAAGTGAACTCGGTCAGCGATTCCCTGAGCCACTGCAAGTTCGCGTAGCTGCCCTTCAAGTGGGCCCACGCCGACAATCGCAAGGTGTAAGTCCGAACCGCGGTCAACCAGTTCCGCCGCTACACGGATGACCCGATCCACTCGCTTCCAATTCATCAGCCGAGAGACCGACAACAGAAGAGGGGTCGCAGGGTCGATTCCAAGCTCCGAGCGAACGTCGGTCGGCGTGGCCGCGACTATCGAGCGATCCACGCCGTTCATCAGGAACAGAACGTCTTCGGCACGGTGGCCGAGCCGCCCGAGGAGCTCATCGCCAAGCGTCCCGTCGTCAGTCATCACAATGAGATCTGCCGGTGTCTTGAGCGCCGCCAGATGCTTGTGAAAGCGAATCGAGGCGCCGCGTTGATCCATGCGGAAGCTCATGAGCGTTCCCTGGTAGCGAGCCACCATCGGAATCGAGAAGCGATCGGCCGCTTTGCGCGCCACCGGGACGCCGTAGATCTCATAGCCGTAGACGAGGTCGACATCGCCGGTCTGGCACAGCCTGTTGACGATCGGCCATGCTGAGCTCTGGAAGGTGTACCAGCCCAGAGTGTCTGCGGCCCACCCCAGTTTCGGGACCTGTCGAAACGCGCCGTGGAGTCTGTGATCGAACTGATGCAGTTCGACCCCGGGAGGCAGCTGCGACTCGTCGACGTAGTCGAGCCGCGGGGTGACGATGCTGACTCGATACTGCTCGCCCAAAGCGCGCACGGTCTCGTGGAATGCGGGCCCGCCGACCGACTTGCCCATCGACCACATGGGAATCTGCGATATCAGGACAATGTGGCGACGCTGCATCGGCACCCTTTCAACGTGGCGGCTGCGCAGGTATGCTTGGCTCCGATCCCCGCGAATCCTATCATGAGGTATCTGTGCCCGTGCCTAAACTCTGCATCATCCAATACAACGCCTCCCGGTTTCTGACCCGGGTGGACCGGACCGCCCGTACCTTGGCCGATCAGGGCTGGGAGGTGGTTCTCATTGGCATTCGAGATGACGAGACGGCAGAGGTCGAGCAGCGCGACGGATACATCGTCAAGCGGATCACCATCAAGTCGCGCGCACTCCCGCGCGGCTTTGGCTTCAAGTTCATTCGGTTCGTCGAAGGTATATTGCGCACGCTGGTCGCAGCCTACCGCGAGAACGCCGATGTCTATGATTCGCGTGACGCCTACCCGCTCCTCGTCGCGCATATCGCTGCGACCCTCCGTGGCGCGGTCGTTGTATACGATTCAGACGAGCTGAACCTCGACCGCAACTGGGCCCCCTCCCGCAACACCGCGTGGCGCTGGTTGATGTTTCGCTACGAGAGGTTCTTCTCTCGGCGGTCGGCTGCGGTGATTACGAGCGATATCGGTCGCGCCAGGGTGCTCGCGGAGCGCTATGGCGTGACGCCGGTCGTGATTCTGAACGTGCCCGATGTCGTCGAGCCGCCCGCGCGCGACATGGAGTTTCGTCGCCGGGCACTTAGGGACGCGAGGTATCTACTCATTTATCAAGGCATAATCGTCCCCAACCGCGGACTCGAAGAGCTTGTGGACGCAATGCGAGTTCTCGATGATTGTCGACTGGCCATCGTTGGGTATGGTGCCTTGCGCGATATGGTCGCAGCGAAGATCGCCGGCGACCCCGTCCTCACCCAGCGCGCAGAACTCTACGACGCGGTGCCGTTCGAGCAGCTCATGGGCTACACCGCCGCCGCAGACATCGGTGTGATCCCGCTTGTCGGTTCGTGCCTGAGCTACCGACTGGCTGCACCCAACAAGCTGTTCGAGTTCATGGTGGCAGGACTGCCGATCGTGGCAACCGATCTCGAGGAGATGGGATTCTACGCACGTGCCGAGCGGATTGGCACCCTCATCCCGGAGCCGGTGACGCCCTCATCGATCGCTGCGGCGGTTCGCTCGCTCATCGACGGCGAGGAGCCGCTGGCAGACATCGGCTCCCGTGTGCGAGCGGCCGCGCTTGAGCGCTACGTGTGGCGAGTGGAGCGGCCGAAGCTGCTGGCTGTGTACGATGCGTTGCCGCTGAGAGAGCGCTTTGTACGCGACCGGGCGGTGTGACATGGCGAGCCGTGTAGCGATGATTCTCAGCAACGACGCAGTCTCTGATCCCCGCGTCGAGAAAGAAGCAGTCGCTCTTTCGTCGCAAGGACACACCGTCACCATTGTTGCCTGGGATAGGGCAGGCGAGTCGCCTGCTACAGAGGATCGTGGTGTGTTTGACGTCATCCGCGTGGGCCCCCGAGCCGCACACGGAGCCGGACTCAAGAACCTGCCGCTGTACCGTGCCTTCTGGCGCGATGCAGCGAGGGCCGTAGTAGGCCTCGGTGCCCAGGTGGTGCACTGCCATGATGCAGATACCTTGCCCGCGGGTCTCTCGGCGATGCGAGAGCTGCCATCGAGCGCGCGCCTTGTCTGCGACTTCCATGAGATGTACAGGGCGAGCAAGATGATTCCGCAGAAGGGAATCAAGGGGACGGTTGCGAGGGCCGCCGTCGATTTCTATGAGCGCCGTGCGGTATCCCGCGCGAACATCGTCGTGCTGGCCAACCCGTCGGCGCGCGATCACTATGTGCGTATAGGCGCGCGCGACAAGATAGTACTTGTCGAAAACGCGCCGGATGCGGAGCTATTCAGGCCGGTCACCGAGCCGCGCGCTGAGCGCCCATTGACCGTGTGCTACCTCGGCCAGAAGCGCTATCCCGAGCCGCTCGAGATTCTGATGGATGCCATCGGGCGCGTGCCTGGAACGGCGGCATTGCTGGCAGGTGGGGGGACTTCGGCCCAACGCATCGCACAGAATGCACACGGCAGGGAGAACATAGAGATTCTCGGGAGAATCCGATATGCGGAGATCCCGGAGCTCTACCGACGCTGCGACGTCGTCTATGCGGCGGTCGATTCCCGTGTGGGCAATCCACGCAACAACATGCCCGTGAAGGCGATGGAGGGGATGGCCTGCGGGCTCCCGGTCATCGTCAGCGGCGGCACGTGGGTGGGTACGTTCGTGGAAGAGAATGGCGTGGGGTTCGCTGTCGACGAGTCGGATGTTGAATCGGTAACAGCGGCGATCAGTTGCCTGCGCGATGACGCTGACCTCGTGCGCGAGATGGGTGTTCGCGGACGTGCTTTGGTGGACGGCGGAATGAACTGGCAGGCTGCGTCGGAGCGACTTGTTGCGGCGTACCGGAGCATTGGAGCGTGATCGGAGTGGGCGATCTCAGGGCGTTTCAGGAAGACGTCGACCTGGTGCGAGGGCTGGGAGAAGCCCCCGATGTCGCAGTGGTGCTGGGATCCGGCCTGGACCCGGTGGTTGAGGCACTCACCGACCGAGTCGACGTTCCTTACTCGGAATTGCGCGGGCTTTCCGTGACCGGTCCTCTTGTCGGCCACAGTGGTAGGTTGTCGATGGGTTGGTCAGGTGGAGTCCGGGTCATGGCGTTCAGGGGTCGCCTCCACTGCTACCAAGGCGTTAGCGCCTTCCAGGCTTCATACCCCGCCCGTCTTGCCTTCGCGGCTGGTGCGAGGACGTTCATCGCGACCAATGCGGCAGGATCCGTGTCACCTGATTTGCCCGCCGGAACCATCATGGGCATCTCGGACCACATCAACCTCCTTGGTGACAATCCTCTCGTGGGGTGGCCGGGGCCGGACGGTGGCAACCCATTCGTGCCGATGGGCGAGGCATATGATCCTTCGCTCTTGGCGCGCGCACGACAGTCGGCCGCCGATGAGGGAGTCCAGTTCGCCGAGGGCGTGTACGTGGCTGTGCTCGGCCCGAGTTACGAGACACCGGCGGAGTCACGGGCTCTGGCTGGAATCGGCGCCGACGCCGTCGGCATGTCGACGGTTCCCGAGGTGATTGTTGCGCGCGCCCTTGGAATGCGTGTTCTTGGACTGTCACTGATCACGAATGTCGCCGGGGGAGTCGCCCTTTCGCATTCCGAGGTTCTCGAAACCGGAGCGTCATCCGCTGCCGCATTCACCCGCCTGCTCTCTGCTATACTCGCCAATCTGTGACCTGCCCCTGATGGTGGTTGACCGCCTGAAGCCGATCGTTTGCGCAGGCTCGCCGGGTACGTGAGAAGGGTACTTTCGATTGAAGCACCGTGGCTCCTTGATTGCAGGCTCGCTTGAGGCTCATCCCGTGTTCCTCGGAGCGATCGCACTATTCTTGCTTGTCGTTGCGGCTTTCGTGCCGGGAGTTCGTGCCCCCGCACTCGCGGTTGCGGTTGTGCTCGGGGCGCTCGTCCCTGAGGCCGGATTGCTGGTCATCGCGCTCTCGATCATGACGCTTCCGCTGCTACAGATTGGCGGCGCAATAAGCGACATCCGTGGTGATGAAGTGATGATGGGCGCCGTTGTACTCGGCGTCTCCGCACGGTGGGCGCTGCGCCGAGAGATGCCTCGGACCGGGCTCCTGGCTGCTTTCGGAGCATTCGTGCTGCTTGCGGCCTTGTGGATGGGCGGTCGAGATCTTCTCGGCGCGAATGTGTCTGCCACGGAGTACCTGTTCCCGCTGGTAAAGCACGTCGTGCGCTTCGCACTGTTCCTCGCGGTCGTGTGGCTCGTGAGAGCCGATCCCAATCGGGGAAGGCGGCTGCGAGTCGCACTAGTGGCCGGCGCGAATCTGGGTGGGCTACTTGCGTTGGCGCAGACCTTCTTCAGGCCGATTGAGAACTGGGTACTGGTCGCGTATCCCTCGATTCGGGGTGGGGCAACACGTGAGCTGTGGGGAAATCGGGCATTCGGCGCGTTCGACGGCAATCCCAACCACCTCGGCATCGCTATGCTGCTCGGCGCAATCGTTGCGCTTGCCGCGAGCGATCGTGCAAAGTCCCCTCGTGAACGCATGGCTTGGTTGGCGGCATCGCTCGTTCCCATCTTCGCGCTCGTTTCAACGGGTAGTCGCGCCGACTGGATCATCTGCGCCGTGCTGTTGACCGTGTTTGCAGTGCGCCGTCTCCGCTCGTTCCAGATCGCTCTGGCAGCGCTTATCGGGTATTCCATTGCCGTACCCAATGCGTTTCGGCTGCGCATACTGGTTTTGCTCAACATCGTGGACAATCAAGTCGTTCTCGGCACGAGTCTGGCCGGGAAGGTCGAAATGGCTGGCGGTTCAGTGCGCCAGGGCGGGATGGTCAACACCGACAACTTCTATCTCGACACGTTCTACAACTTCTCGCTTTTTGCCTTGGCTGCCTGGCTCGTGCTCTTGGCTCAGCTCGGAGGGCCCATGTGGCAGGGTATGAAGCGCCTCGATGAAGAAGGCGGCTTCGCGTTCGGCGCTCTTCTAGCGTTGGCAGTGATGGCGCTTGCCTCAGTTCAGGGCCCCTACTTCGCGGCCGCTCGCGTCGTCGAGGTGTTTTGGCTCATCATGGGTCTTGGCTGGGGAATGCTCCCGGAAGCCGAGGCCACCGGCGCAAGAGAGTTGCCAGATCGTCTTAGGCGTATCTGGGCAGCTCGCGCACTCAAGAACGCCGCCTAGCGCGGCCGGAAAGGAAATCTTATGAATCACGATATTAAAGACCTGTCCCTCGCCGACGCCGGCAAGGCACGCATCGAGTGGGCCGACGCCGACATGCCCGTTCTCGCCAGCATCCGCGAGCGCTTCGAAGCCGAGAAGCCGCTCGACGGCCTGCGCATCAGCGCCTGCCTGCACGTCACCACCGAGACCGCGAACCTGATGCGCACGCTGAAGGCCGGCGGCGCCGATATCGTTCTCGCCGCGAGCAACCCGCTCTCGACGCAGGACGACGTGGCTGCCGCGCTCGTCGAGCACTACGGCATCAGCACCTACGCCATCAAGGGCGAGGACACCGCGACCTACTACAGCCACATCGACTCGGCCATCGCGCACAAGCCGCAGATGACCATGGACGACGGCGCCGACGTTGTCGGCCGTATCCACGCCGAGCAGCCCGAGATGCTCGAGTACATCATCGGCGGCACCGAAGAGACCACCACCGGCGTCATCCGGCTGGCCGCGATGCATGCCGATGGCGCGCTGAAGTACCCGATCATGGCCGTCAACGAGGCCAAGACCAAGCACCTCTTCGACAACCGCTACGGTACCGGCCAGTCCACGCTGGACGGCGTCATCCGTGCCACCAACCGCCTGCTCGCCGGGCGCACCATCGTCGTCTCCGGCTACGGCTGGTGCGGTCGCGGCATCGCGAGCCGTGCCGACGGCATGGGCGCGAGCGTCATCGTGCTCGAGGTCGATCCGATGAAGGCTCTTGAGGCCGTCATGGAAGGCTATCGCGTCATGCCCGCCGTCGAGGCAGCCAAGCAGTGCGACATCTGGATCACCGTCACCGGTGACCTCAACGTCATCGACAGCGACTCGTTTTCCGCGATGAAGGACGGCGCCATCATCTGCAACTCCGGCCACTTCAACGCCGAGATCAACATCCCGAGCCTGCGCGAGATGGCCGTCTCCACCCGCGAGGTACGTCCGCTGGTCGACGAGTTCACGATGGCTGACGGCCGTAAGATCTATCTGCTGGCCGAGGGCCGTCTGGTCAACCTGTCCTGCGCCGAGGGCCACCCCGCCAACGTGATGGACATGAGCTTCGCCAACCAGGCGCTGGCCGCCGAGTACATGGTCGCCAACTGCAAGGACATGGCCCCCGGCGTCTACGACGTCCCCGAGGACATCGACAACGGCATCGCCAAGCTCAAGCTCGAGACCCTCGGCATCAAGATCGATACCCTCACGCCCGAGCAGGCCAAGTACCTCTCCAGCTGGAGCGAAGGCACCGTCTAGCCCCCGACCGCGCACCCGCACTCGACCGCCGCATAGCCGCACACGACCGCGGCCCGCACTCGAACCGGAGGCCCGCACATGGCCATGTCAGACATACCTCGCACCCTCTATTGGGGTGAAGACGCTTCCTCCGGTCGCCCGGCGGTCTTCATCCTCGACCAGACGCGTCTGCCGCTTCAAGGCGACGTGCTGCAGTGCAACCTGTCGGAGGGTGTCTGCATCGCCATCGGCACCCTTGCCGTCCGAGGCGCGCCAGCTCTCGGCGTCGCCGCTGCACTCGCGCTTGCACTCTGGACCGAGAATGAGACTGCGGAGATCGAGACCGTCGGCCAGTTTCTCGCCGGCATCGATGCGGTCGCCGACAAAGTCACCTCCACACGCCCGACGGCCGTCAACCTCTTCTGGGGCGCCGAGCGCATCCGTCACGTCGCCCACGACAACTCCGACCTGCCGCTTGATGACCTCAAAGCGCTCGTGGTCCAAGAGGCGCTCAACATGCAGGCCGAGGACGAGGCCCGCAACCGCCAGATCGGGCGCCTCGGTGCCGACCTGCTCCCGCAAGAGGCAAAGATTCTGACTCACTGCAACGCCGGCTCGCTGGCAACCGTCTACTTCGGTACCGCGCTGGGTGTGATCTTCACCGCGCACGAGGAGGGCAAGATCGCGCACGTGTGGGTGGATGAGACGCGACCGGTGAACCAGGGTGGTCGCCTCACGGCCTGGGAGCTGCGTGCCGCTGGAGTTCCCTCGGCGCTCATCGCCGACAACATGGCCGCCAGCGTCATGAAGAACGGCTGGGTCGACGCGGTCATCGTGGGTGCGGATCGCATCTGCGCCAACGGGGACACCGCCAACAAGATCGGCACTTACGGGCTGGCCGTGCTCGCTAAAGAGCATGGCATCCCGTTCTACGTCGCAGCCCCGAGTTCGACCGTGGACCTCACCTTGTCGGATGGCTCCCAGATCGAGATCGAGGAGCGCGATCCACGCGAGCTGACCGGGTTCACGGTGGCTGGCACCTTCGAGCCGGACAGTCCCGACGCCTCGCGCGCGTGGGACCTTCTCACCAAGGACGGAAGCTACAACCTGCCGCTCGCCAAGGGCCACGAGATGCTGATCCAGCGCAAAGGCGGCGGCTACAGCTTCGACGCATGGTTCAAGATGACGCCTCCCGGCGTCGAGGTGTACAACCCCGCGTTCGACGTGACCCCCGCCAAGTACATCACGGCGATCATCACCGAGCGAGGTGTGGTCCGTCCTGACTTCGAGACCGGACTCGCACTGAACTGCATGGGGAGCGGTGGTATTCACGAGATCGGCCTGGCGGGATTCACCGGCGCCGACACCGAGCCGCCCCCGGATCTTCCCGATCTCTAGCCCCCGGAACCTCACAGCGCAATGACCACAGCCGCCCTCACATCGACAATCCTCACCTTCGTGGCGATCGTCGGCGTGGGGGCGCTGTTGCGTGCGGGCAAGATTCTTCGCGCCGAGGACGCTCGGCCCATCAATGCACTCATCATCTACGTCGGATTGCCGGCGTTCATCTTCACGGCCGTGCACGGAGCCACCTTGCGCGCCGACCTCTGGGGCGTCGTCGCGATCGCGTGGGTCGTGTTCATCGCGATGGCCGCTCTCGGCTGGCTCGCAGTGCGACTCCTGAAACTCCCGCGCGAGATGGCCGGCGGCTTCATCATCGCGACCGCGCTCGGTAACACCGGCTACATCGGCTACCCGATCACTGCAGCGCTTCTCGGCCAGAGGAATCTCCCCGAGGCGATCTTCTACGACGTGTTTGGGACCGTAGGCGCACTGGTGTTGTTCGGGCTGCTGATCGCCCAGTACTACGGCACCAACGAGGAGGCCCGGGTCAATCCCCTCCGGGAGCTGGCAACGTTTCCTGCTGTGATAGCTCTGGGCGTTGCGATGCTCATGCGTCCGTTCGACATTCCGATTCCGGTAAGCACCGGGTTAGGGCTTCTTGCGAACATGGTCGCGCCGCTGATCATGGTGTCGGTAGGGCTGTCGTTGAAGTTCCGCACTCTCGGGCGCGCGGCTCGGCCGCTGCTGGCGCTCTCGGTGCTGCGACTACTTGTCGCTCCGGCGATCGCGCTGGCCGTCGGTACGCTGTTATTGGGCACGGTGGGCGGCGGCATGCCGCTACGCGTCACTGTGCTGGAGGCGGGCATGCCTGCGATGATGCTGACGCTTGTGGTGGGGGAGCGGTTTGGGCTGGACACGGACTTCATCGCCTCGGCGATCTTCGTGACCACCGCAGCCGCTGCGATCACGCTGCCGCTTGTGCAGGTGCTCGCGTTTCGCTAGGCCATAGCGCGAACGCCTGACCTGAGCGACCGGCTGCGGTATCACCGCGTCGTGAAAGGGTCGCCGATGGGCCTGATGGCCGGACTTGCCGAGCTTGTGTTTCCCACGCGCTGTGCCGGCTGCGAGCTTCCCGGCGCCGTGCTCTGCGATGCCTGCCGAGATGCGCTTCCGCGAATAGATGCGACCGGACGCTGTCCTCGGTGTGGCGCTCCCTACGGCGCGCTCACGTGTACGGAGTGCTGGAACCGGGAGTGGGCGTTCTCGGCGGCCCTGGCGCTGGGAGAGCTCGAGGCACCACTCGCGCGCGCGGTGGTTCTCCACAAGGATGCGGGGGAGCGTCGGCTTGCGGCCGTCCTCGGCGCCTTGCTCGCCGAGCAGGTCGCGCTTTCGTGGCCGGGCTGGGCGCAGGCGGTGACGTTCGTCCCAGCCACGCGAGCCGCCTTCCGTCGTCGCGGCTTCGACCACGGTCTCGCGATCGGTTCGGAGCTGGCGTCCGCGTTGGGCGTACCCCTGGTCTCGGCGCTCACTCGCGGGGATGCGCGGGACCAGCGTTCGCTTGGGCGCACGGCCCGAGCGGCCAACGCAGCAGGCACGTTTTCGCCGGCCTCAGGCGTCGAGCTTCCCGACCGAGTACTGATCACCGACGACGTGCTCACCACCGGTGCCACGCTCGATGCTGCGGCCGCTGTGCTGCTCGACGCCGGTGCAGCCGAGGTGCGGGTGGCCGCGGTGGCTCGTTCGTGGTGACACTCTTGCACCTGCGCTGTCACTCACGCGTGATAGAATCGTCCCTGCTCCCGCCCGGGTCTGTGGTTGCGGGCGCTTCGGTGCCTTAGTCCATGGTAGACGCGGCCCAAAGGATCCACGTAAGCCGGCGGTTCGCCGTCGCGCGAGCATGGCGCGTCTTAGGGGTAAGTCGTACCGTCCGATTACGACCGCATCCCGCGGTCTCGGGCGAGAGGGCCGGTAGTGAGATAGCATCAAGCGGAAGCTCCGGTATGCGAGTGTGGGGCCAAAGACCAGGTCAGCCGGGCGGGAGCGCCTCGAGTCACACCACGAAGGGAACACGATGGGTCGTTTGAGCCGAATCGGCATAGCGGGTGTCGCGGTCGCCGCGATGTGCGCGCTACTGGTGAGCACCGGCTGCTCCAAAGCCGCAGAGCCCAAGGCTGTGCCCAAGGTGGTGCCGCCGGCAGTCAAGGAGGCGGGCGTGCTTCGTGCAGGGGTCGACCTCGACTATCCGCCCTTCGCCGGAACCGACAACGGCAAGCAGGTGGGCCTCGACATAGACGTGGCAGCTGCACTTGCCGAGCAACTCGGTCTGACGCTCAAGATCGTCAACGTGAAGCCATCCGAGGCGGCGACCGCGTTGGCCGACGGGACAGCGGACGTGGTCTTCTCGGTGGGGTTCTCGGACGCAGGGCTTGCTAACACATCGCTTGCAGGATCCTACCTTACTAACGCGCCCTCATTCTTTGTGGGGACTGACAGCACTCCTTCTGTCGAGCCGTCACTCACGCTCGACACCCTCCAAACAACCAAGATCGCCGTGCAGTCCGAGTCGGCCGCGTACTGGAAGCTCGCATCCGAAATCGGGACCCAAACCCTGGTGGTCTTCCCGACGCTTCGAGAGGCGCTTACTGCCGCCGACACCCACGAGGTCGATCTGGCTGCTGGCGATGCGATAGTCACGGGCTACATCATCCGCGACTTCCCCAATCTCCATCTCGCTGGACAGCTCGAGCCCGCTGCGCCGCTCGGTGTGGGCGTGCTCCCGGACAACGCGGACCTGCAGACGGCGGTTCGCAACGCGCTGGACGCGCTCGCCGCCGACCGGGTGCTGGATGCGATCAGGGCGAAGTGGGTCGGCCAGCTTCCTGAGCTCGTCGCCGCATCCGGCACCGATGCTGCCGACACTCCCTAGCCATCGGAAACGCTACGCAACCACGACGGGCGCCCACCGGGCGCCCGTTTTGTTTCCGGTGTCCGGGGAAACGCAGCTTCTGTATCGAGATTCCGCTGACGCGTGCGTGCATCGGCAGTGCTAGTGCATACGATATGGCAGCTCCTGAATAGCCCTCGAGCCGTTCGCAGCCTTGCAGAAACGGTGTATGATTATGCACTGTAGTTCGGTGGAGCGTCATCGGCCATCCGGGGCGCTCTTGTGATTCAGGACACTGAGGAGGAACGATGCAGAAGGCTCGTAAGTCTCTTGCGCTCGTGCTCGCCCTCGGTCTGGTGCTCGCCCTTGTGGCGCTCACAGGCTGTGGCAGCACGGCGGGAACACCCGAGGCCCCCGTGGCAGAAGCTCCCGCCGCTGACCTCGGACTGGTCGCCGATGGCGTCCTGACCGTAGGCTCTGACACCGCATTCCCGCCGTTCGAGTCGATGAACGGTGACGTCGCAGAGGGCTTCGACGTAGACCTCGCCAATGCTCTGGCCAAGGAGATGGGCCTCACGGTCAACTTCACCAGCCAGACGTTCGACACGCTCATCCCGCAGCTCAAGGCCGGCGGCACGTTCGACGTCATTATGTCGGGCATGACCATCACCGCCGATCGCGAGAAGGAGATCACCTTCTCCACGCCCTACATCGACTCGAACCAGTCCATCGCCGTGGTCAAGGGCAAGGTAGCCAAGCTTGACGGCAACGACGCCGCGGCCATCAACACCGCCTTCACCGGCAAGGTCATGGGCGTGCAGTCCGGCACCACTGGCGAGGCATGGGCCAAGGAAAACATCAAGGGCGCCAAGCAGATCGTGCCGTTCGCCGACACCCTTGCAGCCTTCTCCGCGCTCAACGCCGGCAAGGTCGACGGCGTGGTCAACGACCTG
>JBBRWO010000033.1:0-19114 GCA_038249135.1 Coriobacteriia bacterium
CTTCCTCAGCCCCTCGGAGCAACGCGAAGCGTGGTACGCTCGTCAAGGTCAGAAGGTCGCCGCGTAAGGCAGTTTCGTGTCCAGGTAACCGGCGCCGGTACAGTCGTCCCAGTTTGGCAGATCCTCGCGCCCTTCCGATACGCTCTTGATGTAGTCGAGCTGCGCCCCGTATACCGCTGGCGCGGTGACCCCGAGCAACATCCAGAGCCAGCCCATGAGTGTCTTCTTCACCCACTCACTGTCCTGGAACGGCGCCTTCAACGCCCGACTCAGATCGATGCTGTCCATCGAGTCCCCTCTCCTTGGAATGCGACCACTACGGTCACTCGTGAAAATGGATACCCCAAATAGCGCCCCGCAGCGCTTATGCTACTGCGAATTCCTGCTTTGATGTGAAAGGAACCAGATCATGCCGTCGTTGCCCGCACCTCATCTCGCCGCAGTCTTGCGCGATGGCATCAGTGTGTGGACGGATACGCAGTTGGCTCGAAAGACGGGCGTGATCATCGCCTTCAGCGAGCGCGGTGGGGGCATCAGTCAGCCGCCATTCACGGGACTCAATCTTGCGTCGCATGTGGGTGACGGGCCCAGCGCGGTCGATGCTAATCGGGCACGCCTTCTCACTGCGCTCGGCATTGCGAACCTAGGGGGCAGATTGACCGTCCCCGAGCAGGTGCACGGTAACGGAATCACTCTGGTCGATGCATCACACGTCGGGAGCGGAGCATTCGCAGCCGACGGCCGGCCGCCCGTCCCCACGACCGATGCCCTTGTGACCGCGCTTGAGGCTGTTCCGCTCATGTTGTGCTTCGCGGACTGCGTACCTGTGATCCTGGTCGCGCCTGGGCCGATTATCGCTGTGGTCCATGCAGGCTGGAGGGGTGCGCTCGCGTCCCTGCCGGGAGCCGCCGTGGCCGCGATGGCGCAGCTGGCTGGCTGCGACGTCTCAGAGTTCCGAGCCTACATCGGGCCGCATATCCGCGCATGCCATTACGAAGTAGATGACGCAACCATGTCGCATTTCGTTAACACGTTTGGTACTCTTGCTCGGGTCGATTCTGGGGGTTTGAACCTCGAGGCCGCAGTGACCGCGAGTCTCACTGATGCAGGAGTTGCCACGTGCAGCATCGCATGTCTCGGAACCTGTACGGCCGAGGCCACAGATCGGTTCTTCTCGTACCGGGCCGAGCAGGGTCTGACGGGTCGCCACGCGGCTCTCGCCTGCATACTGCCGCAGGTCTAGTTGCTGTTCTCGCCGTGGCCGTCAGCCTCCTCATGGTGGGTGGTTGCGGTCGGTCGCAAGGTCGGACCGACCAGATCACGGTTAGCGGCTCCACGACCATCCTCCCTATCGCCGAGCAGGCCGCGGAGTTGTTCACGCAAAAGGATCCGAGCTCCTCGATTCTTGTATCAGGGTTGGGATCCTCGGCCGGTATCGAGGCCGTGTCGGCGGGCACCGCACAGGTCGGGACTTCTTCGCGCGATCTGAAGGAAGAAGAGAAGTCCCTGGGTCTAGTCGACACCCCGATCGCATACGACGGTATCGCAGTCATCGTCAGCCCGAAGAACCCGGTGAGCGGCCTGACGGTCGAGCAGCTTCAAAACGTGTTCGCCGGTGTGATCACCAACTGGAGCGAGCTTGGTGGCGCCGACCGTCACATCGAGCTCGTTAACCGCGACGAGGCTTCCGGTACTCGCGAGGCGTTCAAGAAGATCGTGATGGGAGATATCCCGTTCGATCCGCGCGCGGCCGTCCTGCCCGGGACCGGTCAGGTCCGAGACGTCGTGGCGCGTGCGCCAGGGGCCATCGGTTACATCTCTCTCGGCTTTGTGAAGCCTCGATTCACGAATGTGACCGTGAAGGCCCTCAAGGTCGACGGCGTGACGCCAAGTGAGAAAACGGTAGGGGATCAGACGTATCCCATCGGCCGCAGACTCCACTTCCTAACGAAAGGGGAGCCGACCGGATTGGCCAAGGCGTACATCGACTTCGTGCTGTCTGACACCATCCAAAAGGGTGTCGTCGTTGATGCCGGGTTCATTCCGGTTGCGGAGGGGGGTGCCCGATGAGCGAGAACAACGAGCACCACTCCGCTGGAAGCCTCCAGCTCGTGTCGAGGTCTACCTACGTGAAGGAGAACCTCCTCAAGGCGGTCTTCTTCATGTGCGCGTTCGTATTCGTGCTAGCCGTGGCACTGATCTTCATCTTCGTGGGATGGAAGGCACTGCCGATAGTCACCGAGTACGGTCTGGGCAAGTTCATCACGGGCACCGTGTGGTCGTCGTCAACCGGTCAGTTCGGTATTCTGCCGCTGATCATCGGGTCGTTCATCGTAACGCTCGGTGCGCTAGCTCTGGGAACTCCGCTGGCAGTGGGGACGGCGGTGTTCTTGTCGGACGTCGCATCGCCAAAGGTGCGCTCATTTGTGCGCCCGGCTGTTGAGTTGCTCGCGGGTGTACCGTCCGTGGTATATGGGTTCTTCGGCATCATCCTGCTGCGCGCGATCGTCGCCAAGTTCAGCGGAACGCTCGGTTTTGGTGCCTTTACTGCCTGGATAGTCTTGGCAATCATGATCGTCCCCACCATCGCCGTGCTCTCTGAGGACGCGCTCCGGTCGATCCCCGAGGGCATTCGCGAGGCGTCGTACGCGATGGGGGCCACGCAGTGGCAGACCATCTACAAGGTTGTCGTGCCCGCAGCGAAGATCGGCATCATCGACGCCATCATCCTTGGCATGGGACGCGCCATCGGGGAGACCATGGCAGTGCTGATGGTTGTGGGTAACGCCCCGGTGTTTCCTGCAGGAATCTTCGCGCCGCTTTCAACTATGACGACGCAGATCGTCATGGATATGCCGTATGCGGTCGGCCTGCATCGGACGGCTCTGTTCGCTATGGCCGCCATGCTCTTCATCTTTTCCATGTTCCTTGTCGCAACAGTCAGGCTGTTGTCGAGGTTGAGGAACTGATCATGAACAAGACGCTATCGAACAGGCTTGCACTGGGAATACTGTGGGGCGCTGCGCTCCTTACCGTTGCGGTGCTGGGCGCGCTTCTCCTGTATGTATTCGTCAATGGCATCAGGGTCATCTCGCCGGCGTTCATCTTCACGTGGCCACATGGCGTCAACGCAGAAGGTGGCATCTGGCCAACCATTGTCGCAACGGTGTACGTGACCGCGCTGGCGATGCTGATTTCAGCGCCTGTGGCGGTGCTGGCGGCGGTGTATCTCGCTGAGTATGCCAGCCAGGGCAGGGTCGTCAGCACGATACGGTTCGCCGCTGATTCGCTTGCCAGCGTCCCTTCGATCGTAATGGGACTTTTCGGCTTCGCGCTGTTCGTTGAAGCCATGGGGCTTAACCTCTCGATGGCCTCGGCGGCGTTGGCGCTCTCGTTGCTCATGCTGCCCATCATCATGCGTGCGACCGAGGAAGCCATCAGAGCGGTCCCCAAGTACATGCGATGGGGTTCGTACGGATTGGGTGCCACGAAGTGGCAGACGGTGAGCAGGATCGTCCTGCCAGCCGCAGCGCCACGCATCGTTACAGGCATCGTTCTCGCCGCCGGGAGAGCGGTTGGGGAGACCGCGGTTGTTCTGTACACCATGGGCCAAGCGGTCAATCTTCCGCTCACGCCGCTGGATTCGGGACGACCGATGACGGTCCATCTGTATTTGCTCGCGGTCGAGGGAATCAACCTTCCCGCCGCGTTTGGCACTGCCCTGTTGTTGATCGCGATGATCCTCGGCTTCAACTTGAGCGCCCGCTGGATCTTGAAGCACTACCGGAAGGTGTAGAGACATGAGCGTGTCGCTGGGCGCACAGGCGGGTTCGGGATTCACAGGACCGACCAAGATCCTCGTCGAAAAGCTGAACTTCTGGTATGGCGATTTCAATGCGCTGACCGACATCAGCGTGGACATCTCAAGCAAGGCGACGACGGCGTTTATCGGCCCGTCGGGTTGCGGCAAGTCGACGTTCCTGCGATGCATCAACCGCATGAACGACTTGATTCCCGGCACTCGTGTCGAAGGCACCATGACGATTGATGGTGCAGACATCTACGGTCAGGGCGTCGACCCGGTCGACCTTCGCAGGCGCGTGGGCATGATCTTCCAGCAGCCCAACCCGTTTCCGCAGTCGATCTACGACAACGTCGCGTACGGTCCACGTCTGCAGGGCACGCGCAAGAAGTCCGATCTCGACGCGATAGTCGAGGACTCGCTCAAGCGCGCCAACCTCTGGAAAGAGGTCAAGGACATTCTCGGCAAGAACGGTCTTGCCCTCTCCGGCGGTCAGCAACAGCGGCTCTGTATCGCCCGCGTTTTGGCCGTCGAGCCCGAAGTTCTGCTCATGGATGAACCGTGTTCGGCCATCGACCCGACTTCGGTCCAGAAGATCGAGGATCTGATGGCACAGCTCAAGGACACCGTGACCATCGTCATCGTCACTCACAACATGCAGCAGGCGGCCCGTGTCAGCGACTTCACCGCGTTCTTCTTGCAGGAACTGGCCGGCGAGCCTGCGGTCTTGGTCGAGTACGGACGCACCAATGAGCTGTTCACAAGTCCGACCGACAAGCGGACCGAAGACTACATCACGGGTCGTTTCGGTTAGGGTAAGCGCACCGGAGCTGTGGATTTTGCCGAATTGTTACACGTCGGTGCGGTGTATCGGCGCCTGAACGCGGCTATACTGGTGGTTATATCCACTCACAGTTCTAGGAGCACCTCATGCGCGAGCAGTTCAGGCAGGAACTCAGAGCGATTCACGGTGAGGTCGTCGACATCCTTCAGACGGTCACCGGGAGCACGCGCGAAGCCGTGACCTCGCTTATCACGGGTGACGTCGATCTCGCCGAGAAGGTCATTGCCGGCGACGACGCCATCGATACACGCTGCGTTGCCGTTGAGGAGCGCGTCTTGGAGACGATCGCCACTCAGTTCCCTGTTGCGCGCGACCTGCGTCTCCTTCAGTCGCTCGCCTACATCGCCATCCACCTTGAGCGCATGGCCGATCTGTCGGTCAACATCGCCAAAGCGGCTCGTCGTACCGCCGACCGCAAGGGACCCCAGACTCTCTACGACCTCATCCAGGCGCAAGGAAACCTCGTCTACCGGGTTCTTGACGCAACACGCGAGGCGCTGGATACGCGTGACCTCGAGCTCGCGCGCAAGCTGCCGGAGCTAGACGAGCCGATCGACCATCTGTACAAGCAGTTCTTCCGTGAGCTTGCGCGTCTGCAAGACGAGGACGACATCGACTGGGCTTCATCGATGGTGCTTGCCGCTCGATATCTCGAGCGCATCGCAGATCATTCCGTCGACATCGGGGAGCGTATCGCGTACCTGATCACGGGTGAGCGCGACCAGCTCAACGTGGAATCGCCCGCCGGCTCCGGGTCGGAGTAGCGCGGTGCCCGCCATCGCCTCACGGTACGAGGCGGTTCGGCGGCAGGTCGCCGACGCCGCCGACGTGTCGGGGCGACTCCCGTCAGATGTCACACTGGTCGCCGTTACCAAGACGGTCGGCATCGCCGAGGTCAGAGCTGCGCTCACGGCTGGGCTTGAGGATTTTGGTGAGAACCGCGTACAGGAGTTCCTCGGCAAGTATGGGTTGTTTCCTGACGCGCATTGGCACTTCATCGGTACGCTGCAGACGAACAAGGTCAAAGACGTCGTGGGCCGCGCGTGGCTGATTCACTCGGTCGATTCGATGCACCTGCTGTCAGAGATCTCACGCCGCGCCGAGCAGGCCGGCGTCGTGCAGCCGGTATTGTTGCAGGTCAACGTCTCGGGCGAGGAGTCCAAGCATGGATTCGCGTGCTGTGACGTGCGCGATGCGCTCATCGAAGCATCTCGGCTGGGGTCGGTCGAGGTTCGTGGTCTGATGACCATGGCCCCGTTCGGTCGGCCTGAAGACGCGCGATCGGTGTTCAGGGAACTGCGTGAACTGCGGGACTCCCTACGGGAGATGCCGCTGAATGGTGTAGAGTTAACCGAACTTTCCATGGGAATGAGCAACGACTTTCGTGTCGCCGTTGAAGAAGGCGCGACCATCGTGCGCGTGGGCGGCGCGATCTTCGGCAGGTGAACGCATTGGCGCAAGGAGACCGCTGTGGGCTTGTGGCACCGGATGAAGGTACGTCTCGGACTCGAAGACGAGTGGGACGACGAGTACTACGACGACGATGAGTACTATGAGCCCGAGGTTGACGACGCGCCCGAGGCCCATACACCGTCTCGCCGTTCCGCCTCATATGACTCACCGTACGGTTCCGGCGCGGGTGTCGGGGCTGTCAAAAGGCTCGATCGCGGTCCAGACCTTGAGCGGGCGCGAAGTGGTGGCGGGCAGTTGCGAAGCGTGCCGTCCGGTCCCGCGTCCGTCGCGCCGGTTTCCGCGCAGATGAAGATGCACATCGTGGAGCCCAAGAGCTTTACGGAAGCGCAGGCTATCGCCGACAAGTTCAAGCAGGGCATACCGGTCATCATGAACATGGCGATGACTCAGGCTGACCTCGCCAAGCGACTTCTCGACTTCGCTTCAGGCTTGACCTACGGGCTCGACGGTGGACTCCAGAAGGTTTCTGACAAGGTGTTCATGCTGACCCCGTTCAACGTCGACGTGAGTGACGCCGATCGGCGACGTCTTCGTGACACCGGTCTCTACTCGGGTGAGTAACAGATGAGTCGTGTTCACCACACTGACGGGTTCCGCTTTGAGGGCTCGCTCGCAATCATCGGTGGCGGTCGCATGGGAGAAGCAATCGTCGGTGGACTGATCGCCTCGGCAATCATCGAGACCGAGCGCATCACGGTCGTTGAGCCGACGCACTCGCGCCGAGATGAGCTTTCGGCGAAATTCTCGGTTGCGACCGTTGCAGACGCTAGTGCTGCGTTGCCCGCCGATGTCGTGATCCTTGCGGTGAAGCCGCAGGTGATTGATGCCGTCGTGACTGAGCTGTCGGACAGCCTGGCGGCGACTCTTGTTGTGTCAATCGCAGCAGGCATGTCTTGCGCGAGGCTCGAGGCACTGCTGCCTGATTCTGCTGCGGTCGTACGCGTCATGCCCAATACGCCCGCACTGGTGGGCGAGGGTATGTCCGTCGTGAGCGGTGGATCAAACTCCACCGCAGAACAGGTCGATCTGGCTCGGGCGCTGTTCGCTGCGCTGGGCCAGGCAGTCGTACTCGACGAGAGGTATCAGGACGCTGCGACGGCCATCTCCGGCTCAGGCCCGGCGTACTTCTCACTCGTCATCGATGCGCTCGCGCGCGCCGGTGTGAGGCATGGGCTGCCACGCGATGTTGCACAGGCGCTCGCGATCCAGACGATGCGCGGGACGGCCGAGTTGCTTGAAGTGACCGGCACGAGTCCGTCGGACCTGATGGACGGCGTGTCCAGCCCCGGCGGAACGACCATCGCGGCGCTCGAGATTCTTGAAGCTCGGGCTGTGCGCGCCGCTATCGCTGACGCCGTATCAGCGAACGTCGCTCGCGCCAAGGAGCTGGGAGAATGAGTCCGCAGATCGTCTCAATACTCAGCGGCGTAATCAGTTTCTACTCGTTCCTCATCATCGTGTATGTCCTGATGACCTGGCTGCCCATGCGCGGTGCGGTGCTCGAGGTTCACCAGGTTATCGGCAGCATCGTTGAGCCCTATCTTGGACTCTTCAGGCGCATCATTCCTCCACTCGGAAACATCGATATTTCGCCGATCGTGGCGATTATAGTGCTGAATATTCTTCAAACAGTCATCTATGGGTTCTAGGTGCGGTAGCATCTCAGCTACGTTGAATTGATCGGAAGGAACGTCGTAATGAAGCTCACACCGCTCGATATCCACCATAAGGAGTTCGGTCACTCGCTCCGCGGCTACAACGAGGAGCAGGTCGACGCCTTTCTCGATGAGGTGGCTGATGAGTTCGAGCGCTTGTTCAAGGAGAACATCGACCTCTCGGAGCGTCTGGATGCAGCGGGCGAGCGCGTTCGTACCTATCAGGCGATGGAAGCCACTCTCCAAAACACCATGGTCGCTGCCACGCGTTCCGCTGAGGAGATTCAGGCCAAGGCCCGTGCCGAGGCAGAGATGACCGTGCGCGATGCCGAACTCAAGGCCAAGGAGATCATCCACAACGCGCTTCAGCAGAAGCAGAAGGTCGCCAACGAGCTTATCCGCATCAAGCAGGCCGAGGAGGAGTTCCGCAGCCGTTATCGCAACCTGCTGGAGTCCCAGATGCGCTCAGTCACGGAGATATCGCTTCCTGATGACGTCAACGTGCTGCTGGGAGATACCGATGAGGGGCAGGTGGGCACCGTCGAGGTTCGACCTGCTCCAGAGCCCACGCCTTCGCCGGTCCCGGCCGCGAAGCCTGCACCCACGCCCGCCGCAGCCCCTGTCGCTGCTCCGACGAGTCGCGAAGCAGCAGCTCCTCAGCCGCCTGCTTCGGGTTTCGTTCAGAGCGTGACGCTCGGCGAGGTCGCTGGTCCCGACATCGAGGCCGGAGACGTCGAGCTTGTGGAGCCTCTTGAGTTCGAGCTTCCCGGCTTCGAAGCGCTCGGCGAGCGCGAGTACGACAACGACATCGAGGAGATCGACTAGTCGCCGTGAGCACGCTCGCGGTACACGTCACTCCCAAGTCCGGCCGAGACGAGGTCGTTGGCTGGAGGGGGAGCGAGCTTTCCGTACGGGTCACAGCTGCTCCTGAGAGTGGACGAGCGAACTCGGCGGTCTGCATCGTCGTCGCCAAGCGGCTGGGAGTTCCCAAGACCTCGGTGCGAGTCATTCGTGGCGACATTTCTCGACACAAGATTCTCGAGATATTGTCTGCCGATGACGTGAGAATCGCCGAGGAGTTCGGTACGCCCGACGAGTCGCTCTTCTGAACGAGCACGGGCGCGTTTGACCCTCTCGGCGTGGACGGGCGATAATCGAGGAACGTCGCGGGCATTCGCGCTCACGACGTGATCGGATACAGGCTATGACGAGGACGAGTACGTCGGCTTCGGTACACGGTTCAGCGAGCGGGGATAGTGTGAGCCCGCACGTGTCGTCGGCGCAACATCACCTCAGCAGCTTCGGACCGAACCCCGGCGCACGGCGCCGATCAGTAGGCCTCGACGGGTCGCTCCCGTTACAGGGCAACCGAGTGGCGCGGGAGCCGTGTGCTCAACGCAAGCTGGGTGGTACCGCGGAGCCCGACCTTCGAGGCGCTTCGTCCCGGCAGATACAGGGGACGGCGCGCCTTTTTTCGTGCCACGAAACGGCTCGAACCGGATGTTTGCGGTACAGATGCCGCACGATGAGAGGATCCACCCGTGGGCAACGACTACAAATCGACAATGAACCTGCCGCAGACAGAGTTCCCGATGCGCGCCAACCTGGCGACGCGTGAGAACGAATGGCTCGCGCGCTGGGATGAGATGGATATCTATCGCCGTTCGATCGAGGGCCGCGAAGACGCGCCGCGGTTCATCCTCCACGATGGCCCGCCGTACGCCAACGGCCACATCCACATGGGTACGGCCTACAACAAGGTGCTCAAGGACCTCATCGTCAAATACAAGACCATGCGCGGCTACTACGCGCCCTACGTTCCCGGTTGGGACTGCCATGGACAGCCGATCGAGCACATGGTCGAGAAGAAGCTCGGACCGGAGAAGATGGCCAAGATCTCGCAGGCCAAGCTCCGAGAGCTGTGTCACAACTGGGCGATGGGCTTTGTCGACGTGCAGCGCACCGAGTTCAAACGACTCGGCGTTCGCGGGGACTGGAACGACCCATACCTCACCCTCAACCACAGCTATGAGGCCGGTGACGTGCGCGTCTTCGCCGAGATGTACGCTCGCGGCGAGATCTACAAGGGCCGCAAGCCGATCCACTGGTGCAAGCGGTGCCACACGGCTCTGGCTGAGGCCGAGATCGAGTACGCCGATGAGCGCAGCGACAGCATCTATGTGAACTTCAGCTTTACCGAAGAGGTCCCCGCGTTCTCGGCAGGGAGCATGCCGGTCGGGGTCCTCATTTGGACGACCACGCCCTGGACGCTTCCGGCTAACGTCGCGGTCACACTTGCTGACGATGCCGACTACGTGGGCGTCGTGGCCGACGGTCGCGTGCTCGTGATGGCTGAAGCGCTGGTGCCTGCGGTCGCCGAGGTGGCCGGATGGGCCGAGGTCACGCTGGTGCTCGACGCCGCTGGTGAGCCGGTTCGCGTGAAGGGCCGCAGCCTCTCGGGGCTTCACTACGCACAGCCCATCCATGAGGGTGTCACTGGAGTCATCATCACTGGCGACCATGTTGAGCTCACGACCGGCACGGGAGCGGTGCACACGGCCCCCGGTCACGGTGAGGACGACTACCTGGTCGGCATGAAGTTCGGACTGCCGATGCCCATGCCCGTCGACGACAACGGCGTGTTCGACATCGGCGGCGGCCCGTTTGAGGGTCTGTCGGTGGACGACGCGAACCCTGTCATCATCGAGTGGCTCCGTGAGCGTGGCTCGCTGCTGGCCTCAGTGAGTATCAATCACAGCTATCCGCACTGCTGGCGATGCAAGCAGCCGGTCATCTTCCGCGCCACCGACCAGTGGTTCGTCTCGATGGAGGCCACGGGGCTTCGCGATGCCGCAATGGCCGAGATCCGTCGCGTCGAGTGGATTCCCGGTTGGTCGGTCAACCGCATGGCCGGCATGGTCGGTGATCGTCCTGATTGGTGCATCAGCCGCCAGCGCGCTTGGGGCGTGCCGATCCCGGTGTTCGAGTGCGCGAAGTGCGGCGAGACTGTCGTCATACCCGAGACGTTCTCGGCGGTTGAAGCGCTGTTCGCTGCAGAGGGTGCGGATGCCTGGTTCACCAAGGAGCCGTGCGAGTACCTGCCGGCGGGGACCGCCTGCGGACGTTGTGGCGGCACCGAACTCAAGACAGAGACCGACATCCTCGACGTGTGGTTCGAGTCGGGTGTGTCGCATACGAGTGTGCTCGACACGCGGCCCGAGCTCTCGCGCCCGGCGGCGATGTATCTCGAGGGTAGCGACCAGCACCGCGGGTGGTTCCAGAGCTCGCTGCTGACGGGCGTGGGTGCGCACGATGCGGCTCCGTTCGATCGAGTGCTCACGCACGGTTTCATCGTCGACGGTGACGGTCGCAAGATGAGCAAGTCGGTGGGGAACGTTGTGTCGCCGATCGACGTGGTGGCCAAGTCAGGCGCCGACATCGTCCGTCTCTGGGTCGCTGCAGCCGACTACGGACAGGACGTCAGCGTCTCAGATGAGATCCTTGATCGCACCAGCGAGGCGTATCGCCGCATCCGCAACACGTTCCGCTTCCTGCTCTCCAACCTCGGTGACTTCGACCCGGCGACTGACTGCGTTCCGCTCGACGAGATGCCCGAGATCGATCGCTGGGCCATGGCCGAGTTGGTCGACCTTCTGGGGCGCGTTACGACCGCTTACGACGAGTGGCGCTTTCATGTCGTCTATCGCTCGGTGTACGACTACGTGGGTGACCTTTCCTCGGTGTACCTCGATGTGCTCAAGGACCGTCTGTATGCCGACGCGTCCGCAAGTGTGTCGCGCCGTAGTGCGCAGACCGTGCTCAGCGAGATCGTAGCCGTGCTGGTCCGCCTCCTGGCCCCGATTCTCACCTTCACTTCCGAGGAGGTGTGGGACTTCATGCCGGCCGCGCTGCGTGATGCGGATAGCGTACAGCTGACCGTTTGGCCGCTCGTACAACCCGCAACGCCGGAGGCCGCAAAGCTGCGTGCCGAGTATGCGGTTGTCCTCGAGGTGCGCGAGGCCGTCACCAAGGCGCTCGAGGAGGCCCGTGGAAACAAGGTCATCGGAAAGAGCCAGGAGGCGGCGGTCGCGATAGTTGCGCCCGCCGAGATCGTTGCTCTGCTCGACGCTCGAGGTCCGGTGCCGATGGCGGAGTTCTTCATCGTCGCAGCGGTCGAGTTCGTGGTGGGCGACGAGGTCGCCGTGACCGTTGAGCAGGCCGACGGGACGAAGTGTCCCCGCTGCTGGAATGTGCGGGAGGTGGGCGCCGACGAGCGTTTCCCGGAGGTATGCAGGCGCTGCGCATCGGTCCTAGTGGAGCTTGAAGAAAGCTAAAGACTTAAGGTCCGCTGCAGGGCCGAGCGTCGTTCTCGGGTGGTATAGTCAAAGACGTGATTAACCCGCGCGCCCGACTTGTAGAGTGTCGGGCGCGTGTGCAACGAAAGGGGTCGACATGCTTGACGATGCGAAGCGCATGGAATTGCGCGAGCAACTGCTCGAAGAGGCAGCTCGCCTCGGTGCCATCATCGAGCGTATCGACCGCCGTGAGCGCGACTCCTTGTCTGAGGCCAGCGGGGAGAACGTGTACCGCGACCATATGGCGGATCAGGGCAGTGCTACCTTCGAACGCGAGCTCGATATGACCTTGGAAGCGAACGAGCGGGCTGAGCTTGTCGAGGTTCGCGCTGCGCTTGAGCGAATGAGTTCAGGTACCTACGGTGTCTGTGCGACCTGTGGAGTCGAGATCCCCGAGGGACGCCTTGAAGCCGCCCCCACCGCGAGTCTGTGTATGATGTGCAAAACAGCAGAAGAAACCCGCTAGAGATCGCGCATCCAGGGCGCCTCTTCCTGGTCGCAGCACTTGGTACTCTGGTTCTCGATCAGGTGTCCAAGGCTCTGGTGCGCGCCAGTTTCGTCCCCGGCGAGTCTGTGGCACTCGTGCGTGGGGTCCTGAACCTCACTTTCGTCAACAACGTCGGTGCTGCTTTTGGGCTATTCCCGGGGCGACAGCCGGTGTTCATGGCGACGTCGGCACTGGTGCTTTTCGTGATTGCGGCGTACTGGCGCCGTGCGCATCCGCGAGAGTGGCCCGTTGTGATTGCATTGGGCTTGGTCTGCGCCGGTGCCCTCGGCAATCTGATCGACCGAGCGGTTCTCGGACGTGTGACCGACTTCCTCGAGTTCGGGTTCGTCCAGTTCCCAGTGTTCAACGTTGCAGATGTGGCCATCCTCGTGGGGGTCGGCGTCCTGGCACTGTGGATTCTGTTCGGCCCCCAGCCTGATGAGGAGGGTGCTCCGACACCCGGCGAGCCCCTTGATGGCCCTGCCGTTGAGCTAGCGGACGGACCAGAAGAGCCCGAGGTATCTCGATGACAGTGGGAAATTTCGAGCACGTCGTCGCACCTGACGAAGCCGGAATGCGGCTGGACATGCTTCTGGGGACGATGGAGTTTCTCGCCTCCCGATCCGCCGCCACTCGCTTGATCGAGGACGGACTCGTCTTAGTGGATGGCTCCGAGGCGCCGAAGAAGCACATAGTGAAGTCGGGCGAGCGCATCGAGGTTGAGGTTCCGCCGTATGATCGCGGTGAGCTCATCGCCGAGGATATCCCGCTCGACATCCGCTTCGAAGACGCGCACATGATTGTTCTTTCCAAGCAGGCCGGACTCGTCGTGCACCCCGCGCAGGGCAATTGGACCGGCACGCTGGTACATGCGCTTCTCGCGCACTCAGATTCCCTCGGCAGTCTCCAGGGCGAGGATCGGCCAGGAATCGTGCACCGCCTGGATAAGGACACATCGGGGCTCATGATGGTCGCGAAATCCGATGAGGCCCAGCTTGCGCTACAGGAAGCGATCAAGATCCGCTCGGTCGATAGGCGCTATTTGACGCTTGTACACGGATGGATCGCCCCTGACAGCGGAATGATCGATGCGCCTCTGTCCCGCGACCCGCGTGAACGAATGAGGATGGCCGTCTCGGATGCCCAGTCGGCCAAGCAGTCGGTAACGACGTTTCGCGTGCTCGAGCGCTTTGAAGCGGGGCGTTTTGACGACGGGTTCACGCTCATTGAATGCAAGCTCTATACGGGCCGCACTCATCAGATCAGGGTGCACATGGCCTACATCAGTCACCCCTGTGTTGGGGACCCGGTGTATGGGCAGGCACGACTCAAGGCCGATCTGGGTCTCGAGCGTCAGTTCCTGCATTCGTATCGGCTTGACGTCGAGCACCCTGTGACCGGCGAGCAGCTGCACTTCGTCGATGGGCTCCCCGACGATCTCGCCCGCCTCCTCGAATCGATTGCACCGGATTCCATGGGTCGAACCGCTGCCGGCGACGAGGTATTTGCGCTGATAGAGGGGAATACTCCCTAAGGTATGGACGATACGCGCGAAGAGGGAGCGAGGGACAAACGGTATGGCGGATTCTGGGGACGTGTCGCGTCAGCGGTCGGCTGATCGTTCTGCCTCCACGGTCGCCTTCAAGGTAGCGCTGACGTATGCGGTGGCGACGGCGATTTGGATCGTGGGCTCGGGATACCTCGTCCTTCTCTTGCCACACGGCTCTGCTGAGCGTGCAGAGATCTACAAAGGCCTCGCATTCACCATCGTTACGACTGTCCTGCTTTACTTCGCCATCAGTGGGTGGGCTCGACGATATGCCTCACAGGCACAGTCAACACACGAATCTCACGTGCGCACAGAGCAGATTCTCCGCGCGATACCCGCGGGCGTGCTTCTCGTCGGGACGAGTGGAGCAATTGAGTATGCGAATCCCGAGGCAGAGCGCGTGATGGGCATCTCGGGTGTCGAGATGGTCGGGCTTCCGCTTGAGCTCGTCGCGCGCGCTACGGATGATTCACGCGCGGACATATCCAGGCTTCTGCGCGATGGCCGCGTTGAGGGATTGAGCATCAGCGCCAAGAGCGGTGAAAATGAGCGAGTGATCATCGCGTCTGCGGCTCGTCTGGGCACGGTGGATTCGAGTGCTGGATGGGTTCTGGCTCTGAGTGACGTTACCGGCAACTACATGGAGAATGAGCGCGTGCGAAGACTCGTTCGCGGATATCGGCTGATTTCCCTCGCCATGCATGCCATTCAGACGGCGAGCGACACGCGCCAGTTGCTCCAAGCGGTCACAGAGACGGTCGCAGCAGATGGCGCTCTAGCGGGAGCCTGGGCTGCGGCTCCGGATCAAACGTCCGGCACGAGCCTCGAGACCGTTGCCCAGTATGGACTCCCGCCCGGGGTGCTCTCTCGAATCGAAGAGGTGTCCATCCGGGAACCTTCGCATGACCTCGGCGGAGTGGTGGAGGAGCTCGGTCAAGGTCATCTGTATGTGGTCAACGATATCGCGGCCGATCCCATCTCGCCATTTATGGGGTTGGAGCCGGCGGTGCCGTTCGGTTCATCTGTCACCTTCGAGGTCACGGCGCCCACGCTCCCACTTGCAGTGCTCTCGTTCTTCTCGGCGGAGGTGGGGTTCTTCGACCAAGAGCAGATCCGCCTGGTGGAGATTCTCCGGGACGTGATCGTATTCGCCGTGAGCAAGTTCGAGCTCGACGCCAAGTGGTTCAATGCCGAGGACTCGCTTGAGCGCAGTGAGAGTGCCTACCGCCAGATGTTCGAAAAGAATCCCGAGCCGATGTGGGTATACGACGTCGCTACGCTCGGTTTTCTTGCGGTGAACGAGGCGGTGGTGAAGAAGTACGGCTACTCGGCTCAGGAGTTCGAGCGCATGACCCTCATCGACATTCGCCCCCCGGAGGACATCCCGCGACTGCTGCATAGTGTTGCCCACCACGCTTCTAGCGGCAACAACGAGGGATACTGGACGCACATCGACAAGAGCGGCCACGTGTTCGCGGTCCGCGTAATGACCAACGCAATCAGCTGGAGCGGGCTCCAAGCGCGGCTCGCACTGATCCAAGAAGTCGCCACGGTCGACTGATTCTCGGGCGTAGTGGTTGTGTGTTCGGCGCGTCTCGGGTAGATTGGATTCGACCTTTAATCCCGGTCCCGTGAGGCCGGCAAGGGATAGCAGACTCATAATGCAGCAGCGCCCGCGCGGCGCTCGCCCCAAGATGATGACGTGCCTCTTGCCACCTGGCGGGAGGCATTCTTGCATCCAGGGGGTGTTGGAGTCATGGAGTACCGAACCAAAGCAGTGGTCATGGACGCCGAGGCGGTGACGAGAGCAGTCACGCGTATCGCCCACGAGATCCTCGAAGCCAACAAGGGGGCCGACGGGCTTGCTCTCGTCGGCATCGTCACGCGTGGCAAGATCTTCGCCGAGGCGCTTGCCGACAAGATTTTCGAGATCGAGGGCGTTCGGGTTCCCGTCGGCACGCTCGACATCAGCTTCTACCGCGACGACCTCGCCACCAGGCTCTCACCTGAGGTGCACCGCACCGACATCCCGTTCGATGTTGAGGGCCAGCATCTCATCCTCGTCGACGACGTGCTCTTCACCGGACGCACGATCCGCTCGGCGATGGACGCGATCATGGACTACGGGCGTCCGTGCTCGATCCAACTCGCGGTCCTCGTCGATCGCGGTCACCGGGAGCTGCCGATCCGTGCCGACTACGTGGGCAAGAACGTGCCCTCGAGCAGCAAAGAGCGCGTGAAGGTGTACTTCGCGTCGATCGACGGCCGCGACTCAGTTGAGATCCTCGAGCGTGCCGAGGGGGGCGAAGCGTAGATGCTGTCGACCCGCCACATCATCGACATGGATGACCTCACCCCCGAGGACATCATGCTGATTCTGGACACCGCCGAGTCGTTCATCGAAGTGAACCAGCGCCGCATCAAGAAGCTCCCGACGCTTCGCGGCCGCACGGTCGTGAACCTCTTCCTGGAGCCGTCGACGCGGACGCGCACCAGCTTCGAGATCGCGGCCAAGCGCCTATCCGCGGACGGCCTGAACTTCTCGGCGTCGACGAGCGCCACGGTGAAGGGGGAATCGCTTGTCGATACCGCCGAGACACTCTCGGCGATGGCCTGCGACCTCGTCATCGTGCGCCACAAGATGGCCGGCTCGCCTCGGATGCTTGCGCGCCACATGGATGCCCACATCATCAACGGCGGCGACGGCATGCATCAGCACCCGACGCAGGCGCTCCTCGACCTGTTCACGATG
The DNA here is from genome assembly GCA_038249135.1 of Coriobacteriia bacterium. Taxonomy (GTDB): domain Bacteria; phylum Actinomycetota; class Coriobacteriia; order Anaerosomatales; family JAAXUF01; genus JBBRWO01. The sequence continues at coordinate 16,918 of JBBRWO010000033.1, forward strand.
CGCGACAAGCTGGGGCATCTCGAGGGGCTGAAGGTCGGCATCGTCGGCGACATCGCGCACTCGCGCGTCGCAGGCTCGCTGGTCCCGGCGCTCAACATGGTGGGAGCCAAGCCGATCATCATCGCGCCGCCCACGCTCCTGCCCGCCCGCCCGGACGTTCTCGGCGCCGAGGTCTCGACCTCGCTCGACGACGTGCTGGGCGACCTCGACGTCGCCTACATGCTGCGCATCCAGATGGAACGTGCCGAGGGGATGCCGTTTCCCAGCGTCCGCGAGTACTCGCGGCTCTTTGGCATGAACGAGGCGCGGCTCGCCAAGATGAAGCCCGAGGCGATCGTCATGCACCCGGGGCCGATGAACCGCGGCGTCGAGATCTCCTCGGCGGTTGCCGATGGGGCTCGCTCGCTCGTGCTCAACCAGGTCAATGCCGGTGTGGCTGTGCGTATGGCCGCGATGTATCTGTTGCTCGGAGGTGACGCAAGTGGCGCTTCTTCTTAAGGGCGGCCGAGTGGTCGATCCCGCCGTCGGACTCGACGCGGTCTGCGATGTTGTGATCCGCGACGGGCGCATCGTCGAGATCGGGGAGGGGCTCACCATCCCCAAGGGCATAACCATCGAGTGTGCCGAGAAGGTCATCGTGCCGGGACTTGTCGACGTCCATGTGCACCTGCGCGAGCCGGGTTACGAGTACAAGGAAGACGTCGAGAGCGGCACGCGGGCGGCAGCGCACGGCGGGTTCTCGGCGGTCTGTGCGATGCCCAACACCAAGCCGGTCTGCGACGAAGGCTCGGCCGTCCGCTTCCTGGTCGAGCGCGCCGCTGAGCGCGGCAAGGTTCGCGTCTACCCCATCGGGGCGCTCACTGTCGGCCTGAAGGGCGAAGCACTGGCCGAGATGGGCGACATGCTCGCGGAGGGCGCTATCGGCTTCTCAGACGACGGTAACGGCATCCAGAGCGCCGGCATGATGCGCCTGGTCATGGATTACGCACGCCAGTTCGACACCGTGGTCATCGCACACAGCGAGGACAAATCGCTTGCCGGCAAAGGCGTCGTCAACGAGGGCGCCATCTCGACCCGCCTCGGCATGGCCGGTATCCCCGACGCCGCCGAGGAGGTCGCCATCGCCCGCGACATCGCACTGGCCGAGCTCACCGGCTGCCGTCTGCACGTCGCGCATATCTCGACCGCGGGCAGCGTCGAGCTGGTTCGCGCCGCCAAGGCGCGTGGCGCTCGCGTCACCGCCGAGGTCACGCCGCATCACCTCTTCCTCGACGAGGATGCGGTCAACGCTCACGAGTACGACACCAACTTCAAGATGAATCCGCCGCTTCGAACCGCCGAGGACTGCACCGCGCTGCTGGCCGGCCTGGCGGACGGCACGATCGACTGCATCGCGACCGATCATGCGCCGCACGCCGCGCACGAGAAGGCGCTCGAGTTCGAGCTGGCGCCGTTCGGCACCACGGGCATCGAGACCGCGCTGCCGCTGGTCATCACCCACCTCGTCGCGAAGGACGCTGCGAGCTGGAACGACGTCGTGAACTGGATGGCGATCGGTCCGCGCCGCGCTATGGGGCTGCCCGAGGTACGTCTCGAGGCCGGCGCGCTGGCCGACATCACCATCATCGACCCGGAGGCTCGCGTGGAAGTCACGCCCGAGTACTTCGAGAGCAAGTCGGGCAACTCGGCCTTCCTTCGGGCTACACTTCTCGGAAAGGCGACCGAGGTGCTCATCGAGGGGCAGTTCGCGCTTCGCAACGGGAAGGTGGTCGACTAGGTGTCAGCACGCACACCTGCGCTTCTGGCGCTCGAGGACGGCACGGTGTTTCGCGGCATCAGCTGCGGCATCAGCGGCGAGGCTGCCGGTGAACTGTGCTTCAACACGTCCATGACCGGCTACCAGGAGGTCCTCACCGACCCCAGCTATGCAGGCCAGATCGTGACGATGACGTCGCCGCACATCGGCAACTACGGCATCAACGGTGCCGACATGGAGTCGCGCGGCGTGTTCGCCAAGGGGCTCGTGGTGCGCGAGATGTGCTTCGAGCCTTCGAGTTGGCGCAGCGAGCAGTCGCTCCCGGACTTCCTCGCCGAGCAGGGCGTCGTTGCCATCGAGGGCGTCGATACCCGCCGTCTGACGCGTCACCTGCGCGAGAACGGCGCCATGCGTGCGGTCATCTCGACCACGGATCTCGAC
>JBBRWO010000034.1:0-18334 GCA_038249135.1 Coriobacteriia bacterium
GTGAGCGTGTCGATTGATGACTTCGGGACCGGCTACTCGTCACTCAGCTATCTGAAGCGGCTGGCGATCGACAGCGTAAAGATCGACCGCTCGTTTGTTTCCGGGCTGCCTGCGGATTCCGAGGATATCGCTATCGTCACGGCGGTGCAGAACATGGCTCACGCCCTCGGACTCCGGGTCATCGCGGAAGGGGTGGAGACGTTCGGCCAGTTCGAGTTCCTGGTCGAGCACGAGTGCGACGAAGCACAAGGCTTCCTGCTCGCCCGTCCTATGCCCGCCGAGGAGTTCAGGGAGTTCATTGGGTCGTGGTCTTTCCCGGAGCGGCAGCAATGACGCGTCTGCTGGACAGCCCCTGACGATGCGGCTATACTTCCGAGGCTAATCGAATACCGCTCACAAGCGGGGCCCATCGGATACGGTGTTTTGTGGTCCCCACCTTACGACGCCGAACGTGTGGCAGTTGTCTGGTCGATGCGATTCTTCACTGGGTTCCCCGGTTTTTCGGGAGGCCTCTTGACGGATGTATCTCCCGACGGCCGCACTCTAGGCTGCGGGAGATTTTGTTTGTTACAGGAAGGGTCCAATGAACGCGGACCCGGAATCGACGGAGGTGAGCTGCCTATCAGCAGCAGCACGGAACCGAGGATCAACGAGCGCATCAGAGCGCAGAGTTGCCGCCTCATCGGGATCGACGGAAGCCAGCTTGGTATCTTCGCGATGAGCGATGCTCAGCGGATCGCCGACGAGCAGGACTTCGATCTGGTCGAGATCGCGCCGCTGGCGGACCCGCCGGTATGCCGCATCATGGACTACGGCAAGTTCAAGTACGAGCAGACCCAGAAGGAGAAGCTCGCACGTAAGAACCAGACCAAGGTCGAGATCAAAGAGATCAAGTTCCGTCCCAAGATCGACAAGCATGACTACGAGACCAAGAAGAAGCACGTCATTCGCTTTCTGGATGCGAACGCCAAGGTCAAGGTCACGATCATGTTCCGCGGCCGTGAGATGGCTCACCCGGAACTGGGTCTGAACATTCTCGAGCGACTGGCCGGTGAGTTGGGTGAAAGCGCGATCATCGAGACCATGCCCAAGCTTGAGGGACGCAATATGCATATGCTCTTGGCTCCCGTGAAGAAGAAGGAAGTCAAGGAAGCGAAGCACGAGGATTCCGATCAGACAGAAGCTGTCAGCGACGACGTCGCTGTCGGCGAGAACTAGGAAGGCGGCCTACATGCCGAAGATGAAGACCCACAAGGGCACCGCCAAGCGGTTCCGCGTTACCGGCTCTGGCAAGATCATGCGCAGCAAGGCATTCAAGAGCCACATCCTCGAGAAGAAGTCGCCTAAGCGCAAGCGCGGTTTCCGTCAGGAGACCACCGTCGCTAAGGCCGACATGAACGTCATCAAGAAGGGTCTGGGCATCGGTTAGTTCCGACGCGACCCGATTCCCCTGTCTTTCAGAACTCAAGGAGTGAGTGATCCATGCCTCGCGTAAAGCGCGCAATGACGGCCAAAAAGAAGCGCCGTACCGTTCTAGCACGTGCCAAGGGTTACTACGGCAATAAGAGCCGCAGCTACCGTTCGGCCAAAGAGCAGACTCAGCATTCGATGCAGTATGTGTACCGTGACCGCCGCAACAAGAAGCGCGAGATCCGTCGCCTGTGGATCGTCCGCATCAACGCAGGCGCTCGCATCAATGGTCTGTCGTACTCGGTATTCATGAACGGTCTCAAGAAGGCCGGTATCACCCTGGACCGCAAGATCCTTTCGGACATGGCGATCAACGATCCCGGTTCGTTCGCTCAAATCGCCGAGAAGGCGAAGGCCGCGCTCTAGGTCTTTGAAACCGCGTCAGCTTCGCGAGGCCCTGCCGATTCCGGTGGGGCCTCGCTGCGTGTCTGACTGGATCCGGACGCATGCGGCGGCGGTAAGGTTTGGGTGATGAACGGGTAAGCGGCGGGTGCGACTATCTGCGTGGAGGGCGAGGCGCCCGCCATCCACCACCTGTCCATGCGGTCACCCCTCGGCTGCTCATCATCAAGGAGGAGCCATGCTGAAAAGAGTACTGTTCGCCGTCGTCGGAGCGCTTTCGGCCCTAGCTGTGGGTGCTGCGGGGGCGTACTTCACTACACAAGTACAAGTCGCAGACAGTCTGATCAAGGCCGGCTCGGTCGCAATCAGTACCGTACCGACCTCTGCGCCGCTCGCAATCGACTCACTCGCCCCCGGGATGCCGGAGATGCGGGCGCTTTCGGTGGTCAACGATGGGACGCTGCCGACCGATGTCATCGTCACCGCATCCAAAAAGGCTGGAATCACCGAGTTCTACAACGCGCTCACCTGCCGCGTGTCGTGTGCCGGCACTCCTGTCTACGAGGGGACGCTCACCGGTCTTCGCACGGCGCCGCTCAGACTTGCTCCAGGTGCGCGGGGAGAACTGAGATTCGAGGTGAGCCTTCCGGCAACCGCGACCAACTCACTAGCCGACGACTACGCTCGTGTTTCGCTCTACGTCGACGCCGAGCAGGCCCACTGATGCGGTTTACCGCTCGCAGGATCACCGAGCAGGTCGCAACGATCGGGATAGTCGCGGCGCTGGTCGCGGGCGGTCTGTCTGTGTGGCGCACGGTGCGCGTCACCGGTTCATCGATGAATCCGGTGTTGTCCGCGGGAGACCTCGTCATTGTTCGGCGAGGTGCGCGCATCAAAGTCAGGGACGTCGTGCTCTATCAGGAGACGGGTCATGGTCCCGTCCTGCATCGGATGATTGCCCGCGAGGGAGCCGATGCTATCAGGACCAAGGGCGACGCGAACCCCACCGCCGATAAGGACCTGGTTCCCGTGACCGCCGTCGTCGGGCCGGTTCGTGCCGTGGTTCCGGTGGGGAGCTTCGTGGCTTGGTGGCGGGGTCGGTGAGCGTGCGATACCATAGCGGCTCAGATGAATAGCGCAACAGGCAATGACGGAGACGATGATTCGCTGATGTCGGCCGGCCAGGGAATGGCTCCTTTGACTGGAAGAGCCACACGGTCGTCGGCGAATACGGTTCCCTCCACCAGCTGCGACCTGAACGGGTCTTCAAGTCCCTAGTAGGTAAGCCGGTTCCCCCGATATCGGGACGTATGGTCGCGAGGGCCGTGTGCGACGAATGCTGTCGCAGCTGAGTGATTCGGGCCTGGTGTCCGGATAACCGAGGTGGTACCGCGGGAGCCGACTCCCGTCCTTGGATGGTTCGAGACCAAGGGCGTGGAGGTGGCTCCCGCTTACATTTCCACGAGACGGAAGGGTGCGACGGAGCTCATGAGCATCACAGACGAGCTACAACAGCTTCGCCAACGCGGAGTCGAGGCTATCGGTGCGGCAACCGACTTGGCGGCGCTGGCGGCAGTCCGCGTGGAGTATCTCGGCAAGAAGGGGTCGCTGACGGCGATTCTTCGCGGGCTCGGAGGGCTCTCGGCGGAAGAACGACCGCTCGTGGGCAAGGTGTCCAACGAGGTGCGCGTCGCGATGGAAGAGTCCCTGGCCGCGCGGCAGGTGGAACTCGCTGCGAGCGCGCTTGAGGCGCGAATCGGTGCTGAGACCATCGATGTCACGCTTCCCGGTCGCGCACATCCGGTTGGCAGTCGCCACCTGATCGAGCAGATTCGCGCGGAGGTCATCGACATCTTCCTTGGTCTTGGCTACAAGATCGCCGAGGGCCCCGAGGTCGAACTGGACTACTACAACTTCACCGCGCTCAACACACCACCCGATCATCCTGCTCGCAGTCTGCAAGACACGTTCTACGTGCGCGACTTGTCGGGCGAAACCGCGGACATCGAGGGCGAAAGCGACGTGCTGCTCCGTACGCACACCAGCCCCGTGCAGGTGCGCGTCATGGAGAAGTCGGAGCCGCCGATCTACGTCCTGGCGCCCGGAAAGGTCTATCGCCGCGACATAGCGGATCCCAGCCACCTGCCGCAGTTCACCCAGATAGAGGGTCTCGTGGTCGATGAAGGTGTCACGTTCGGCGACCTCAAGGGCACGCTGGATCACGTATGCAAAGCGATCTTCGGTCCCGATCGGCGCACGCGATTTCGCCCGCACTTCTTTCCGTTCACGGAGCCCAGTGCTGAGGTTGATGTCAGTTGCGGCATCTGTGACGGCAAAGGATGCCGCTTCTGCAAGGGAAGCGGCTGGCTCGAGATCCTCGGCTGCGGCATGGTCGATCCCAACGTGTTCGGCTACGCCGGTATCGATCCCGAGCGCTATAGCGGATTCGCGTTCGGCATGGGAGTCGAGCGCATTGCCGCACTTAAGTACAACATCCCGGATCTGCGCATGTTCCTCGAGGGCGATATGCGTTTCCTGAGGCAGTTCTAGACTCCGAAAGGGCTGAAGACACCATGCTCGTTTCGCTCAAGTGGCTCCAAGAGCTCGTAGATGTTCCGACAGACGTCACCGCGTTCGTCGACACGCTCAATCTGACCGGTACGGCGGTCGAGTCGGTACACACCGCCGGTGCGGCGCTCGAGGGCGTCGTGGTGGGCCACATTCTCACCAAAGAGCGTCATCCCGAGGCCGACAAGTTGTGGGTAACGACGGTCGACGTGGGCGCCGATCAGCCCGTCCAGATCGTATGTGGCGCGCAGAACTTCGAGGCAGGGGACAAGGTGCCCGTCGCTCTCGTCGGCGCGACGCTCCCCAGCGGGACGACGATCAAGAAGGCCAAGCTGCGCGGAGTCGAGAGCCGGGGCATGAACTGCTCGGCGGACGAACTGGGCTTGGGAGGCGATCACGACGGTCTGCTGATCTTGGCCGCCGACGCCCCGGTGGGCGTGTCGTTCGCACAGTACCAAGGCCTCTCGGATACGATTCTTGAGCTGGAGATCACCCCGAACCGTCCCGACTGTCTCGCTGTCGTCGGGGTTGCGCGTGAAGTAGGGGCCGTGTACGGAGTCGAATCCCGCGGTGTCGAGTCGCGCCCGGTTGAGGCTGGCGTCCCGATTGCGGATTCGGTTCGAGTGCGCATCGAGAGCGACGAGCTCTGTCCTCGCTACACGGCGCGGCTCATTCGCAACGTGAAGATCGGCCCATCACCTCAGTGGCTCGCCGAGAGGCTCATCGCCTGTGGCACTCGATCGATCTCCAACGTGGTCGACATCACCAATTACGTGATGTTCGAGCTCGGTCAACCCCTGCATGCGTTCGACGCCGACCTTCTGGGCCGGGATGCGGATGGCATGATCACCATCGGCGTCCGAGCGGCAGTGGCGGGGGAGCAGCTCACGACACTCGACGGTGCGAAGCGCGAGCTCTCAGATGACATGCTTCTCATCACTGATGCCAGCGGACCGATCGCGCTCGCCGGCGTAATGGGCGGCGAGTCCACGGAGGTGCACGACGGTACCGTGAACATCCTGCTCGAGGCCGCGTCATTCGAGCCCTCGTCAGTCTCGAGAACCAGTCGGCGGTTGGGCCTGTTCTCTGAGGCATCCTCGCGGTTCGAGAAAATCGTCGACAGGGCTTCCTGCGTCGCAGCGCTCGACCGCGCGGCTGAGCTGATGGCCGAGCTGTGCAGTGGCGAGGTGGCACCGGGAGTCATCGATGTCTACCCGCTACCCGCCGAGCCCGTCCGCATCGCACTGCGTTCCGAGCGTCTGTGCTCCCTCCTCGGCGCCGACATCTCCGCCGAGGAGAGCGCCGCGATTCTTCGCCGGCTCGGGTGCGATGTGTCCGTGAGCGATCGTTCCGATGAGGACTCCACGGCTGCGATCCTCGATGTCACAGTGCCGACCTTCCGATCGGATCTTCTTCGCGAGATCGACCTCATCGAAGAGGTGCTGCGCATTTATGGCATGGATCGCATAAAGTCCACGCTTCCTTCAGGCAGTGGTCGCCTCGGTGAGCTGACGCGTGATCAGAAATGGCGCGAGCGTGTCGGCGCAACCCTGCGCGCATGCGGCCTGAACGAGACGATGACCTACTCGTTTGCCGACCCGGAAGACGTCACGCGCTTGCGCGTCGAGCTTCCTGAGGATGAAGTGCTCGTCGAACTCCTAAACCCGATGTCGGGCGAGCAAGCTGTGCTTCGTCGTTCCCTCCTGCCGGGTCTGCTACGCAGCGTGTCGTACAACCAGCGTCGCGGCACGGCAGACATCCATCTCTACGAGATCGGCTCGACCTTCAAAACCGCTGTGGGGCGCAAGCAGCCCAAGGAGCGTGGCACGGTCGCGGGCGTTCTCGCCGGCGCATGGCATCCCGCCGCTTGGAGCGAGCCGTCGGTGCCGCTGGACTTCTTTGATGGCAAGGGCGTTCTCGAGGCGTTGGTTCGTCAACTCGGCGTTGCCCGATTCAAGGTCCGCCCTGCGGAGCTGCCGTTTCTGCAGCCGGGTCGAGCCGCTGAGGTTCTCGTCGGCGGCGAAGTCATCGGCTGGCTGGGCGAGGTGCATCCGCTGGTGCTTGAAACATTCGAGGCCGAGCCTCCCGTCACCGCATTCGAGCTCGAACTCGCCCCGCTGGTCCGAGCGGCCCGAGACGCCAAGGCGTTCACGGATGTCCCTCGTCACCCGGCAGTTGAACTCGATCTCGCTCTCGTGGTCGCCGAGGACGTGAGCGCGGAGCGCGTCGAGCAGTCGATTCGCTCAGCTGGCGGCAAGTTGCTCGACACGGTCCGATTGTTCGACGTGTACCGAGGTAACGGCGTGCCCGAGGGAAAGAAGTCACTGGCGTTCGCACTCTCGTATCGGGCGCCGGATCGAACTCTGACGGCCGAAGAGGTCGATTCAGTGCATGAGCGGCTTGTGCGCAAGGTCTCGACGGCGGTCGGAGGAGAGTTGCGCGGCTAGCGAATTGCATATCGCTGCCATCTCATGCGGTTTTTGCGAATCAAAGACGATAAGGGCAACCATGGAAAAGAATATTGCTTGACATATATGCGTTCTGACCGATATAGTCTCGCGAAATCAGCAAACGACGCTTGATGGAGAGGGGCGCGCGTGACAGACGTGGCTGTGGTTGGAGCCGCAGGATACGCGGGAGCAGAAGCGGTCCGATGGACCCTGGCTCACCCGCAGTTTCATCTTGCCTGCATCACGTCTGCCGCCGACGCCGGTCGTCCGCTGTCGCAGTTGTACCCGTCGTTTGCCGGCATGACCGATCTCGCGTTCACGGCGCCCGATGTCGACGCTATCGCAGGGCAGGCCTCGGTTGCCTTTCTCGCTGTACCGCACACCGCAGCGCTTGAGCTTGTCCCTCGGCTCCTCGAGCGGGGTGTGACGGTGCTGGATATGTCGGCCGATTTCAGGCTGACCGACGCCGCAGTCTACGAACAGTGGTACGGCGTGCCACACTCTGCGCCTGAGCTGCTCCCCGAGGCCGTGTACGGACTCCCTGAACTTGATCGCTCGAGGCTTGCCGGCGCGCGACTCGTCGCCTGTCCGGGCTGCTACCCCACAGCGACCACGCTTGCGGCGCTTCCGGCACTTGAGGCTGGCGTGACCCGCGGAAGTCGGGTGGTCGTCGACGCCAAATCGGGAGTGTCCGGCGCCGGTAGGTCGCTCTCGGCCGCCACGCACTATGTTGCCGCGGCGGAGTCGATCAAAGCCTACCAGCCGGGTACGCATCGGCACACGCCAGAAATGGAGCAGTCGCTGTCGAGTATCGCGGGCCGTGACCTCAGAGTCATGTTCGTGCCGCATCTCGTCCCGATGTCGCGCGGACTCCTCGCAACCGTCTATCTCGATCTCGCGGATCCGATGACCACTGCCGAGGCTGTCGCGCTGTACCGTGATCGCTTCGCAGGCGAACCGTTCGTGCACGTCCACGACGCAGGCGTCATGCCATCGACTGGCGAGGTGCGCGGTACCAATCGCGCTCACATCGGCGTGGCCGTCGATCAGCGCACGAGCACGCTCGTCGCGACGTGCGCCATCGACAACCTTGGCAAAGGGTCTGCCGGTCAGGCGATGCAATGCGCCAACGCGGTCTTTGGACACGCCGAGACGCTGGGGCTCGAGCGACCCGGGGCCATTGTCTAGGGCCTCCAGCGCAACCCCGAACTTCGACCTTTCCCGACCTTTCCCAAGCCCAGGAGTGTTGATGAACTCACTCGATCTCACAGCAGGATTCGCACTCGCTGAAGGCGGAGTGTGCGCCCCCAAGGGTTTCCTCTCGGCAGGCGTCTCGGCGGGGCTGAAGTCGGGCGGCAAGCGTGACCTCGCGCTTGTAACCGCCGAAGAGTGCGTACCGGCGGCGGGCGTCTTCACCACCAACAAGGTCGCCGCGGCGCCGGTCATCGTCTCGCGGCGTCACATCGCGGGAGGGTGCGCTCGTGCGGTCGTCATCAACGCCGGCAACGCGAACGCCTGCACCGGCGCTCAGGGTGAACTCGATGCTCGGGCTACCGCCGTCGCGGTCGGGGAGGCACTTCTCTGCTCGGCTGAGCAGATCATCGTCGCGTCTACCGGTGTCATCGGTGTTCAGCTGCCGGTTGAGAGGCTGCTTGCCGCCGTGCCCGAGGCCGCAGCTGAGCTCGACAATCGTTCGGGCACGCATGCCGCCGAGGCGATCATGACCACCGACACGTTTCCCAAGGAGACGGCGGTGAGCCTCGAGGTCGCCGGTCGCCGCGTGACGGTGGGCGGGATGGCCAAGGGCAGCGGCATGATCGCTCCGAGCATGGCGACGATGATTGCGGTCCTCACCACCGATGCCCCGCTTACCAGCGAGGGATGCGACGCAGCGCTGCGTCTCGCGGTCTCTCAGAGCTTCAACCGGGTCACGGTGGACTCGGACACCTCCACTAACGATATGGCCGTCCTGCTCGCCTCTGGCGCTTCGGGCGGCGAGCCGATCGACGTTGGCTCGCCGGAGTTCGCACGCGTCACCGACGCGATCACTGCGGTCGCCACGGAACTCGCTCGTATGATCGCCCGTGACGGTGAGGGTGCGACCAAGCTGGTCACCGTTCGCGTTACGGGCGCCGTGAGCGACGAAGACGCCGACAAGGCCGCGTTCGCCGTCGCCAACTCGCCGCTCGTCAAGACGGCGCTCTTTGGTGGCGACGCGAACTGGGGTCGCGTGGCGGGTGCGATCGGACGCTCGGGCGCAGAGGTCGATTCCAACGCGTTCGACATCGACTTCGCCGGAATCACGGTGTGTCGCAGCGGCACCGCCACCGGGTTTGATGAGGACGAGGCCGCCGCCGCGCTCTCGGCCAGTGAGGTCGAGATTGCCGTGAACCTGAACCTGGGGAGCGGCTCGGCTGTGGTGTGGACGTGCGACCTGAGTTACGAGTATGTCCGCATCAACGGCGACTACCGAAGCTAGCGGCGTCCAGCCGCGTCGTCCGCCCGTGTCGCCCCGCCGCTCGACGTACTGCCCGAGAGCCAAGCCCTCGTACCCCGGAGGTACCGATGAACGACATGTTCTCCAAAGCCCACACGCTCACCGAGGCGTTGCCCTACATCAAACGCACCATGGGTCGCACCATCGTGATCAAGTACGGCGGCGCCGCCATGACCGATCCCACACTGCGCGACCAGGTTGCCGCCGACATCGTGCTCATGAAACTCGTCGGCATCAATCCCGTCGTCGTGCACGGCGGCGGCCCTGAGATCACCTCGCTCATGGATCGGCTCGGCCTGGCGGTCGAGTTCTACGACGGCCTACGCGTCACCTCCGACGAGGCCATGGAGGTCGTTAAGATGGTGCTCGTCGGCAAGGTGAACCCCGAGCTGGTCTCGGCGATCAACCAGCATGGGCGGCTGGCTGTAGGCGTGTCGGGGGCCGATGGCAACCTCGTCAGCGCCCGCCAGCGCGATCCGCGTCTCGGCAGAGTCGGCGAGGTCACCGGGATCGACACCACCGTGATCGACAACCTCATCGAGGACGGCTTCATCCCCGTCGTTGCGACGGTCGCAGCGGGGGAGGACGGCGGCAGCTTCAACGTCAACGCCGACCTCGTGGCGGCAGAACTTGCGACGGCCCTCTCGGCGGACAAGATAATCTTCCTCACCGACGTCGACGGGCTGTACCGCGACTTCTCGGACAAGACATCACTCATCAGCGCGCTCACTCCCGAAGAGGCCGAGGAGATGATCGTTGCCGAGGAACTCGAGGGCGGCATGGTCCCCAAGGTCGCCGCGTGCGTCCACGCGCTTCGTGGCGGCGTCAGGCGTGCGCACATCCTCAACGGCACCGTCCCGCACGCACTGCTGCTCGAGGTCTACACCGCCGAGGGTGTCGGCACGATGATCGCGGCCGATGGCGAGGTGGCGTGACGATGACGACCTTGGCGGAAGCGCAGGCACTCGATGCACGCACCATCATCCAGACCTACGCCCGCAAGCCCGTGCTGTTCGTGCGAGGCGACGGCATGCGGCTCTACGACGACACCGGCGCCGAGTACCTCGACTTCGTCTCCGGCATCGGCGCCGTGAACCTCGGCCACGCACATCCGGCCGTGACCGCCGCACTCGCCGAGCAGGCAGCCAAACTCACGCATGTGAGCAACCTCTTCTACGTCGAACACCGCGCCGAACTCGCCGAGGAGGTCGAAGCGCTCCTTGCGGGCGACGACTGGCGCATGTTCTTCGCCAACTCCGGCACCGAGGCCGTCGAGGGTGCGATCAAGCTGGCTCGTCGGTGGGCGGGCGCGCACAAACCCGGCGCGTACAAGGTCGTCACGCTTGAGCGCAGCTTCCACGGGCGCACGCTCGCCGCACTCGCCGCGACCGGCCAGCCCAGCAAGCAGGAGGCGTTCGCGCCGATGCCCGAGGGATTCGTGCACGTGCCCGCCAACGACATCCCGGCGCTGGTCGCCGCCGTAGACGACACCGTCGCCGCCGTCATGATCGAGATCGTGCAGGGGGAGGGCGGCGTGTGGCCGCTCACCGCCGAGTACGTCTCGGCGGTGCGCGAGATCTGCGACGAGCAGAGCGCGCTCTTCATCGCCGATGAGGTCCAGACCGGCTTCTTCCGCACTGGACCGGCGTTCGCGCATCAGGCGTTCGATGTGGCGCCCGACGTCATCACCATCGCCAAGGCGCTCGGCAACGGGCTGCCGATCGGCGGCATCCTGGCACGCGGCAGCGCCGCCGACGCGCTTCAGCCCGGCGACCACGGCTCCACGTTCGGGGGCGGCCCCGCGATCTGCGCAGCAGCGCGGGCGACCGTCTCGGCGCTGGTCGCGGAACGTCTCGGCGAGAACGCCAAAGTGAGCGGCGAGTACCTGAGCGATCAGCTGACGCGGCTTGCCGAGTCCACCGGCGCGATCGTCGATGTGCGAGGCTCCGGTCTTATGCTCGGCATCAGCCTTCGGGAGCCGATTGCGGCCGATGTGGCTTCGGCGGCGCTCCAGCGGGGCATCATCCTAAACAACATCGGTACGGATATTTTGCGTTTCTTGCCACCACTCGTGTGTGGAAAGTCCGAGATTGATACACTAATTGCCGTTCTGTCCACCATTCTTGATGAAGCGAGTAACTCACATGGATAATCCACTTCGCGGTAGGGACCTTCTCTCACTCGGAGACCTCACGCCCATAGAACTCACCTATCTGCTTGACGTCGCCACCGCGCAGAAGCGTGCGTGGGCTCGCGGCGTCAGGACCGCGCCCTTGGTCGGCAAGTCGATCGCGCTGATCTTCCAGAAGCCCTCGATGCGCACACGCGTCAGCTTCGAGATCGCCTGCGTGCGTCTGGGCGCGCATCCGGTGATCATGAGCGGCAACGACAGCGCGTTCTCCCGCAGCGAGAGCGTCTACGACACCACCAAGGTGCTCGAGCGCTACTGCGACGCCATCGTGATCCGTACTTTCGACCAGTCGATGGTCGAGGAGATCGCCGACACCGCGGCCGTCCCGGTCGTCAATGCTCTCACCGACGATCACCATCCCTGTCAGGGCCTCGCCGACCTGCTCACGATCCAAGAGCGCTTTGGCCGTGTGGCCGGCATTCGGATGTCGTACGTCGGTGACGGCAACAACATGGCAAACACATATCTTCTCGGCGGAGCACTTGCGGGCATGGCGGTGTCGATCGGAACCCCCGAGGGATTCACGGTCGATCCGACGGTGCTGGAGCAGGCGCGCTCCATCGCCGAGCAGACCGGCGGAAGCATCAACATCACCCACGACCCGGTCGAGGCCGTCACCGGCGCCGACGTCGTGATCACCGACACCTGGGCATCGATGGGCCAGGAGTCCGAGCACGCGGCGCGCCTCGAAGTGTTCCGCCCGTACTGCGTGGACCCGACGCTCATGTCGTACGCGGCCGACAACTCCATCTTCATGCACTGCCTCCCGGCTCATCGTGGCGAAGAAGTCCTCGACGAGGTCATCGACGCTTCGTACTCGGCTGTGTTCGATGAGGCCGAGAACCGACTGCACGCTCAAAAGGCCCTGCTCTCGCTTCTCCTGGGCTAGACCCGCCTGAACACGAACAGAGGATTGGTGCGGCACATGCGGAAGCGACTTGAACGACAGGATGCGATTCGACGAATCGTGCGAAACGAACGCGTTAAGACGCAGCGGGCCCTCGTCGATCTGCTCAAGGGCGAAGGTTACGTGTGTACGCAGGCGACCATCTCTCGCGACATCACCGAGATGAGCTTGCGCAAGCTCCCCGAGGGCGTCTACGTACTTGCCGAGGACCTGCACCTGCAGCGCATGGTGACGGATCTGGTGCAAGACGTCCGCAGGACCAGCAACCTCGTCTTGGTCAAGGCATCGGCGGGTACCGCACCCGGGGTTGCCGCGGCGCTCGATGGTGCCGACCTCGAGGGCATTCTCGGGTCGGTCGCCGGTGACGACACCATCCTGGTCATCACGACGGGAGACGCGGAGGCAGCGCTCCTCGTCGATACGCTCGATAAGTTCCGCGGCGTTTCCTGATCTTCCTCAGGGCGTCCGCCTGGCTCGTCCGCCTGGCTCCTCGAGCCGGTTCATGCAATCACGCGTGGTGTCTCAGACGGACACGAATCGCGCACTGAGAAGGGAAGCACGCAATGGCACGGGAGAAATGCGTACTGGCATACTCGGGTGGACTCGATACCTCGGTCGCCATCAAGTGGATCCAGGAGCACAAGGACATGGACGTCATCGCACTCGCGATCGACGTAGGTCAGGAGCGTCAGGACCTGGAGTTCGTGCGCCAGAAGGCCCTCACCATCGGCGCGGTCGAATCGATCGTCAAGGATGTTCGCGAGGAGTACGTCGAGGAGTACATCGCCAAGGCACTGAAGGCGAACGCGCTCTACGAGAACAAGTACCCTCTGGTCAGCGCCATGTCGCGTCCGATCATCGTGAAGCATCTCGTCGAAGAGGCGCATCGTCACCAGGCCAAGTACATCGGTCACGGCTGCACTGGCAAGGGTAACGACCAGGTGCGCTTTGAGGTCGGCATCTCGTGCCTCGATCCGGACCTCGAGATCGTCGCCCCGGTGCGCGAGTGGGAGCTCAAGACGCGCGAGATGGAGATGGAGTGGGCCGAGGCCCGCGGTATCCCCGTGCCGACCACCAAGGCGAGCCCGTACTCGATCGACGACAACCTCTGGGGTCGCGCCATCGAGTGCGGCGTCCTCGAGGATCCGTGGGTCGAGCCGCCGGCGGACATCTATACGTTGACCGCCGACTCGCGCGGCAACACCTGCGACGAGGCCGAGTACGCCGAGATCAGCTTCGAGCAGGGGGTGCCCGTGGCGCTCAACGGCGAGCTGATGAGCTTCCATGAGATCATCAACGCCATGAACGAGCAGGCCGGCAAGCACGGGTTCGGTCGCATCGACATGATTGAGAACCGCCTCATCGGCGTGAAATCCCGCGAAATCTACGAGGTACCTGGCGCGCTGACGCTCATCACCGCCCACAAAGCCCTCGAAGACCTGTGCCTGGAGCGCGACGTGCTCCACTACAAGCTGGGTGTCGAACAGAAGTGGGCCGAGCTCGTGTACAACGGCATGTGGTTCTCGCCGCTCAAGGAAGCGCTCGACGGCTTCATCGAGACCACACAACAGCTGGTGACCGGAGACGTCCGCCTGCGCTTCTTCAAGGGCTCGTGCGTGCCCGTCGGGCGTCGTAGCCCGTACTCGCTCTACGACTACAACCTGGCGACGTACGACGCAGCTGACAGCTTCGACCACAAGGCGGCCAAGGGCTTTATCGACCTGCACGGTCTGCCCACCAAGGTCTGGGCCCGTCAGCGCCGCAAGGTCGGCAAGGAAGGCGAGGTATAGCACATGTCCGGAATCGGCCTGCCAGAACTGCTCGTGATCATGCTCGTCGTGGCACTCCTGTTCGGTGCGCCGATTCTGACGTTCTTCATGGGCTACGTCGTCGGTAAGAACCGTGCTGCCAAGACCGATCTCGCACCTGCCCCTGGGTCTGCCCCTGAACCCGCATCTGCCCCCGTGTCTGCCCCTAGGCCCAAGGACGCGCCATCCACCCCAGAGGAGCCCGCAGATGAGTGACGCCAAGACCCCGTGGGGCGGACGCTTCGAGAAGTCACCCGGTAAGTTCCTGACCGAGTTCGGGGCGTCGCTGCCGGTCGACCAGCGCATGTGGGCCGAGGACATTCGAGGCTCGATCGCGCACGCACGAATGCTCGCCGAGCAGCACATCATCTCCTCGGCCGATGCCGACGCGATCGAGGAGGGCCTCTCGGCCATCTATCGCGAGATCCGCGCGGGAGACTTCGTGTTCGATATCGCCGACGAGGACGTCCACATGGCGATCGAGCGTGTGCTCACCGAGCGGATCGGACCTGCCGGCGCACGTCTCCACACCGGTCGCAGCCGCAACGACCAGGTCGCCACTGACACGCGCCTTTACGTACGCCAGCGCTGCGCCGACCTCGCGTACCGCGTCCAGTGTGTCCGCCGAGCCGCCCTCGCGCTCGCGGAGGAGCACTTCGGCGTGGTGATGCCCGGCTACACGCATCTGCAGAAGGCACAGCCGGTGCTCTTCAGCCATCACGTCCTTGCGTATGCCTGGATGCTCACGCGCGACTTCACCCGCATCCGCCACGCCTACGAGGCCGCAGACGTTCTCCCACTCGGCAGCGCCGCTCTGGCGGGCACCACCTTCCCGCTCGATCGCGAGTACGTCGCCAACCGCCTCGGTTTCACCGCGATCAGCGAGAACTCGATGGACGCCGTCTCGGATCGCGATTTCCTGCTCGATCTCGGCTATGCGTGCGCCGTGTGCCAGGTACACCTCTCGCGACTCGCCGAGGAACTCATCCTCTGGTCGAGCGATGAGTTTGGGTTCGTCACCATGGACGACGAGTTCTCGACCGGCTCGAGCATCATGCCGCAGAAGAAGAACCCCGATTTCGCTGAGCTCGTGCGCGGAAAGACCGGTCGCGTCATCGGCGACCTGACATCGCTGCTGATCACGATGAAGGGCCTCCCGCTCGCCTACAACAAGGATATGCAGGAGGACAAGGAAGTCATCTTCGACGCCATCGACACACTCGCGTCTTCGCTGCGCGCGATGAGCGGCATGCTCGACACCATGCACGTGAACGCCGACCGCATGCTCCAGGGCGCGCGAGGCGGCTTCATGGCGGCCACCGATCTCGCCGACCATCTGGTTGGCCGAGGAGTCCCGTTCCGCGACGCGCATGAGGTCATCGGCAAGCTCGTGCTCGACTGCGAGCGCGCCGGCAGGACGCTCCAGGATCTCACGGCCGAGGAGTACGTTGCGCACGACGCGCGTTTCGGCCCGGACGTGCTCGAAGCCGTGGATCTCGAGATGATCGTCGCGCGTCGTGTAAGCGCAGGGGGCACGGGTCACTCGGCAGTGAAGCTCCAGATAGAGGCGCAGCGAGATGCCATCGCCGCCGATGAGGTCTGGCTCGACGCTCTGACGGAGTAAGCGGTCGCCGACACGCACCTGTACCGCGTGTCGCCATCGGTTGCGCTACAGAAGCCCAAATCCTGAGAGACTCCCCAAGTGGTAGGCGAGGAGTGCTGCATACAGCCCCGCCGTGATTGGAGCGAGTATGAGGATGGGACGGTACTGTCGGCCCCTCCATATCCCGACTGAGACCGCGAGCATCACCACGACTTTGAACACGCCGGCGAAGTACGGACTGACTCGAATCAGATGACCGAACACGGGGTTGCCTTCACGGGCCATCCCGCTTGCCAGTTCGGCCGTGGTCAGCAGGCCGTCAACGGCCGAGAACACGTTGATCAGCACCAAGACGACGAAGAGTGTCCATGGCGCGTCGCGCAGGGTGCGCAGGAACGGGGAGGCGCGTCGTCGATCGAAACCGCCTCGTCGGTTGTGGAACCGGAAGTGGCGTTCCTGCCGCCTGTCGATGCCGCTACGACGCTCGAGCTGTGCTGACATGGTCTGTTAGGCCCTTCGCTGCAACCGTTGTCACGCTACGGGATGTGCATCGTACGATACGATGACATCATGCATCACTCATGCAACATCTGAGTCGCGTCGCGCATAGTGACGGCGACGACGCGCTTGAATCGCTCATTGTGGACCAAGGAGAAGGGTACAGACTGTGAAGCTCCAGCACATCTACGACACATGTGTCGCTGCCGGCAAGGAGGCCGACGCACGTGACTCCGCCGAGCTCGAGCGAGTGCTTGCGGCCAACGCCAAGGCGTTTGACGCGCTCGACGAGACGGACAAGCCGTTCTTCGACGCCGAGAAGCTGACCAATCCCTACGCCGACACCAGGATCTGCGAAGGTGACCCCGACGCCGAGATTCGTGGCCTGCTGGTCGGCATCGACATGGAGGCCGCAGAAGTCCTCCTTGCCGACCGTCTTCGCGAGAAGGGTGAGCCCATCGACCTGGTCTTCGCGCATCACCCGGAAGGCCCCGGCTACGCGAACCTCCACGAGGTCATGTACATGCAAGCTGATCTCTGGTCGAACCAGGGCGTCTCGATCGCTGCGGGCGACGCCCTCATCGGCCCGCGTGCCGAGGAGATCCGCCGACGCATCATGCCGGTGAACCACTACCGCGCGATCGATGCTGCTCGGCTGCTCGGCCTCGCGTCGCTGTCGTGTCACACGCCCGCCGACAACTCCGTTCAGCGCTTCGTCCAGCAGTTCATCGACGCCGAGAAGCCCGAGACGCTCGACGCTCTGGTCAAGGCGCTGCGCACCATCCCTGAATACGGCGACGCTGCCAAGAAGGGCTACGGTCCCACGCTCATCTCCGGTGCCGGCTCGGCACGTCCCGGCAGAATCGTCGTCGACATGACCGGCGGCACCGAGGGCCCCACCGACGCGCTGAATCGCCTCTCCGCCGCGGGTGTGGGAACGCTCGTCGGCATGCACTACTCGGAGGAGCACAAGAAGCGCGCCGAGGAGCTGAAACTGAACCTTGTCATTGCTGGGCATATTTCGAGTGATGTGCTTGGAATGAACCTCGTGCTCGATCGCATCGAGGCAGCTGGATCCATTGCAATCTACTGTACCTCGGGGATGGTTCGATTCAAACGCTCGTAGCCACATGCCGTTCGCGTGCGGGCTGTGCAGCGACAGAAAGGGCCACCCGAGGGGGTGGCCCTTTCTGTGTGGCATACCGCGATCGCCTATGGTATGGGCGTTGTAGTGGTGTCGCCGCCTCCGGGCGGTGGAACGACCACCGGCGGCTTGGGTTTGACCGGTTCCGGACCCTTGGACACCACGAGCTCGAGCTTGCCGTTCTTGAACGACTGGCTGAGGACGGTATCCTTGGGTTTCGTGGACCACGCGTACTGGACCGTGAATCCATACCCTTTGAGTTTGGCACTTGCGCTGCTGAGGCTCATGCCCGTGACACTCGGTGGCTTGCTCACAGGGATGTGGAACTTGGAGGGGTTGTAGGTGGGCTTGCCGGCACGCGGGAAGTCCAGCTTCTTCTCCTCGGCCAGTGCCCGCTTCATGTAGGATGCCCAGATCGGTGCGGCGACGGTTCCGCCAAACGCGTGAGATCCGTTCACGTAGACGGGGCGCTCCGTCATGTGCCCGACCCACACAGAGGTCACGAGTTGTGGTGTGTATCCAACGAACCAGACGTCGCGGTAGTTCTGGCTCGTGCCGGTCTTGCCGGCTGCGGGCCTGCCGATATTCGCACGCCTCGCGGTTCCGCCGCTGATGACGCCCTTAAGGACGTCAGTGACGGCTCTGGCAACTTCCGGCTTCAACACCCGCGTGCCGCGAGGCTTGACCTTGAAGATCACGACATTATTACGGTCGTTGACCTTGGTGATGGTGATCGGCGGGAAATGCTCTCCACCTGTAGCGAGCGTCCCGTATGCCGAGGCCATCTCCAGGGGGCTCACGTTGGCCGCTCCAAGCGCGATTGAGGGGACGTTGGGGAGTGGGGTTTGGATGCCCA
>JBBRWO010000035.1:0-17717 GCA_038249135.1 Coriobacteriia bacterium
ACAGCGCCCGGCTGCCGTTGCAAAGATCGCAAGGTGCGCAAGCCCCATCAGGTAGTAAGACCAGTGCCACTCATTGGGCGCAAACAGCACCGAGAGGGTGATGGCCAGTGTCTGGCCCAAGCCGACGACGGCCCAAAACCGAGTTGCGAGACCAATGAGCAGAAAGGCGCCCAGCCCACCCTCGACAAGGAGAGTAAACCATCCGAAGACCTCAATGTTTGGCAGCACGACACCATCGACAAACGCCGAGTAGGGGGCGAGAACCGGATGCTCGACCGCCTGGCTCGCCCAAAAGTACAGGCCGTTGTTGTTCGCCCGGCCGAAATCCGGCGGCACCTTCCACGCGACATTCTGTATCCACATGAGAGCGACGCCGCAGCGTAGAACGGCGATCATGACTGCAGAGGAGCGCGCCACACCAGGTGCTTCAACCAGTGGACCAACCGCAGCAGACATGGTTTCCTATCGACTAGATCAGTCAATCCGCATTGAGCCTCGAGTTCAATGACCAATTCATTACGAGACCCTGACGGAGTGACGCCGTCGTTGGTTGTAGCTGTCCTCGATCCGTGCCCCGACCTCGCGAGCCGCTCGGGCCTGGGCCGGCCAGACGCGGCGGTATTGGACTCGGTTTTCACGGTCGCGAAGAAGCTCGGACATTGCGTTGATGCTCCCAGCAAATTCCGGTCAATCCCATCGACCCGGTGATGCCGTTGGCGACAGCGAACTTAATGATCTGCGCCGACGCATGCGGGGCAGATTCAACCGGTTGTCGCAACACATCGACATGGCTGTTGCGCATGATTCGTCGCGCAGGAGCTTGCACTGCTTCGCTAGCACAATCTTGTGCTAGCTGTGCAGCACAAACCCGCGATCCTCGCGTGTGGTTTTGATTTTCTGGAGGCTTAGATGTTGTTTCCCCTCGTGCATGCCATTCAAGATCTTTTGCCGCTGGAGGTGGCCATCACCATAGGCCTGATCTTGTTCGCGCTGTCGTGGGTTCGTCCGCGGCGGATCGTTTCGCTTCCGCAGTCCGGGCGGCGCACGGCAACTCTCGTGTGGGCGGGAGTGGCAGGGTCTTTGCTGGTGGTTGTTGTCGCGACGATGGTCAGCGCTATCGCCGTGTCTAGGTTTGACGCGTCCGGGTTTGATGGCTGGTGGCGTCGGTCGGCGCCGCTATTCGCGGCGATGCTGGTGGTGGCGGCCACCACCAGCGCGCTTCGACGGATTCCACTTCCTGCGCCGGGTGAGCGGATGATTGTGCCCCGCCGCCCGTGGCATGCGTTTGCGTCTCGCACCTTGCTCTGGATCTCCGGAATCACGCCCACGCTGCTCGCACTGACTGCCGTGTGGCAGATTGCGATCGCGACGACCGCGCCTAAAGACGGACCATTCTTTGGCAACGTTCCCGACTACACCGCCCTGCCGATCTACATGAGCTTCAACAGTGGGTATGGGTACCTGTCCGGCGCAGGGTGGCCGAACCATCTCGCCACACTCGTGGCGCTCGCACTGGCCTGCGCCGTCTTTTTCGCCGTGCTGCACACGGATTCCAACCGGCCTCTGTTCGCCCGATCGACCGCCTCCAGCGTGCGCTCGGAACGAGAGCTGACCGCTCGACTGTTCACGTTCATCCTGCTCGGTGGCCTCATCACCACGCTCGGAGCCGTCTGGATGCACACCGGGTCCTCCGGCCAGGCTCTTGTCGGGCTGGACGAGAAGTGGGTTTCCGGAGATCAGTCTTCCCCACGCATTTTCGTTGCGGGGGGTTACGACGCGAACGCCCGGCCGATGAATCTGCTGGGCTATGCGCTCCAGGCCGGCGGGGTCGCGTTCCTACTCCGAGTTTCGGTCGACACCGCCCGTGCCGCACTCGCGACACGTCGCTCGCACGCCGCAACACCCGAGCACGAAGCATCGACTGTCGGATCACGTCGATGACCGGGACCACGCCGAGCTCTGCGGACGAAATCGACGCACTATTTCGCGGAGCGATCCGCTCCGGACAACTCGGAGACGGCGAACGCCTGCCGACCGTGCGACAAAGTGCTCGAGATGTTGGCGTCGCCCAAGCCACCGCCGCAAAGGCCTACAAGACTCTGGAACGCGACGGACTCATCGTCACCCGCACCGCCGCGGGAACCCGCGTTGCCCCCGGCGCATCCCGAGCACCACAGGCAGTCATTGAGCACGCCCGCGCTCTCGCGGAAGCAAGCGAAGGCGCACTCGTCTCCCTCGAAGACACCATCGCGATCCTCCGCGCAGTCTGGCGAACAGAGGCGACGCAGCTGCCCGTCTGACGTTCCCCCGCGGGCACCCGATCAAGAGCGAAGTCCGATCTCAATCGCTTAGTCGTGACGGCCTGATAATGCGCCCGCGGACCGCCCGGCTTGCGGGCGGCGATCGATCGATCGATCCTTAGCCGGCGTTGGGCCGCCCGCCGCGGACAGGCGGCTCGCACACCCGCAACGGCGAGCAAGCCCGCTGCGGGTGTGCGTGTTGAGGCTGAGTCCCGGCTGCAGGATGGTCGCGACGACTAGAGCGATGGCGGCACCCGCGCAAACGATCCGTGCGGGACGACCGGCGATGAGAAGACTCACGCGCGCTGCAACCAACGCTGCGGCGCTGACGAGAGCTGCGGTCCCAACCGTGGTCGCCCAATATTCAGGACCCTTCATGGGGGAATGAGCATCGTTGACGAGCATGGTGGATTCGTACCAAGTCCAGCCGAGCCCACGAGGATGCGCGTCTCCGAAACATCGCTCGCCGGACCTGATCTCGTTGATTCCGATGGCGCATTGCTCCGCTGGGCGCCAGCGTTTCAGGGCTCCACCTGCCGGTCAGCCAGTTGTAGGCTCAGGCTAGGGCAGAGGGCTGTCCGTGAGTCGAAGGGTTGCTGGTATGGGATTCGGTTCTCTGTTTTGGTGGAACTTCTGGACGGTTCTGAGCGTGATCATCGTGGTTGGGATAGTCGTCGCTCTCACATTGTTCATCCGCTGGGGGCGACGGAAGAGCACGAACTCTGACGCCATTGGGGTTGCGAAAGGTGACAGGTAGGTTGTCAGTAAGCACGATAAATGCAATTCCGTGATCGATCTCGTTGCTCGGGGACTGACGCGAGTTCCCAGCAACGTATGGACGTGACGTGGCTATCTGGGCTGCTGCGGGAATTACGGACACCGGATTTAGTGGTTTCGTCTACGCTGCCAGGGCTGGCTGCTGATATCCATAGTGGACTTCGTTGGGCCGTCGATAACCGAGCGCTGAGTGCCGGCGGCGGCTGTTGTAAAACCCTTCGATCTAGCGAAGGATGATACGTCGAGCCCTCGTCTTGGTCGCGTAAACGGTTCGATACACGCGCTGAGTATGGAGGTGTCGGATGGACGACCAGCGGAATGGATGAAAGAGCTAACGGGTAGGTATCCGATGAACTTCACCCCGGGCGGCGGTGAAGTTGCGCTTGACTGGGTCAGGCATGTTCGCCGCGGCCTCGGGCACTCGGGCGCCGAGATCGCCCGCACCGTGCAGGTGCCCGATAACCGTTGCCATGTGGAGATTCCGCGCTCTTGCGCGAAGACTTCTGAGGCTTGGTCCTATCGCCGGTAGGCCGTGAGAAAACGATCGCGGAATTCATCCATCCGCCACAGCGGCGCATCCGGCGAGGGGAGCATCCCGGGGTCCCAGCGCCACGACGAGATTCGGTCGATAACTGCGGGGTCCTTGGAGATGATGCTGATGGGCACAGCGTGGTTGGCGTCTACCCCGCTGACCACCGAACCGGGCTGGTGGTCGCCAAGCACGACCAGTACCAGGTTGGGGTTGTCGTATGTGGTCAGGAAAGAGAACAGCGTACTCATCGAGTACTGCACGGATTGGCCGTAGAGCAGCTGCACGTCCTGTTCGCTCTGCAGGACGCTCGGCGCAAGTCCCTGAGCGGGCTGCGGGTCAAAGATTGAGCCGTCGCCGATGGATTTCCAGGGAACCTCATGGGGCAGGGGAGTCCACGGTGAGTGCGACGACACGAAATCGATCTCCGCCATGACCGGCGGGTGTGGTTGAGCGAGTTCGTTCTTCTGAAAGTAGGCCCACGTGAACTGGTCTGGCATGCGCGCGTAGCTGAATCTCGGGCCCTGATATCCCATGTTCTGAGAGTTGGCCATGAAATCGAAGTCATAGAACGATTCGCCGATCGACCAGGGCCGATTGTTGGAGGGCACGACGCTCACGGTGCGCCAGCCAGCCTTCTTGAACGCTGCGCTCAGGGTGAGTCGATTCCCCGAGGTCGCCTGATCGTACTTGTGTTGCGTGTCAATCCACAGGCCGGTTTGGAGGGTGGAATGAGCAAGCCAGCTGACTCCACCGAACGTGGGGGAGGTGAGAAACGCGCTGCGTTCCGAGTAGCCGTGTGTAGCGAGATCCGCGGTTCCCTTCAGAAGCACATCGTTGACGCCCTTCGAGAAAGCGGTATTTTGCAGGGCGACCTGGCCGTAGCTTTCGATGAACGCGATGATCACGTCTTTGCCCGTCAGCCCGCCAAGAAGATCGGATGCTGGCACCTTCTTGAAATCGTCGGTTGCGACCGCACGCCCAAACGCTGCCCGATCTGCCACCGCGGTCGTCACCTGATCGGCTTTCGTCATCGTCATGCGGACGGTATCCGCTGCAGCGACCGGTTGCCCGGGGACGACTTGGGCGCCGACAAGAGCCAGGACGATCCAGCCTGCCGCGATGGCGCTAGCCCCGATCCGGGTCGCGCGCGGGTGGTGATGGATGACCGCAACAAGCCGAAGCAGCGCCCGGGTAAGCACGAGAACGACCACGGCAGTGGCGAGCACGAGCAGGCCAACGATCACGGCCGCGACCGCCGGTCCGGTCGAGTCGCTCAGTACGCCGTACGCACTGACCAATTCCGGCCAGCCGGTCATGACATTGAACGGGCGACCTATGGCGGCTACGAACCCTCGATTGAGTGCGGCACTGAGGATGGTGATGACGAAGATCATGGCAGCGAGGCTCGCGACGACCCGACGGGCGGGAGCCCAGGGCAGTACGGCGAGAATCACGAGCGCACAGAGCGCTTCGAGCGGCACTCGCAGGAGCGCGAGCGCTGAACCGGAACTGATGAGACCGGGCGCGATCGCGCCGAAAAAGACGATAAAGGCGGAGCTCACGGAACGCACCGTCGCCCGAACCGCGCGCGAACGATCGGTCCGCGAGTCGGGGTTGAGTACCGCAGGGGACGTCGCCGGCGGTGAAGTCACAACATTCCGACCGCGATCGGCGGCGCGGTGGGGCGCTGCTGGCCCTCGGCATCGTGTGCGGCGAATCGAGCCGAGAGTGCGTACCGCAGGAGCACGACATCGCCAATCTGCCGCACGTCGGCGAGAGTTGCACGCCGGTCACTGTTCCACGGGAACACGGCATCTCCCACGAAGCGCGGAGCCCGGGAATCGCCCACGAACAGTGGTGCCACGACCAAATGTAGTTCATCGACGAGGTTCGCAGCCAGGAACTGGGTGTGAACGGTCGCGCCACCTTCGACCATGAGCTCGCGAATGCCACGATCCGCAAGGTCAGCGAGGAGGTCGGTCATGGCGACCCCCGCACCAAGGCCGACAACCAGCGCGGTGTGCCCTAGACGTTGACGGATGAGCGCCGCTACCGAGGTGGGGCAGTACACGAGTTTCGGTGTGTCACCGGTCGCGAAGAATGCCGCGCGCGGATCGAGATTGCCCGTCTCGGTCACCGTCACTTTCCACGGCGAATGCGGCAAACCCGCGGCCTCTCGCTGCGACTGGTGAGTGTGACTACGCACCAGTAGCCGAGGGTTATCCCGCCGCACGGTGCGTGCGCCAACCAGAATCGCGTCGTTTCGCGCACGCACACCGTCGACCCGGTCGAAGTCCGCCTCATTGGAGAGGGTCAGGCGCGGCGGGTCTGCCGTGTCGAGGTACCCGTCGAGAGAGGTCGCACTGCTCAGAGTGACGTATGGCATATCTCTCACGGGGTCGTCTCCAGATCTGTCGTGATGAGCACCGGCCTTGCGTCGAATCGAGTCGGCGTGCGCCTCCGGGCGGCGTAGACCAGCGTCACAACCGCGCCCGGCGCGACGGCGATGATGGTCAGAATACCGAACAGTGCGGATGCCGCAACCCCCGCAGGGGCGCCGAATCCGGCGACCGCGAAAGCCCAGCCTGCAACGCCCTCGCGGGGCCCCCATCCGCCGATGCTGAACGGGAGCGACGCACCGAGCAGGGCCAGCAGGGCGAGGACGAGCAGCTGTCCGGATGGCACGGTCACTCCGCTGGCCTCGGTCGCAATGGCGAAGGTCACCACGTGACAGGAGACCACGATGACGGACGCAAGCACGACCTGAGCCAAAGCCCGAACCGATCCGATGCCCGCGCGAAGCTCTCGCATCTCCCGAAGTACGGCCGCGCGAGCGCGCGGCCATTTGGCCACGGCCAGCCCAATCGCGATAGTGCCGAGCCCGATAACGCCGAGCCCGGTCGCACCCAGCGCGAGGAGATACCCTCCAAGCTGCGCACCGACGAAGGCACAAACTATCAGCGAGAGCACTATCTGTACTACTTGACCCGCGGTGCGTTCCAGCACGACCGCACGTGCATTGCGCGCGACGCTGCCGGCGCTCTGGCCTTCTGAAACGGCGCGG
This sequence comes from Coriobacteriia bacterium, assembly GCA_038249135.1. Taxonomy (GTDB): domain Bacteria; phylum Actinomycetota; class Coriobacteriia; order Anaerosomatales; family JAAXUF01; genus JBBRWO01. Next base: position 6,674 of record JBBRWO010000035.1, read on the forward strand.
TGCACATCCCCAGCAATCCCGCCGGGGATGACCGTGTTCAGGAATTGGGACTGGTAGTACCTGCCGATCGCAGTTCCCCAGGAGAGTTCGACTCCGAGCCGAGTGGCGATGACGCGCCAGCGCCACGCGGCGGCAGCCGTCGCGACTGCGGATAGCGCGAGCGCCGCTCCGATTGTTCGCCCGTCTATGCTCAGGATGCCGTGGAGCAGCGGCCCGGTTCCTACGTATGCAATCACTGTGATCAGCACTGCGAGGCCGACGACGAGCCGAACGGTGACGCGCAGCCAGCGTGTCCTCAGCGCTCCGCGCATCCTCAAGAATCCGGCCGGCGTCATGGACTCGGCCACGCCAGAAGGTCCACATGCTCGACGCGCGCACTGAGTTCGCCGAGTTCGATCTGTGCCAGGCGGCTCTGCCGGTAGCGGTCAGCTTCAGCGCGCAGCTGAGGTTCCTGTTCCACGGCCGCATTGACCCAACCGCAGAACCATTCGCTCAGTAGACCAGGCTGGCGTTGGTCGAGCCGCCACAGCGTGGTGGCCTGGCGCACGTGCCAGCCGGCTTCTTCGAAGAGTTCGCAAGCGATCGGCGGAGCATACCGACCCGACTGTCGTCGTCCGTTCGCGTGGCGCACCTGATGCGCGTTGAAGGCGTTCCCGAACGCCGTGTCGCGCTCGTCCCGCGGGTTGAGCTGCACGCCACCGGTCACGCTGAGCGAAAGAAGTGCGGGAGTGTGGGCTGCTACGCACGCGCCGACAATGGTGTGGATCTCTTCTGAGGTCAGCACGTCGAGAAGTGCGGACGCTGTCACGAGAGACGCGCCAGCCAGATCGTCCGGGCTCAGATCAGCGAGATTCCCGGTGCGGCCGAAGACCGAGATTTGGGCGTTGTCGCGGTCCGCCGGACGCAGGTGATTGATGGCCATTTCGGTCAGTTGTGCACTCCAGTCGTGGAGAAACCAGGTCTGAGGTCCCGGGAGAACAGGAGCAAGCCACCGCATCATCGAACCGGTCCCGCTGCCGAGGTCGTGCACAACGATCGGGCCATCGGCAAGCAGTTCGGCGGCGACGAGCGCGAGGTCGAGTGAGCGAGCGGCCGCGTCCTCTGGCTCGCGGAGGGCAAGCCAGTCGCCGCTGACCTCAAGGATTTCGGTCATGCCGACACCGCCGTTCTGCTGCGTGTGATTTCCTGGAGCACCGATTCGATGGTCGAGATTGTGGAGCTCCATGATCTGACGATGGCTCTGGCCTCCACGGCTGCCGTCGTGAGTTCGGTTCGAAGGGACGGACTCGCCCACCATTCGCGCAGGACCGTTTCGAGTGCCGCGGGGTCGTCTGCAGGAACCAAAATTCCCGCACCACTACGTGACAACGCCTCGGGTATGCCGCCAACGCGGGACGCGACCACAGGGATGCCCCGCGCCAACGCCTCGGCAACCACCATGCCGAAGCTCTCAGTGCGCGACGGCGCAACGACGAGGTCCGCCCGGCCGTATGCCGCATCCAGTGCCCGCCCCGCGAGGGTGCCAGCGAAACTCACTCTCGTCGCCAATTGCTCGATGTGAACGGTCTGCTTCAGATCGGCCACAAAATCCGGCGCCGTGCTGAGGGATCCCACGAAGGTGCATGTCCAATCACCTACCTCCTTGAGGCGCGCCAGAGTACGAACGAGAACATCTTGACCTTTATGTGGTGCGACAACTCCAACGCATATCAGTCGCCCGCCGGCTCGTGAAGCGACCGTTGCCGGTGCTGGATCAGTTCCCGGGTGGGCGGTGACAACACCGTGAGGTTGCACGAGGGAGCGTGCAATGAGCTCTGAGCGAGTCCATCCGCTCGTCGCGATGACACGGTCTGCTGATTTCAGAGCAACTCCCTCACGATCGGCTAGATCGGCGCGGTGAGTCCCGTCCGCAGATAGCCCCGATGTAAGACTCGCGACCATGTGTGCAAGCACGATCATCCGGAGCCTGGTCGACTGCGCTGCCAACGTGCCCGATTCACGCACGGCGATGAGTCCATCGATGATGACGAGGGCACCGTCGGGCAGCTCTGACAACGACAGCGTCACGAGCGGCCCGCTCCCCTCCGCGATCAAGACCATCCGAACGGCCCATCCGGCATTCCGAAGCCCGTCGCGCACGTGCCGGTCATAGACGTTGCCACCGCTCACTCTGTCCGGGTCGTCGATCGCACCGGGGACAACGAAATGCACCGTCCTTTCCGCCGCTGCGCTCACACTGACCTCGAGTAGCTCGCCCATGCGATGTGGGATTCATGCAGCGTGACTGAGAGAGATTGCACCTGCTGGCCGGCCGCGAGACTTCCATCGTGCACGCGTTCTGCAAGTCGGTCAGCGATCACTTGGCAGAGCACTTCGGTAGTCGTGTTCCTGCCCTGAAAGTCGGGCTCCTCATCAAGGTTGCGATAGGTGAGCGATCCCGTGATCTCGCCGAGGATCTCCGCCGCTCGACCGATATCGATAACGACACCTGAAGCATCGAGACCTGCGGCGCAAAACGTAGCATCGACGATGAACGTTGCCCCGTGGAGCCGCTGCGCAGGGCCAAAGAATTCGCCAGCAAAGCTATGGGCGATCATCATGTGGTCCCGCACGGTTACCGTGAACGTCATTCGGCATCTCTCCAGTCGATCGTGTGGCACAGGTCATTTCGCGATCCGTCGGCGAGGCTCTTCATCACCTCAGGCAGAGTGCGCCACGAGGATTCGCCCGTGAGCACGGCGTCGAAGGCGGGGTCGCGGAGGAGTTTGAGGGCCAGTACGAGTCGTTCGCGAGTAGTCCGGGTTCCCCGCCGCCCCGAGGCAACAGCGCCGACCTGACTGGACCGAATCGTCAATCGCCTCGAGTGGAAATCGGCGCCGAGCATCAGCGTTGCCGGGCGATCTCCATACCAACTCGCCTCGATTACCGTACCGTCGGTCACTACTGTCTCGAGAGCAAGTTGCAGCCCTGTGCCCGAGCCGCTCGTGTTGATCACGATGTCTTGATCTTGCGGTGCAGCTGCCACATCCGAGAAGCTCACGCCGAGTTGATCGGCTACGACTTCTCGCGCTGGGTCGACGTCGACGAGAGTGACGGAGACCCCCGGGATGCCGCGTGCGAGTCGTGCCACGCAGCATCCGATCATCCCCGCGCCGACGACTGAGATTCGGTCGCCGACCATCGGTGCGGCATCCCAGAGCACGTTGATGGCCGTTTCGACGGCGCCCGCAAGAACGGCACGCCGCGCCGGTATGTCGCGGGGAACGGGCGTGACAGCGCCTGCGGGCACGACAAATGCCGACTGATGAGGATAGAGCGTGAAGACAGTCGTTCCCACGAGTGATTCGGGCCCCCTGCCAACGACCCCGATATTGAGATAGCCGTACTTGACCGGTCCGGGGAAGTCGCCCGTCTGGAACGGAGCGCGCATCCGTTCGCGTTCACTGACCGGCACGTGCCCGCCAAAGACAGACGCTTCCGTACCGCGACTCACGCCCGTGTACAGAGTTCTCACCAACACGTCACCCTCGCCCACACGTGGGAGCTGCTCGTGACGCAGAAGGCCTACTCCCGGTTCCTCGATCCAGAACGCGGTGGCTTGGAGCACATTCCCTCCCTCACGTGAACTCTGGTGTCACAGCGGACGTGGTACTAGTAAAAAGGTGAATCACCATAAGAACGAGACAGGGATGACTAGAGTTCAATTCGTACCGATCTTTATCGCCGTTGGTGGCGCGATTGTCGTAAGCCTGCTCGGGGCTGCCGCGACGCGGTTGTTCTCGTCGTGGATTGCGGCAGTCGGTTGGCTTGCGGCGCTCAGCTACCTCGCGGCCTCGAACATCGTGCTCGTGCATGGTCTGAGGAAACGACGCGTCACCCGATTCGGGCAGGCGAACGTCGTGACGGCGGTGCGGTCATCTCTAGTCGGGGTGATCAGCGGGATCGTCGTTGCGTCGTTCTTCGCGCCGATGCCGGTCTGGATTGTGCTTGCTCTGGTCGTGCCGACCCTCCTCCTCGATGCGGTCGACGGCTGGGTCGCCCGGCGCACGAACTCTGCGAGCGAGCTTGGTGCGCAGTTTGACATGGAGGTCGACGCCTTCCTGCTGCTCGTGCTGAGCGCCTACGTCTCGCAGGCCCTAGGCATGTGGGTGCTGGCCATCGGACTCATGCGGTATGCATTCGTCGTCGCCGGATGGATCTTTCCCTGGTTATGTCGACAGCTTCCATTCCGCTTCTGGCGCAAGGTCGTGACGGCCGTGCAAGGCATAGCGTTGACGGTCGCTATCACCGGGTTGCTGCCCGTGGTCGACGCGGTGTTCGTCGCGATTGCGCTGGCGCTTCTCATCGAATCTTTCGGTCGAGACGTCGTGTGGTTAGTGGCTAAGCGAGCGGCAGAATCACGTCGTCCGCCGGGCGCGCAACGCGAGAGCGGAGGTGGCGGCGAGCACAAGAATGCCGATGCCTTCGATCACGAACGTCTGCGGAACAAGAGTGAAGCTCCACGTCACGGTGATACCAAATAGTCCAACGGTCAACGCGAGCGCAAGTGAGAGAAAACTCGCGATGATAAACAGCAGGCTCAGACCCGACGCGAGCTCCAGCAGTCTTCCGCGCAGGGCGAGCATTGCGACCCCCAGGATGATGCCCGCGACTGCATTCAATACGAAGAGCACTCCGAGCACTCCTCCGGTGCCGTCAAAGACGAGAAACAGATGAATACCGCCCGCCGCAATGAGGACGATCGCGCTGAGAATTCGCATGACCCGGAGAAGGCCTTGGCTGTTGTCGGTCATGTGCTTCACCAGTTCCCGTCCTGACCTCATCCATTGGAGGTCTCACTCGGAGAACGAGGCAACGGCGACAAAAGTTCACCCGGCTGCAGTGTGGCACGCAGTTCGGGAGGCAGTGCGGGGCTTTAGTCCACGCGAAAACGCACTCTCAGAATATCGAGCTGTACTACGCCTTCGTGCCCGGAATGAAAGTCGTCGCCCCCAGCACGCCCGCGGATCGGGACGATCATCGGGCGGTATGTCCCGCAACATCGAGAGCGCGATCGAAAGCACTTTTCGACCCGAACGGGTGCCCGCACGTGAACCGAATTGACCATCACAGCCTGCTGAACAGCGGGCGTAAACTCAGCCGTAGAGATGACCGACGTCGCTCCGTGGCCAGCAGGTCCACCACGCTGGGTGTGGCGGTTGTTCGGGTTGAAAGCACTTTGTGCGTCCGAATCAAGTGCACAGCTGGACGCCGACGGTTAGCGCGCGGAAAGTAGGCAAGATGATCGTGGACTCGGACGAGGGCATCCAGGAGAACGAGCGTGGACCAGTTGTCACAGTCCCGCTGTTTCGGGGGCAAGCATTGCCGGCTCGAGTGCGAGTGAAGGACCAGAGTACGTCCTCGCCAGCTTCGGATGCACCAGACCCCGAGGGTGGCAGGAACCCCGACAATGACTGGCTCCTCCGGGGCGGGTGAATCCCATCAGGCCACGGTCGGTGGTGTGAGAGCGACATCGCCGCCGCCCGGATCGTTCGCAACGCACCCACCACCGAAAAGGAGCCAGCCATGTTCACTGCCACCGCCGACATCCAGGTACGCCGGCCGATCACCGAGGTCTTCGCTTTCGTCGAGGACGCCCGCAACCGTCCGCAGTGGGACGACACTGTGATCAGTGAGGAAATCACCTCTGCCCCACCCATCACCGTGGGGACCACAGTGCGCACCCGGCTCCGCTCGATGGGCCGCGAATACACCTATACCTGGGTCGTCACGGATCACGACGTGCCGGGGCGAATGACGATCGAGAGCGTGTCCGGGCCGCTGCCGACCACACTGCAGTTCACCCTGACCGGTGACGTGGCGCAGACCCGGGTGGAGTTCACCGTCACCGGCCATCCGACCGGGTTCATGCGGCTGCTGCAACCGATGATGGCCCGCAGCACACAACACAATCTCGACCGCAACTTCGAGCGCCTCGGTCGGCTGCTGGAAACCGGCAGCGGCTTCAGCTCGACTGGCTGAAAATCAGAGCGGGGTGCGCACACGTCGTGATGGCGGCTGTCCCGCCTTGCTTCCTGCTATTCGAGCAACTTGCCGGCCTGAGTCACATCTTCCATGAGCGCGGCGATCTCGGCTCGCACCGGCGGGATCTGCTCGTGCGCGATCGACCCATCGGCTGACCACACCAGGTTCACCTGCAAGGCGGGGTCCAGGTCAGGGTAGTCACTGCGGTTATGGGCACCGCGGCTTTCCCGACGCTCCAGAGCGCAGGCGAGAGTTGCTCGCGCGGCCATGAGGGAGGCGCGCAGGTCGAAGGCATGCGCGAGGCCGGAGAAGCCCGCGACATCCGGATGCACGCCGATTCGGCTCTGGCGATCGTCTAGGTCGTCCAACTGGCGCAGCCCCTCCAACAGCCCCGCCTCGTTGCGCACCACTCCGCCGAAATCCGTCATAGTGTTGCGGATGTCGCGCTGCAACGCCCGCACATTCTCCTGTCCGTCCGAAGCAAGAGTGTCGGTCACCTCCAGCTCGGCCGCGTCGACCGCGTCCTGTGATCGATGCTGGGAGATGATCCCCGCGCTGTACTCGGCCGCAGCCTGACCGACAATCCGGCCGAAGACGAGCAGCTCGATGAGCGAGTTGCCACCGAGTCGATTGGCCCCGTGCAGCCCGCTGGATGCCTCGCCGATGGCGTACATCCCGACGACATCCGTGGAGTGGTCATCCGGTCGCACCCACACGCCGCCCATTGAGTAGTGCGCGGTCGGGGCGATCTCGATGGCGGTGGTGGTGACGTCCAGTACCTGCAATTCGAGCATGGTTTGGTAGACGCGGGGCAGGCGCGTCATGATCGTCTCGCGGGGCAGGTGGGAAATGTCGAGCAACACGCCGCCCTTCGCTGTGCCGCGCCCCTCCTTGATCTCGGTGTACGCGGCAAGGGCGACCCTGTCGCGGGTGGACAATTCCATGCGCTCGGGGTCGTAGTTGGACATGAACCGCTCGCCGAGCGCGTTCCGCAGAACCCCGCCCTCGCCTCTGGCAGCCTCGCTGATCAGGGTACCCGCGGCATTCTCTGGTTCGAGGATGCCACTCGGGTGGAACTGAACCAGCTCGGCGTCGCGCAGCCGGCCGCCGGCATCCACCGCCAACTTGAACGAGTCGCCCGTGTTCTCGTCCCGGCGGCTGGATGTGCGACGCCAGATGCGGTTGTGTCCTCCAGCAGCAATGATGACTGCGTCGGCGATGATCGTCACCCGGCTGCCGTCGCGCAGGTCGAAGCCATAGGCACCGAACACCACGTTGTCACGCACCAGGATGCGGGTGATGTACACCGAATCGAGGATGGGCACCTCAAGCAGGGCGGCCCGGGCGACCAGGGTGCGTTGGATTTCGAGACCCGTATAGTCCCCCGCGAAAGCGGTGCGACGGTACTTATGGGCGCCGAAATAACGCTGGCTGATCCGCCCGTCACTCTCGCGCGCGAACGGCATGCCCCATCGCTCGAGGTCCTGGATGCCGCGGCCAGCGTTCTTCGTCACAATCTCGGCCGTGTATGGATTGGCGAGAAAGTAGCTCTCCTGGATGGTGTCTGCTGCGTGCTGCTGCCAGCTGTCTTCGGAGTCCATCGTGGCCAAGGCTGCGTTGATCCCGCCCGCCGCCAGCGACGTGTGCGCGTCGTTCTTAGGGCGCTTACCGACGGCAAGTACGTCAACTCCGCGCTCGGACAGCTCGATAGCGGCCCGCAGACCCGAACCGCCGGTGCCGATGACAAGCACGGAGGTAGAGATGCGGAGACCAATGACGGTGTGCTCTGGCATGAGAAGGCCTTCCCGGGCAAAAATACGAAGCCACACCGAACGCGGCTTCCGGTGCGACGTTAGCTCGCGTTGCTGGGCTTTTGCCCCGATCACGTGGGGCATTAGCCGCGTGCTACGAGCTTCTCCCGGATCAGGGTGATCTCTCTTGACTGGGCATTCACGACGCTGTGTGTCGGGTCGAGAATGGAGCGATTCGTGCTTCACCCGACAATTGCCTCGGCCATTTTGGCGCCGCCGTCGTGGTGGACCATCACAAATGGGTCGAGATTCGATGATCCACCAATGGGTCTTAGATCTTAGTCTCGCTCAAATTCGATGAAACATAGTTTGACCAGGGTTTCCTATATTCGCGCGATGAACCCTATTTGATGAACTCACCGTTTACTACGCGTGCAGGGACTGCTGCGGTTGCCCCAGTAAACTGCTGCGTCCGACACCAATCACTTGGGGGAATCTGCAATTCCACGGCGTTGGGCTCCGGTAGTCGGGTTGACTCGCGAGGCTCTCGAAGACTCCTGTGTATCTGACACGTGTCATCTAGGGTGGACGAATGGACGCGGACATCAACTTCTACTTCGACCCGGTCTGCCCCTTCGCCTGGATGACCAGCAAGTGGGTAATCACGGACTCCTTGATGGGTGCTGGCGCGGCCTTCGACTCGGCGATTGGTCTCGTAACCAACCGTTGAATCAGGATGACTGCCTCCGCATCGACACGGTTAAAGTCCGCGTACCCGGCGGACCGAAGAGCAAGACTCACGCTCCGCAAGTGAATCTAGTGCCGTACTCGATGCCCCATATTCGGCCAGTCCCCCTCTGACCAGTTCGAGATGACTGAATAGGTGATTCCGGACCAGGGCTGGTGTCTGCTTGAGAAGGACACGCCCGCATCGTGCTCTTCTCATTGGACTCCGTCGCCGGTGGGGCGCACATAGAACCCGAGGCCAAAGCGCTTGGACTCCTGCGGCCAGTCGCTCCGAGGTCGCACCATTTCGGCGACCCCCACCGGCGGGACGATCCGTCCAGCAAAGAACGAGTCCCAAAAGACGCTGAGGTCGGCTGCGGTCGAGTAAACGCCGCCGTCGCCATTGCCGAGCACGGGCAGGTGAAATACGTTCGTTCTCAGGCCGTCAACGAAGAGGTAGCCATAGGCGGCACGCCCAGGGAGTTCATCGGAGCGCAGGAACGCTGTGTCCAGCATGCCCGCAGGCTTGCACACCAGCGTGCGAACCAGCTGCTGGAAATTCATGCCGGCGGCCCGTTCGGCGAGCAAGGCGAGCACGACGTAGCCGCCGTTGTTGTATTGGAACCGCTCGCCGGCGGGGAACACGGTCTCGTGCCCACCCAGAAGCGGCAGGAATTGCTCGGTCGTCGTAAGTTCGTGCACCGGTGCTGCCATCACGGAGTCGCTGATGCTGTCGATGGCTTCCTCGTCGAGGGAGTCGCCCATCCCGGACCGGTGTGCCAGCAAATGCTCGATCGATACCTCAGCGGAGATCAGGGGCAGGTCTTCCCCGAGCAATGAACGGGCAGGGGTGGCTAGCTCGAGCGTCCCACGCTCGACCAGACCCATGACCGCCAGCGCCGTGAGCCCCTTCGATCCACTCGCGGTCGCGAACAGGGTCTCGACGGTGTTGACGACCCCGTGGGCTCGGTCGGCGAACCCATAAGCCGCGGAGAACTCCATCTCGCCCGCTCGGTCGAGGCGAATCACCCCGGAGAACCCGGTGCGCTCCGCCACCTCATCCACAGCGTCCTGAAGTGACTGCATAGCAGTGGACATAGCAGCGAGGCGCTCCGTGGCACACCCACCTGAGGCGCCCTCACCGGCAGGAGAGATTTATGAGATTGCCGACAAGTCCTCGTGGCTGAGTAAGTCATCCGCCATTGCGATGACAAGGTCCGCGAGCGGTGCGACAAGCCTCGAGCGCGGTCGTCTTTCCGATGTGGGAGCGCGTTGTTGTGGTCTCACCGAGTTGCCACGAGCCTGCGTCGGAGACACGAGCCAGCCCGGGGGAGAGCACGGCAACGAAGGCGTGGGGACGGAGAACAGTGGACGCCGGTCTCACCGAGATCCGCGGCCTTTCGCTTCGGGAACAGACCTAGTTCAGTTCTCGGAGGTTTGCGACCTGCGGGAATCTGGCAACGCCACCGACGTTTCCGGGTAGATGACACTTATGTCATTTATGGCCCGGTTGGGGCATCGGGCGAGCACCCTCGTCACTAAGAGTCCGCAGTCCCGCGCTCCGATTGTTAGGAGAACACCATGCAATCATCTGCCCGCCCACCGTTTATCCACGCGCCGAGGCGTCGCTCGGCCGGACAAGCGGTCATCGTGCTCTCCGTGGTGCTCGCACTGCTGATCAGTGGTATCGGCCCCATGGCGGGGATGCGCAACCTCTTCCGACCCGATGAAGCAGCGGCCGCAGTGCCCACCAGCGCCACCGACCTGACGAAGGTGCCACACTATTTCGGCCCCTACCCCAACTGGGCGAACAGCCCGCAGACGTTGGCGGACGCGATGGTCAAGATCAGCGTCGGGACCCCGACACCGGGCCTCTTTGGCAACCCGCTGACCGAGCGCAAGTACGCGACCGACTACGCGAAGCCGACGGGTGAATTGGGTCCGGTGCTGGTGGTGCTCGACCACACCAAACTGCCCGACGGCACCCTGAACGACTTCCAGAGCTGGAACCAGGGCACCGCTGGAGGGAGCCCGACCACCTCGGCGGGGAATCTCTTCCACGCGCTGGTGCTGCGGCCCACCGGCACCGCGGGCGAGTACACCGTCGTCTACGCCAGCGACGAGCTGAAAGTGCCGATGCCGACCGTGGACACCGGAGAGGTCGAGACCTATTCCGTGCCGGCGGTGACAGTGCAGAAGAACGACGTGATCGGTTTTTACGGCCAGGGGGTTCCGGTAGACACCGACGTCCTCGCTAACGGCGACACCTTGAGCACGCCGGCAAGCGGTGACCCGATGCTGGCCTCCAACGTCGCGCCGGCCAAGGACAGCACGGTCAAGCTCGGTGCCTCGAACTACCCGGACTTCTCCCACGACCGCACCTACTCCTTTGCAGCCGACGTCACGCCGACCATCACCGACCCAGGCACGGGCGCGGAAGCTACGGCATCCGTCGACCCGAAGACGGGCTCCATCTCAGGTGTCACCGTGACCAGCCCGGGTGCTGGCTACGCGGTCCCGCCCACGGTGGAGATCACGACCGC
>JBBRWO010000036.1:0-17141 GCA_038249135.1 Coriobacteriia bacterium
GGCCTCAAGGTGACGATCCAGAAGCTCGACCCGTATCTCAACGTCGACCCCGGCACCATGAGCCCCTTCCAGCACGGCGAGGTTTTCGTGACCGACGACGGCGCCGAGACCGACCTCGACCTCGGTCACTACGAGCGCTTCATCGACGAGTCTCTGACCCGCGACTGCAACGTGACGGCCGGCTCCGTCTACCAGACGCTCATCAGCCGCGAGCGTCGCGGCGACTTCCTCGGCGGTACCGTGCAGGTCATCCCGCACGTCACCAATGAGATCAAGGACCGCATCAACCGCCTCGCCGAGCAGACCCAGCCTGACGTCATCATCACCGAGGTCGGCGGTACGGTGGGCGACATCGAATCCCTTCCGTTCCTCGAGGCCATCCGCCAGATGCGCAAGGACAAGGGCCGCGACAACGTCATCTACATCCATGTGACGCTCGTACCGTGGATCGCCGCCTCGAGCGAACTCAAGACCAAGCCGACGCAGCACTCCGTCAAGGAGCTGCGCTCGATCGGAATCACGCCCGACTTCATCGTCTGTCGCAGTGACCGCCCCATCGATGTCGGCATCCGCCGCAAGATCGGGCTGTTCTGCGACGTCGATCCCAAGGCCGTCGTCTCGGCAATCGACGCGCGAAGCATCTACGACGTGCCTGACAATCTTCGCGCTCAGCGCTTCGACGAGATGGTCATCGAGCGTCTCGAGCTCACGTGTGGCGAGCCGGACATGACTGAGTGGGACGCGTTCGTCGCGCACTCGGCGTCACTGTCCGACGAGGTCAACATCGCGCTCGTCGGCAAGTACGTACAGCTGCCCGACGCCTACCTCTCGGTCAACGAGGCGCTCGACCACGCGGGCATCTTCCACAACGTGAAGGTCAACACCCGCTGGATCGACGCAGAGTCGCTCACTCCCGAGGAGGTCGACCAGATACTCTCCGAGATGGACGGGATCCTGGTTCCCGGAGGCTTTGGGATCCGCGGCATCGAAGGCAAGATCCGCGCTGCCTGCTTCGCCCGCGAGAACCTGGTGCCGTACTTCGGCATCTGTCTGGGCATGCAGGTCGCGGTCGCTGAGTTCGCGCGCCACGTGGCAGGCCTGCCGGGCGCAAACTCCGCCGAGTTCGATCCGGTGACCGAGCACCCCGTCATCGACCTGATGCGCGACCAGCAGGGAGTCGAAGACATGGGCGGCACGATGCGCCTTGGCACGTACCCCTGCAAGGTGATTCCGGGTACCAAGGGTCACACCGCGTACGGCGAGGACCTCATCTACGAGCGGCATCGCCATCGCTTCGAGGTCAACAACGCATACCGCGAGCAGCTCACCGAGGCCGGTATGGTCATCTCGGGCCTGTCGCCCGACGGCAAGCTGGTCGAGATGATCGAGCTGCCGAACCACCCGTGGTTCCTCGGCAATCAGGGTCACCCTGAGTTCAAGAGCCGTCCAACCCGCCCGGCACCGCTGTTCCGCGACTTCATCGGTGCGGCGAAGCTGTACATGAAGGCTCGCGAGGTCTGAGGTGAGTGACGCGCGGTTGCTCGAGACCTTTCTGGAGCTGGTCCGCATCGACGCCCCACCGGGCCAAGAAGCCGCGACCGCGCAGTACTGCGCTGACGCGCTGCGTGCAGCAGGATGCGAGGTCTGGTTCGACGACAGCGCGGCAACGACGGGCTCCGATACCGGCAACCTGATCGCGCTGTTGCCGGGTAACATTCCGAGAACGCTGGCGCTTTGTGCGCATCTCGACGTGGTGGAGCCGTGTCGCGGCATCGATCCGGTCGTGGTCGATGGAATCGTCGCGTCAGCCGGGCCCACGGTCCTGGGTGCCGACGATCGCTCGGGACTTGCGGCCATCATCGAGTCGGTGCGCCGGCTGGCTGAGAGCGCCACGCCACGTCCTTCGCTCCGCGTGATCTTCACCGTGCTCGAGGAGATAGGCCTCGTTGGCGCGAAGGCACTACGCGTGGAAGACACCGCGTGTGACCTCTGCCTGGTGCTGGACGCCGAGGGCACGCCCGGCGGAATCGTCGTGGCTGCCCCCACGCACTACACGTTCACCGCGCAGTTCCGTGGTCGAGCATGTCACGCAGGTGTCTGCCCCGAGCAGGGCATCAGCGCCCTCGCCATGGCTGCCGACGCGATCACGCGCATGCAACTCGGACGTCTGGACGCCGACACCACGGCCAACATCGGATCGATCAGAGGCGGCACCGCGACCAACGTCGTCTCCGGTCGTTGCGATCTGACCGGCGAGTGCCGCTCTTTGGACCGCCCGCGCGTCGAGTCGGTTCGCGCGGCGATGAGCGCCGCCATGCAGTCCGCCGCCGACGCCGCCGGCGGAGAGGTCGAGATCGTATGGGAGCTCGCTTACGAGGGCTTCCTCCATGCTGAGGACTCGGCAGAGGTTCTGCTGGTCTCGGAGGCGTGCAAGAACGCCGGCGTCGAGTCGCGCTGTTACCGCACCGGCGGCGGTTCCGACGCCAACGTGCTCGCGGCTCTTGGAGTACCCGTGCTCGCGCTCGCATGTGGCATGTCGGGCGTGCACGGCGTCCAGGAACAACTCGCTATCGCGGATCTGGAGGCCATCACGCGCATCGTCGAGGAGACGGTCGCACTCATGTCCGCCGAGGCGTCGGCATGAGACTCGTTTGGGCCACGGTTACCGCCGACAACTCATCCTCGGCGGACGCCCAAAACCTCACCGTCGCACTCGACGATGGCACCGAGGGTCGCGCCGTCTGCTACCCGGCACTCTGCGGGGCATGCAGCGTCGCTGACCGCGTGCTGCTCAACACCACCGCGGTCGATCTCGCTCTCGGCACCGGCGGCCTCCACTTTGTCGTGGCTCGCGGGGAAGCCTCGGGCGTGGTGTTCGACTCGGCCAGTGGCGGACACATCATGAAACTCCGCTACACGCCCCTGCAGGTCGACGTCGTCTCGGTCGAATCGCAGGAGAGCCAGCACCACGAGACCATGCGCGCCGCCACGAGCCTTGGCGGTATGCCGGTCGTGTGCTGTGGCTTGCACAGCCAGGTCCCGCTCGTGGCCGCGTCCGTCAAAGGCGCCGACCCCAACCTCAAAGTCGCCTACTGCATGACCGACGAGGCTGCGCTCGCGCTTCCGCTTTCAGATGTCATCCGCGCCTCCCGCCGAGAAGGCCTGCTCGACACGACCGTGTCGTGCGGACAGGCGTTTGGAGGCGAGTACGAAGCGGTCAACCTTCACTCCGGACTACTGGCTGCTCGCCACGTGGCCCGGGCAGACGTCGCAATCGTCGCCATCGGTCCTGGTGTTGTCGGCACCGCAACCCCGTTCGGGCACGGAGGCGTGGCTCAAGGCGAAGCGCTCAACTCCGTCGTCTCGCTGGGGGGCACGCCGATCTCGGTCCTGCGCTTGTCCTTCGCCGACGCGCGGTCGCGGCACCGCGTGGTCTCACACCACACCCTTGCCGCGCTGACGCAGATAGCACTCGCGCCGGTTCGCGTGGCGGTGCCCGGACTCCCGCAGGAATACGCCGAGCAGGTCGAACACGCACTGGAGTCCTCTGGCGTGTGGGATCGACACACTCGTGCGGATGCCGCGGCCATCACTCCCGATTTGCGCGGAATCCAGGTCACCACCATGGGGCGCGGGCCGCTCGACGACCCGTCGTTCTTCGCTGCGGCATTCGCTGCCGGCGAGGTCGCGGCCCGCATCGCGCATGATCGTGATGCCTAGCAGCGAGTGACCTGCCCGCCGCATACATGCCTCTAGCGCGCTTCCATCTCCTTGATCAGCCGCTCGCGCTCACGCGGCGGCATCGAAAGCCTGCTGACCAGCAGCGCCAATACGACACCCAAGGCGGCGTCGGCGAGACGCGCATCGAGCAGACTCCATCCCATGTGCGTGGTGAACGCCGAGAGGGCCAGAAAGAACGCAGTAGAGGCCACCGTGTACGCCACGTAGTCAACTGAACGCACGCTCACGGCAAGGAAAATCGCAGGCGCGAGGGCGACCATGAGTAGCGCGCTCGGGCCGAGGGCCTGCGCCAGAGCGATGGCGCCAAGCCCACCAACAAGCGTGCCGATCAGCAGCCGGATGCTGCGTGTCGCATGTGCAGTGACCCGGGGATGGAGGACGGCGAGAGCTGATCCCGCGATCCACGTGACCATCGGTCGCTGTAGTGCAAAGGAGAGTGCGAGCGCCAAGCCCACCGTGACCGCCATGCGGGCGGAGTGACGAGCGATCGCGCTGTCGAGCCTGAGGTGTGTCCGCAAGTTGCCGACCAGCGATTGTGCTCTGTGTGTCACGCCACACCGAGTGACTCCACTCTGCCGGAACGGTCCCACTGCGAGGAGCAGGGCCCACAGCCCGCCGGCGAGCAGCCCGGGAGTGGTGATGAACCCGGGATCAACGCCCGACGAGGCGATTCCCAACAGCGCGCAGGTCCCCACGTACAACGAACCGCGGACACCCGCGGTACCGAACTCGGGTGCGAGGCCACAGGCGAAAACGACCGCTACCACGTAGGGAATCGCGGTGAGCGGCGTCTGACCGACCAGATCGCCGAGGGCGAACGCGAGAGCGGCCAGCACGGTCGTGACTCCGATGGTCCAGGCTCGGCGTGAGGTCGAGCAACCCGGGTCGACCAGCGCGCCCACAAGGGCACCAACGCCCACCGGCACGAAGATGAGGGGCTTGTTGACGGCGACCCCAAGCAATAGGGGCGCGTAGAGCGCGAGAAGCACACGTACGCCGGCTGCCCAGAAGGGGCGCCCCGTCGGTCGGACGAGCGTGGTACCTGCGGTTCTCACAACGGTGCGGGCGACCTGGATAGCATGAGTCTGTCTCGGTAGGGCCATGTGTTGCGAGGTCGCCTCCACGGGGTGGTGTGCGTGTGTATATCGCACACCCTGAACGCAATGCCCGCACCACCACGCCGCGTGTGACTGCAGCGTTTTCCGGCCGTTACCGTGCTGTCATCATGTCCCGGCGCGAGGCTCGGTTCCGGCGGCGGCGATTCTCGAACGGGCGGTGCGTGTGATGCGTCGTCGCACGTAGTAGACTGGTCGAGGTTTGCCTCGGTGCGCACCGTCTGATGCTGGTTTGGCGGGCGCGTCTCAGTGAAGAGTCACCGATCTGGAAAGGGAGTGTGCACGTGATTGTCGGAGTCCCCAAGGAGATCAAGAACAACGAGTTTCGCGTCGGCATGACGCCGGCGGGCGTTGCGGAGTTCGTCGCGCACGGCCACAGCGTTCTCGTTGAGAATGCGGCTGGCGAGGGTTCGTCGTTCGCCGATGCCGAGTACGTTGAGGCTGGCGCCACCATGGTCGCCACCGCCGATGAGGTCTTCGCGAAGGCCGACATGATCGTCAAGGTCAAGGAGCCTCAGGCGGTCGAGATCGCCAAGCTTCGCCCCGGCCAGATCCTCTACACCTACCTACACCTCGCCCCCGACTACGAGCAGACCATGGGCCTCGTCGGATCCAAGGCGGTTTGCATCGCGTATGAGACCGTCGAGCTCCCCAACCGCTCGCTGCCGCTGCTGGCTCCCATGTCTGAGGTCGCCGGTCGCATGGCAGCCCAGGTCGGCGCCACGTACCTGCAGAAGCCGTTCGGCGGACGCGGCACGCTTATGGGCGGCGTCCCCGGCACGCGCCCGGCCAAGGTCGTTGTTCTCGGCGGCGGTGTCGTCGGCACGAACGCCGCCTACGTCGCGATGGGCATGGGCGCGGATGTCACGATCATGGACGTCAACCTCGATCGCCTGCGCTACCTCGATGAGATCTGGGGCAACCGGATCCGCACCGTGTACTCCAGCAAGCACAACATCCAGCAGGAAGTCTTCGCCGCCGACCTCGTCATCGGCGCGGTTCTGCTGCCGGGCGCCAAGACGCCGTTCCTCATCACCAAGGACATGCTTCCTAAGATGAAGAAGGGCTCCGTGCTCGTGGACGTCTCCGTCGATCAGGGCGGTTGTATCGAGACCACGCACGCGACCACGCACGCCGATCCAATCTACTTCGTCGACGGCGTACTCCACTACGGCGTCGCGAACATGCCGGGTGCCGTCCCCAACACCTCGACCATGGCGCTCACCAACGCGACCCTTCGCTACGGCCTCGCCATCGCCGACAAGGGCTGGAAGCAGGCGGTCAGAGACGACGCTGCGCTGGCCAAGGGCGTCAACGTCATCGACGGCAAGGTCACCTACAAGGAGGTCGCGGACGTTCACGGCCTCGAGTACGTGCCGCTGGAGTCGCTGACCGCGTAGGCCCCATCATTCGATCGTCTCTGCGGCCGTCCCGAAGCATCGGGGCGGCCGCAGTCATTTTGAGACAGACGATTGCAGAAGTGATGGTGGAGTCCTACGGCAGTGGTTGGCGCATTCGCGCCGACACGTACGGAGGGGGCGGAGAACTTGATCGATCTGTTCAGTACCGTTATCGCGGCTCTCATCTTTCTTGCCGCGGGGCTGGCGGGGCTCTTCATCTTCCTCTGGCTGATTGGATTCAGAGTCATTCGCAGCGACAAGGTCGCCGTGGTCGAAAAGTGGTGGAGCGCCAAGGGCTCGCTCAAGGATGCCATCATCTCGCTGCACGGCGAAGCGGGCTACCAGCCCAACGTCTTGCGAGGAGGCATTCACTTCCGGACGCCTCTCATGTACCGCGTGCACGTCATGCCTCTTGTAACGATCTCGCAGGGAAAGATCGGCTACATCTTCGCCCGAGACGGCATTCCGCTCCAGCCGGGTCAGACCCTGGCCAAGGTGGTGCCGGGCAACACCTTCGAGGACGTCAAGGCGTTCATGGAAGCCGGCGGTCAGCGAGGTCCACAGCGTCAGATTCTCCGAGAGGGAACCTACGCCTTCAACCTCGCTCAGTTCATCATCATCACCGAGGCACAGCTCTACCACCTGCCGATGGGTGCGGCGGAAGATCAGAGTGCGATCCAGATGATGGTCAAGCATCTCTCCGACGTCGACGGGTTCAATCCGATCGTCATCAAGGGCGCCGATGACAAGACCGGCATCATCACCGTCAACGACGGTCCGTCCCTCCCGCTGGGTGACATCATTGCCCCCAACGTAGGCGATCTGCAGGACGATCCCAACTACCACAACAACTTCCAGGACCCCGAGGCGTTTCTGGCGGGAGGCGGTTTCCGTGGCCGTCAGTACCAGGTGCTCACGGAAGGTACGTACTTCATCAACCGCCTCTTCGCGACGGTCGAGCTCATCAATAAGATCATCGTCCCCGTCGGTTACGCCGGCGTCGTGGTCTCGTACTACGGACCCAAGGGCGTGGACACGTCGGGCGAGGATTATCGCCACGGCGAACTGGTGGCCATGGGCAATCGCGGCGTGTGGAGCGTGTCGCTCATGCCGGGAAAGTACGCGTTCAACACGTACGCCGGGTCCATCAGCATGGTTCCCACCACCAACATCATCCTGAAGTGGATCAAGTCCGAGACCGGGCAGCACAACTTCGACGAGAATCTCTCGGAGATCGAGCTGATCACCAAGGATGCGTTCGAGCCGACGCTGCCGCTTTCGGTGGTCATTCACATCGATTACATGAAGGCGCCCCTGGTCATCCAGCGCTTTGGCGACATCAAGATGCTGGTCAACCAGACGCTCGACCCGATGGTCTCGGCGTACTTCAAGAATATCGGTCAGACCAAGACACTCATCGAACTCATTCAGCAGCGCTCCGACATCCAGGCGCGTTCAAGCGTCGAGATGAAGGAGAAGTTCGCCCACTACAATCTCGAACTCGAAGAGGTGTTGATCGGTACTCCGCGTTCGCCGGCCGGTGACGATCGAATCGAGCAGATCCTCACGCAGCTGCGTGATCGCCAGATCGCGGTCGAGAAGCTCGAGACGTTCGAGAAGCAGAAGATCGCAGCCGACAAGGAGCGCGAGCTCAAAGAAGCCACGGCCATCGCGGAGCAGCAGACGATGCTCACGCAGTCGGAGATCAACATCAAGGTCCAGGAGAACTCCGGTCGCGCAGAACTGCAGCGTGCGACTCAGGATGCCGAGCGCGTCAAGACGCTCGCCGGCGCCGATGCAGAGCGCGTGAAACTCCTCGCAGGCGGCGACGCCCAGAAGGTCAAGCTCATGGCCGAGGCCGACGCCCAGAAGGTCAAGGTGATGGCCGACGCCGATGCCCAGTGCGTCAAGCTGGTCGGTGAGGCAGACGCCTACCGAGTCAAGATGATTGCCGAGGCTGACGCCGAGAAGGAAGCGCGTGTCGGTATCGGTCGCGCCATCGCAATCGAAGAGCAGGTGCGTGCGTACGGCGGACCTGAGTTGCAGCTGATCCAGGAGGTCATGAACCGCCTGTCGCTCGCCGTCGAGACGGCGAAGATTCCAATCGTCCCCTCGACCTACGTCCAGATGGGCGGAGACGGTGGAGGAGACGGTAGCAACGGAGGCGGCGCCAACGCCTTCAACCTGCTCATGACGCTGCTCTCCACCGAGAAGCTTCAGGCGTCCGGTGTGCCTGAGGCAGACCCTGAGCAGGTCGACGCGGTGAAGGCCATCAAGGCTGCCATTCGCGAGCAGATGGCAGTTGAGCGGACTCCGCATGCGGTGCCGGCCGCGGCCACCAAGAAGCCGTCGACGAAGACCGAGGCCGGCTCGTCCGCGCCCACAGCTGCTTCGTCGGAGAAGCCGGCGGGCTAGACGCTACCTCGCTGCAAGCACGCACTCGTATCGTCGGGACCTCGCACTCGCGGGGTCCCGACGTGTTCTCTCCGTCAGGCGCGGCCTATACTGGGCGAGTGGACACCTACATCGCCGAGTACCTCGGCTATCTCTCAGTTGAACGCGGAGCATCCCCGCACACGATCGCGGCGTACCGCGGTGACCTCACGGAGTACTCCCACTTCCTCTCTGAGCGCGGAATCAGTTCGCCGGATGCCGTCACCCGTCAAGACGTGACTGCGTTCATCGGCTCACTGCGCGCCAGAGGGCTTGCGCCGAGCTCCGTCGAGCGTAAGGTCGCGGCGCTCAAAGGGCTGCACAAGTTCCTTGTGCGCGAGAATGTGACCGAGAATCACCCCACTTCCGGACTGCCGCTGCCCAAGGTCCCGCTTCAGCTTCCTGACGTCGTGTCGGTTGATGACATCGACAGGTTGCTTTCCCAGCCGTTTCCCGACGGACCGGTCGGGTTGCGCGACAGGGCGGCTCTCGAACTGCTCTACGGTTGTGGCTTTCGTGCGAGCGAGCTCACCGGTCTCGATCTGACCGACCTCAACCTTGTCGATGGGTTCATCCGAGTGTTCGGCAAAGGCAGCAAGGAGCGGGTGGTGCCCGTAGGTGGTATGGCTCTCCACGCCCTCTCGGCTTACCTAGATCACGGCCGAGGATTCCTCCGCCCCACCCGCTCGATCAAAGGCGCGAGTGAATCGGCCGTGTTTCTGAGCACCCGAGGCAACAGGCTGACTCGGCAGGCGGTGTTCCTCATCGTGCGTGCCTATGGTGTCCGCGTCGGGCTCGAGGTGCACCCGCACACCCTGCGACATTCCTTCGCGACGCACATGTTGGAGGGCGGTGCGGACCTGCGTTCCCTGCAGGAGATGCTCGGACACGCAGATATTTCCACGACACAGGTCTACACACATGTAGATAGGCGGCATATTCGGGAAGAATACTTAACGACACACCCTCGCGCGCGGGTTCGATGAGTTCTCCCGTGCGAACTATCGAGGGAAAGCCGCAAGGGGCGGCGCCAGACTGTTCTTTGGACTAGAATGAATAGGATGGTTCGTTCCCTGTATAGAGGAGGGAGATCTCTGTGAGATCGAAGTGGGTTACGTACGTAGGCGCAGTGCTCGCAGTGGGAATGCTCGCAGCTCTTGCAACAGGTTGCACCAAGGCCGCTGAGCCGGTAGCCCCGGCCGCCGACGCGCCGAAGACCGACATCAAGGCTGCAATGGTCACCGACGTCGGTGGGTTGGGCGACAAGTCGTTCAACGACCTCTCGTACGCAGGACTTCAGCGGGCGGAGAAGGAACTCGGCACGGAGATCAAGGTTCTTGAGTCCAAGGAGCCGACTGATTACGAGAGCAACCTGAACCAGCTGGCAACCGCCGGCTACAGCCCGATCTTCGCGGTTGGATTCCTGATGACCGACACGGTCACCAAGGTCGCTCCTCAGTTTGCTGACGTGAACTTCGGCGGAATCGATATCTTCTTCGACAAGCCTGCGGCAAACGTGATCGGTCTGAACTTCAAGGAGCAGGAGGCCGGCTATCTCGCAGGCGTCGTCGCCGGCAAGCTGACCACCCTGACGGATGTCGATCCTCGCATCAACGACAAGAAGGTCGTTGGCTTCGTGGGGGGCATGGAGATTCCGCCCGTCCAGAAGTTCGAGGCTGGATTCGTGCAGGGCGTCAAGTCGGTCGACCCGGCTATCGAGGTCAAGAGTATCTACACCGGCACGTTCACCGACGCCCAGAAGGGCATCGAGGCCGGCAAAAGCCTCATCGAGGGTGGCGCGGACATCATCTTCGCCGCTGCGGGCTCGACCGGCAACGGCTCGGCCAAGGCGTGCCAGGACAACAAGGCGCTCTTCATCGGCGTCGATGCTGACCAGTTCAACACCATCCCCGGAATCGGCGACACCATTCTGACGTCGGCGATCAAGCGCGTCGACAACGCCGTGTTCCTCACGGTCAAGGATGCTGTTGACGGCGTGTTCAAGGGTGGAGAGAACAAGGTCTTCGGTCTCGCCGAGGACGGCGTGGGTCTTGCGCCGTACCACGACTGGGACGCCAAGATGCCCGCCGACGTCAAGGCTGCCGTTGATAAGGCAACCGCTGATATCAAGGCCGGGACCGTAGTGGTCGCAGAGACCAAGTAGCACACCGTTCGATTGGATGCGTCGACCGCCTCGGCGAGTGTTTTCCTCCCGCTGAGGCGGTCGACGATGTTATCGACAGGAGTAACGAATGGCCGCGGAGCCGCGCGCTGAGAACGATGCCACGATCAAGACATCCGGCACACGCCCCATTCTCGAACTGCACCACATCACCAAACGGTTTCCGGGCGTGTTGGCAAACGACGACGTATCCGTTCAGGTTGCTGCCGGAGAGGTTCTCGCTTTGTTGGGGGAGAACGGCGCTGGTAAGTCCACTCTGATGAACGTCGCCTACGGCTTGCTCGCTGCTGATTCAGGCGAGATAGTCGTAGAGGGCGAGGTGGTGCAGATTCGAATGCCGCGAGACGCGATCGCATTGCGTATCGGCATGGTGCATCAGCATTTCATGCTCGTGGAGCCACTTACTGTGACCGAGAACATAGTGCTCGGAATGGAGCCCTCAGGCTTTCTCGGCAAGATCGATCGAGCAGCTGCACGCGAGAAGGTCGTTGAAATTGCCAAACGCTATGGGCTGAAGGTAGACCCCGATGCGCGTGTGGGCGACCTCTCGGTCGGAATGCAGCAGCGCGTGGAGATACTCAAGGCGCTCTATCGCGATGCGCGCATCTTGATCTTGGACGAACCGACAGCGGTGCTGACGCCGCAAGAGGTCGATGAGCTCTTCCAGATAGTCCGCGGTCTCGTCAGGGAGGGTCTCGCCGTGGTGATCATCACCCACAAGCTCGACGAGGTGATGGCCTTCTCGGACAGGATCGCGGTTATGCGCGGCGGAGCGCTCGTGGGGGAGACTACGCCGGCGGAGTGCTCGGAGCAGAGCCTCGCTCGCATGATGGTCGGTCGCGACGTCGTGTTGAGAGTGGAGAAGTCGCCTGTTCACGCCGGTGATGTCGTGCTCTCGGTTCGTGGCCTAACCGTTTTGGACGATCGCAAACTCGAGGCGCTCAAGGGCGTCTCGCTGGATGTCCGTGCCGGCGAGATCGTGGGAATAGCCGGCGTGGACGGCAACGGGCAGGGAGAACTGATCGAGGCGATCGTTGGTCTTCGTCGTCCCGCTTCGGGGACGGTGTCGATGCGCGGCAAGGACATCACCCATGCGTCGCCGGACGACACCATCGCGTCGGGCGTATCTCACGTGCCGGCAGATCGCCATCGCCGAGGACTCGTGCTCGACTTCGACCTAGTAGAGAACCTTGCGTTGGGCGACCACCGTCGACCACCGATCGGCAACCATGGAATACTCGATCGCGCGGCGATGCACGCGATGGCACTGGAACGAATCGTCGACTATGACGTTCGCACCCCCAACGAGTACGTTGCGGCCGCAAACCTCTCCGGTGGGAACCAGCAGAAGCTCGTGCTCGCGCGTGAGCTCGGGCGCGATCCCGATTTCCTCATCGCGGCTCAGCCGACTCGCGGTCTGGACGTTGGGGCAATCGAGTTCGTCCATCGCCGCATTCTCGCCGAGCGTGACTCCGGTAAGGGCGTCTTGCTCGTCAGTATGGAACTTGATGAGATTCAGTCATTGTCCGACCGAATCCTCGTGATGTATGAAGGGAAGGTCGTTGCTGAGTTCGAAGGGGGCACCGTGGACGCGGAGGAACTTGGCATCTACATGACGGGCGGCTCGACACCTTCCCAAGCGTCGCTCAAGGGCGGTGGCACGGATGCCTGAGGCCAAAATAGGTACACCTGCCGAGGAGTTGGACGCAGAACGACGGTTTGCGCTTGAACAGCAGCGGGTCAAGCGCGCGATCACGATTGCGACGCCGTTCATCTCTGTTGTCATCGCGATGTTGGTCGGATCCCTGGTGATTCTGATTTCGGGACACAGCCCCGCTGAGGCGTACTCGGCGATGATCGGCGGAGCATTTGGCGGATGGCGTCAGATCGGTGAGACGCTGCTTCGCGCAACGCCGCTGATCTTCACCGGCCTGGCGGTGTCCTACGGCTTCCGGGCCGGCCTGTTCAACATCGGTGCCGAGGGCCAGCTGTTCTTGGGCGGGCTTGCCGCGGCGTTTGTGGGCCTTCAGGTGGGCGGATTGCCACCGCTGGTTTCGCTTCCCATCATCATCTTCGCCGCATTTCTTGCCGGAGCGGCGTGGGCGTTCATCCCGGCCCTCATGAAGGCCAAGATCGGCGCTCACGAGGTCATCACCACCATGATGTTCTCCTACATCGGCAAGTACTTGGTCTCATACATCATCAACGGTCCACTTCGAGCCGAGGGCAACATTCCCCAAACCACGGAGCTTCCGATTGCGAGCCAGCTCCCGCGAATCTCGGATCTTCTGCCCTTCGTGGGGCAGAACCGAGCGCACATCGGCATCGTCTTGGGGATTATCGCGGCGCTGATCGTCTGGTGGGTCCTGAAGTACACCGTCATGGGTTACGAGGCTCGTGCGGTCGGGTTCAACCCCGCAGCTGCCGAGACGGCGGGCATTTCGGTCGCCTCGACGACCATCAAGTCGCTGTGTATCTCCGGAGGCCTTGCAGGTCTGGCTGGGGCGGTCGAGGTCATGGGTGTCCACTATCGCCTGTTCGACCAGTTCTCGTCGGGGTTCGGGTTCACCGGCATTGCGGTCGCGCTCTTGGCGAAAAATAACCCGTTCGGCGTGATTCTGGCGGCAATCCTCTTCGGATCGCTCTCTGCCGGGGCGGGGACCATGCAACTGGAGGCCGGCGTATCCCAGAAGGTCATCACCATCATCCAGGGAACGATCATCTTCCTCGTGGGCGCCGAGATGATCGTGACGTGGGCCGTTGCCCGCGTTCGTGGAAGGAAGGGGGTCTGACATGTTTGCGGAAATCGTCACTCCTGAACTCTTTGCGTCCGCCGTCCGTCTTGCCACGCCCATCGCGCTGGCGGCGGTCGGGGCTTCCATCTGTGAACGCTCCGGCGTCACCAACATCGCGATGGAAGGGCTCATGCTCGTCTCGGCCTTCGCCGGCGTCGCGGTGACACTACTTGTCGGGAACGTCTGGGTGGGAGTCTTCGCTGCGATCGTTGCGTCTGTGGTATTCGCGTCGTTGCACGCATGGTCGTCGATCAACCTTCGTTCGGATCAGATCATCTCGGCAACCGCCGTGAACATCTTGGCGTTGGGCATCACGGGATTTCTCATGGAGACCATCTTCGGTCATCCCGGTACGACGGATCCGGTCAAGACCATCCCACCCATGTATTCTGTCCCCGCGGATGCTGGACCTGTTTGGACGTGGATCGGAACGGTGTTCTTCAGTTACACGCCGATTGTGTACCTCGGCATGTTCTTGGCCGTGTTTCTGACGTGGGCGTTGTACCGCACGCGCTGGGGCCTGCGGCTGCGTGCACTTGGCGAGCATCCTCGCGCGGCCGACACCGTTGGCGTGAACGTACTGCGTGGTCGGTGGTACGCAGTGCTCATCTCAGGGGCAATGTCCGGACTGGCCGGGGCGAACCTTACTCTGGAGCAGGTCGGATCATTCACGGAGAACATGACCAACGGTCGAGGGTTCATCGCTCTAGCGGCCAATATCTTTGGCAGGTGGACACCCGGAGGTGCGTATCTTGCCTCGCTTCTGTTCGGATTTGCGGACGCACTCCAGCTCAAGCTTCAACTGTTCAGCGACACGATCAACATCCCATCCCAGTTCTTCTTGATGCTTCCGTATGTGCTTACCGTAGTCGTGCTTGCGGGAGTCGTCGGCAAGGCCGTCGCGCCGGCTGCAATCGGTAAGCCATATAAGGAGAAAGGCTAGGCACCGCATTCGGTTCACATGTTTGGCTCAATAGAGATGGCGTCGGGGGTTCCCGACGCCATCTCTATTGAAATATGTCACGCGCACCCACCGGGTGCGTGGGTGGCTACTCCTCGGTTGACTCCGGAGTCACGGGTGCTGCGACGCGCCGGCGTCGGATTCCTCGCCAGATCAGCACGATCAGACCGCCGAGTGCCACCACAAGGGCCAGCGGAATCGCCAGCGTGATGGTGGCCCGTACCAGCGCAGCGGCGGCACGGACTCCGTCAGTGACCGCCGTCCCGAATCCCCACCCGTCGGACCCGGGGGAGACCACAGGGCCGGGCTCCGAAAGCGAGATGGTGAGCGTCGCCATTGCTGCCTGCCGCTCGAGATACTGGAGTTGTGCCTGCATCGACTCGATCTCGCCTCGGACGCGAGAGAGCTCCCGCTCGACATCTAAGAGCTCCGTGACCTTGTTGGTGCGGCTGAGGAACGATCGCAGTCGCGCCTCCTCGGCCTGAAGATTCTTCAGTCGTGCCTTCATATCGACGTGCTGCTGGGTCACATCGTCTTGCGAGGAGCTTTGGGCGAGGACGACACCGAGCTTGGCGACTCGCTGTGTCACAGCAACGAGGCCATCGGCCGGGACGCGCAGGGTGACTTGAGCGTCAGCAGGACCTGAGTAGTTGGCTGCGCCAGAATCAGAAGCCAGCGGCATCGGCTGCGGAGACACGTTGCCGCTCGTCATCACGAGGTTGGAGACCTCCGAACCTGAGGCAGTGGCAATGTCTCGGACTGACGAGATGGCACCGTCGATGTCCTCGACCCGCAGCGACATCGAGGCCACGCTGATGACCGTACGATCCGTGCCCGTGCCCGTGGCCTGAGCCGTTGAGGCGTCCCCGGCGGTAGGCGCCACGGCAGGGGCCTCGACGAATCCTACGGACTCCGGTGTCGCTGCGACTCCGGCTCCTGAATACGCCATGTCCTTCCGGCTGCCGTCTGAGCCATACGATGATGCCGTCTGACCCGACAGCGAGGCACCCGCCAAGCCCGCAGCCTGGTAGCCGACGACCACTGCAATCGCTAGAGCAACAAAGACACCGAGAATCTTGAGTACGGGCTTCCACGTGAGCTTCATAGGGCGGCCTCCTTGGGTTTATGAGCGTACCTACCGCATAAAGCGACGAACGCCCTCACCGACAGTACGCGGTGGGGCGTCCGAGACGTCAGACAGAAGAGCGAAAGTGCCGAAGGATCAGCCCTTGTTCGCGTCCTCGGCCTTCTTGAGCTGACCGGCGGCATAGATACCCATGCCGATGCCGATAGCCACAACCACGAAGAACGCGAGAACCAGTACCCAGACGACCGCTGCAGGCCAGTTGGGGGTCATAGAGCCGTTCACCTCCGTATCGCGAAAGACGATTCCGAGCAGATTCTACTCGTTGCGTTCCACTCGCGGCAAACGGCGGTGTTTTCAGGCCCCATTCTTCTGTCTGTCAAATCGATCCGATCCATCCGCACATTCACTCAGACGCGCGGGAATGCCATTTGGTTCGCGTTATCGTCCCACTCGGCTCACGCACACAGGAGCATCGTGGAGGGAAGTGGCATGCGGTGGGGTGAATTCCCATGAGAGTGTTGCAATGTGGGATGAAGTGTCATACAGTTCTTCCTGTGAGGGGGACTCGAATCCGAAAGTACCACCTCACAACGGAATCGGAACGGGGGGTGACACGACATGTTCTTGGGCGACTACCAGCACACACTGGATGCCAAGGGTCGCGTGTCGCTGCCCGCCAAGTTCCGCTCCGACATGACCGGCAAGTTGGTCATCACCAAAGGTCTGGACTCGTGCCTCTACGTGTTCCCGGCCGAGGAGTACAAGCGCTTTACCGAGTCACTTGTCGGCGGGGACGACTTCAACATCAAGGTGCGGCGCATCCGCCGCTTCTTCGTTGCGGGCGCTCACGACGTCGAGATCGACTCGGCCGGCCGGATCTCACTGCCGTCCGTGCTCCGTGAGTACGCGGATCTGAAGAAGGACATCGCAGTCACCGGCAACGGCAACCGGATCGAGATCTGGGACGCCGAGGCATGGGCCGCATACAACGGCGAGGTCGAGGGCTCGATCGAGGACCTCGCACAAGAGCTGGCCACAGCGGGCCTGCTCTAGGAATTGAAAATGGAATACCGGCATACCCCAGTTTTGCTGGCCGAGGTCACGCAGCAACTATCTCCGCAACCCGGTTCGATCATCGTCGATTGCACCTTAGGCGGGGCAGGACACGCGAAACGGCTTCAAGACCTCGTAGCTCCCACAGGCACCCTGGTGGGGATTGACCAAGATGACGCAGCACTTAGCGCAGCAGCAGTCACACTCCGCCTCGGCCAGCAAGAACTTAGCACCAGCACAAAGCTCCTGAAGGGCAACTTCGGGGACCTGGACACGCTTCTCGTCCAGGCCAACGTGCCCTACGTCGATGGATTTCTCTTCGACTTGGGAGTCAGTTCGCCCCAACTCGACGTCCCCGAGCGTGGGTTCTCGTA
>JBBRWO010000037.1:0-16711 GCA_038249135.1 Coriobacteriia bacterium
CGAGATCGCGGTCGAAAGCATCGAGTCGATTCGCGCAGCGGCATCCTCCTGCATACCGGACAGCACATCCGTGTAGATGTCCATCGTGAACGCGGTCGATGCATGCCCTAGGCGCTCGGAAACCACCTTCATCGGAACCCCGACCTTAATGAGCTGCGACCCGTGCGAACGTCGGAGATCGTGGAAGCGTCCGCGAAGGTCTTCTCGGCGAATGAAATCGCGATAGGCACTTGAGAAGCTGTCGGGCCACCACGGAGTGCCTCCCGGCATGTGGATCACGAGGTCGCCGTAGCCAGTCCTCGGAAGGGACGAACCAACCACGCGATTGCGAAGCTGCCCGTCGCGATGTGCGCGCAATGCATCGACCGTGATCGACGGCATCACCACCACCCTGCGTGACCGTCTCGTCTTGGGCTCCTTGAGTTCGTAGCCGTCGTTCGTGAGCGACCACGCACGATTCACGCTGATGGTTGCCCTCTCCAGGTCCACGTCGGCCCACGTGAGCGCCAGCATCTCCCCGCGACGCAAACCAGTGGTTACCGCTAGCAGTACCGGCAGGTAGAGGCGGTTGCCCCAGAGGCGTGCGAGCAGAGCGGCCGTCTCGTTCTCGTCGAGCGCGATCATCTGCCTGTAGCGGATCCGCGGGCGCTCTACGCCCTGCGCCCGGTCAGCCGGGTTGGATTCAATCCTGCGCAGGGCCACCGCCTTGGTCAGCGCTTGATGCAATACGACATGCACCTGCAGCACGGTCCGCGACGACAATGGCTCGCCTGACCTGCTGGCACCGGGTTGTTGAAGCGTGCGGTAGAAGCCTTGAACCATGTCCGGGCGCAGTTCATCAAGTGGCACGGCCCCCAGATGCGGAACGATGTAGCGCCTGACCACACCCTGATAACCGCGCAAGGTCGCTCCGCACACTCGCATCTGGGCGTAGTCAGTCAGCCAAGCGTTGATCCACTCCCCCACACTCGGACACTCGGACATAGGAATACTTCCGTGAACGCGGCGACCGGGACGATGCAAGCATCGGCCACGAACCACACCGATTTCCGAACGGAACCTTACCCCTAGAGCCAGCGCCGGAAGTTGCACCTCGCCAAAAGACGCTCGTCAACGCTCGCCAACTCGCAATTCGTCTTGCAAACCCTGCTGCGCGTTCGTATACTTCCATTCGCGCCGCACGCTGGGTGCACACAGATTCCTCGGTAGCTCAATGGTAGAGCGTTCGGCTGTTAACCGAAATGTTGCAGGTTCGAGTCCTGCCCGGGGAGCCAGAAATGACAGAGGGCCTCGCAGCGATGCGGGGCCCTCTTTGCGTTCAATGTGCCACGGGAATAGTAACTCTCGGCTCCAACGAGTTCCGCTTTCGCCTTGAATTACGACATTCGGAATGTGGTATTTCAAGGTAAATGACGGAGCTATGTAGTGAGGCCCCGCTTTCGCGAGGCCCCACCGATGCCAGACTCTGGTTGCTTGCACACGGATCCATGCGAATCCGTTACATGACACCTACTCCAGATAGTCCTTGAGCTTGCTTGAGCGGCTGGGGTGACGCAGTTTGCACAGCGTCTTGCTCTCGATCTGGCGGATGCGCTCGCGGGTGACGCCGAACTCACGCCCGACCTCCTCAAGCGTGCGCGGGTGGCCGTCCACGAGGCCGAAACGCAACTCGATGACCTTGCGCTCCCTCTCCGCAAGGCCGTCGAGCACCTTGGAGAGCTGCTCCTGCAGCATCGAGAAGCTGGCGGCATCCGGCGGAACGACAGCCTCGCCGTCCTCGATGAAGTCGCCCAGCTGGCTGTCCTCTTCTTCGCCGATAGGCGTCTCGAGGGAAACCGGCTCCTGGCTGATCTTGAGGATCTCGCGGACGCGGTCCGCGGTCATCTCCATCTGCTCGCCGATCTCCTCGGGAGAAGGCTCTCGGCCGAGCTCCTGAAGCAGACCACGCTGAACACGGATGAGCTTGTTGATAGTCTCGACCATGTGCACAGGAATACGGATCGTGCGGGCCTGGTCGGCGATGGCGCGGGTGATGGCCTGACGGATCCACCACGTGGCGTACGTGGAGAACTTGAAGCCCTTCACGTAGTCGAACTTCTCGACGGCGCGAATCAGTCCGAGGTTGCCTTCCTGGATCAGATCGAGGAAGAGCATGCCGCGTCCCACATAGCGCTTGGCGATCGACACGACGAGTCGCAGGTTGGCCTCAACCAGCTGCTCCTTGGCGTCGATGCCTACCTGCTCGATGCGGCTGAGGCGACGTTTGTCGGCGCGATCGAACGTGGTGCCGGCCGCGTAGGCGTCTTCGAGTCGCTTGCCGGCCTCGAGGCCGGCTTCGATCTTCATGGCGAGGTCGACTTCCTGTGCCGCGGTCAGCAGTGGGACCTTGCCGATCTCCTTGAGGTACATGCGCACCGGATCACCGGTGAGCGGCGCAACAGCGTTGAGGCTCTCACGTTTCTTGGGCTTCTTTTTGGTGGTCTTGGCAGGAGCAACCTTGGGGGGAAGCGCGATGTCCACGGCCTCCGGCTCTATATGCAGGTCCTCGTCGTGACCGAGGTCAACCGGATCAGCGGTCGCCACAGCGCCGTCGCCATGGCCGATACCCGCACCGGCGTCGCTCAGGTCATCGACCACTTCGATGCCCTTGTCACGGAAGTGGCTGTAGATGCGCTCGTACTGATCGTCAGACAAGTCGATGTCTGAGAGCGCACCCTGGATCTCCTCATCGGTGAGGTTGCCCTTGGATACACCCATCTTTGTCAGCGTCTTGACCTCGGCGAGCTCGACCTCGGGCGATGACTTGCCCGTTGTGGCCTTGGCTGCCTTTGCCTTGGGGGTCACCTTCTCGGTTGTCGCCTTAGGCTTTTCAACCACCTTGGCGGCAGGCTTCACCGCGGCCTTGGGGGCCTTCGGCTTGGGCTCTGCTACGACCGCATCCTTGGTCTTCGCCGGCTTGGCGACTGTCGTCTTCTTCTCGGCCTTGTCGGCCGCACTCTTGGTGCTCTTGGGGGTCTTACTAGGCTGTTCCGGCACTAAGCTCTTCCGCCTCCCGGTACTATCCAACATCGCGAACGCCGCTCTTGAGCTCTGCGAGCTCCGTACGCAGCGAAGAAACACTCCTGAATACCTCGTCATACTCAGACGATTGCTTGAGCGATTCGTGCTGTTTGAGCCACGAACTCTCCTGTCGTATACGACGCTCGAGCGCAAACTCCTTGAGACCGCGCGTAAGTTCACGCACGGCCAGGTCGATCTCCTCTTCCGAGATCGCCCCGATTGTGGCTCCTGACAATGCAGCCGCAGCACCCGGGACCTTGGTCTCCAGATCGCCCATGAGCGAAGCTGGCGAGACGGTGTCAGGCGTGTCGGCTACAACCGACGCGATGGCATTGCAGAGCCCATCGGTCAGCAGGTCATCGGTAAGCAATAAACGTGCCTTGCTCCGTATCCGAGGCGTACGCACGAGCAGGTCGAGCAACTCTCGTTCGGCCCGAAGCTGCCGAGAGTCGACGGCAAGAACCGGCGTTGGCTCGGACTGGTCCGAAGCGGCACTTGGCTCGCCGGCCCCTGTCGAGCTCATCGGCTCCGCTCCGTGCCCGGGCTGCACCTTGGCCGCGGTAACCGCGCGCCGGACCGTGGCGAAGTCCGCAAAGAGCCGGTCGGCGATGTAGTTGGCGTAATCATCGGCGAGCAATGATTCCTTGATGGGAGCCAGGACCTCGGCTGCGGCCTTGAGCGCGCGTGAACGCTCCTCAGGCTTGTCGAGGTCGAAGCCCGCCAACCGTCGGTCGATTGAGAACTGCAGCAACGGCACTGCAGCTCCGACCCGCTCTGCCAGTGCCTGAGCACCATGCTCGCCGACGAAGTCCGCCGGATCCTGCCCACCGGGAAGCACCGTCACCTCGAGCGAAACGCGCTCTGCGCCGGCCTCGGGAGTGATGGTGTTGTCGATGAAGCCGGAGGCCCTGTCTGCGGCGCGCATTCCCGCAGCATCGCCGTCGAACAGGAACACCACGCGCTTGGCGAACCGCGAGAGCAGTCGTACATGCTCACGCGTCAACGCCGTGCCGAGCGTGGCGACCACATTGGTCATGCCGACCTCGTGCAGCGCGATAACGTCGGTGTAGCCCTCGACGACGATCGCAGTGCCGTTCGACGTGATCTGCGCCTTGGCGCGGTCGATACCGTACATGTTCGCCGACTTGTGGAAGATCGGCGTGTCGGTGGTATTGAGGTACTTGGGCTCTTTGTTCTCGATGACACGGCCACCAAACGCGATGACCCGACCTTGCAGATCGCGAATCGGGAACATGATGCGCTCATAGAATCGATCGCGCATCTGCCCTCCCCGCTCGCCCTTGAACGCCAGGTTCGCGTCGACGATCTCATCTGCCGAGAACCCCGCGCCCGTCAGATGCTTCACCAATGCATTGCCGCCCGGCGCGAATCCCAGCGTCCACGTCTTGGCGACCTCACTGCCAAGTGCGCGCCGGCCCAGGTACTCACGAGCCTTGGCAGCCGCCGGAGTCGACGACTTGGTCAGTACCTCGTGGTAGAACGCAGCAGCAGCCTCGCTTGCGGCTGTAAGCCGCTCCTTGCGACCACGTGGTACGCCGCCTGCCTCGGCGACGATCTCGATGCGCGCGCGATCAGCGAGTCCGCGCACTGACTCGACGAAGTCCACATTCTCGGAGAGCATCACGTACTTGTAGGCGTCGCCACCCTTGCCACAGCCGAAGCAGTGCCAGAGCTGGGTCGCGGGATCGATCTTGAACGAGGGCGTCTTCTCCCCGTGGAACGGGCAGTTGCCCCAGAAGAGGCGCCCCTTCTGCTTGAGCACGACGCGCTCCGCAACCAGGGTGACAAGATCGGTGGCATCGCGCACTCGGCGGATGTCGTCGTCGGAAATCCGTGCCATGGCGTGCCTCCTCATCTCACTGGTCGGCGCGCCAGTATATGACGACGCTCTGACATCCCCTGAAACCATCGCGACCACGCCGCGGAGACGAACGATTCTACACGAGCCACTTCCGCGGCACGAACAGGCGCTCGTATTCGCGAATTGCGAAGCGGTCGGTCATACCTGCCACGTAGTCCACAACGGCCTGCACGGCAAGCGCGGGATCTGTCGCACGCTCGTCTGGCGGCAGGTCGTCGGGCTCGGCCAAGTAGTGCAGGAACAGCGCCTGAACCACTGCGTAGGCCTTGGGCTCCTCGGCTTTAGCGCGCTCTGAAAAGTAGACGTTCTCGAACAGGAACGCGCGCAGCTCCATCATGCCGTTCCAGACCTCGGGCGACATGCGGATGACGTCGGAGCCAGCCGAGGCGGTGATCATGTCGTTGATCATCGTGGTGATGCGCTGGGCCCCGCGTACGCCGAGGACCTGGAGGGGCATACGCGGCAGTTCTGCCTCATCGAGAACCCCGGCCCGAATCGCGTCGTCGATATCGTGGTTCACGTACGCGATTCGGTCAGCGATGCGAACGATCTGTCCCTCGAGCGTCTCAGGGACCAGCACGCCTGTGTGTCCAAGAATGCCGTCGCGCACCTCGTGTGTGAGATTGAGACCCTTGCCCTCGTACTCGAGCTGCTCGACGATGCGTAGCGACTGCTCGTTGTGGTGATAGCCCTTGGGGGCGGAATCGTCCTCCCCCGCCAGACGCTGCAATACCTCGTGAAGTGCGGATTCGCCGGTGTGACCGAACGGTGTGTGACCGAGGTCGTGCCCGAGCGAGATCGCTTCCGTCAGGTACTCGTTGAGCCCAAGCGCGCGCGCGATGGACCGCGATATCTGCGAGACCTCGAGCGTGTGGGTCAGGCGCGTGCGGTAGTGATCCCCTTCAGGCGCGAGAAACACCTGCGTCTTGTGCGACAACCTGCGAAACGCCTTGCAATGGATGATGCGGTCGCGGTCGCGCTGGTAGTCGGTGCGGTACGGATCGGGAGCGATCTCGCTGGCCCGACCGCGGCTCTCGTCGGCGAAGGCGGCGCGTGGAGACAGCCGCAGGTGCTCCTCGGCCTCGAGTGTCTCACGCGTCTTGATAATGGGATTGGTCACGAAAAGGTGATTCCCCTCAGAGTCAGATCGGAAGCAAGCATCCCCAGGGATACCAAACCGAGGATCAGCCCCAGGAGTCCCCCGAAGTACTCGGCTTTGCGCGATCCGATCGCGCGACCGAATGCGGTGCCCAGAAGCGTACCGACCGCACTACCCGGCAGCGCGTACACCAAGGCAGTCAGTGCGGAGGCAACTGACTCCGTGAGCGGCATAGCCTGAACGCCGGGGAAGACCAGATACGCGACCGTCATGCCAAAAAGGGTCGCCGAAGCCAACAGCGCAGAGCGCACCCAGACATTCAGAAACCGCCGCCGGTTGCGCGACTGCCCCTGGATGACAGGCGAACCTGCTTCCTGCCAGAGCTTGGTACCCTTCACGTGCTCCCCTCGACTGCACTTCGAGGCCCGACCGCTGGATGGCGGCCGGGCCTCTTGAACACACTGCTACCGGTTATCGGACCCGGGTGCCGCCGCCTCGAGTGCGGCCTGCGCCGCCGCCAATCGCGCAAGTGGCACGCGGTAGGGCGAGCACGAAACGTAGTTGAGTCCGATCTTGAAGAAGATCTTGACGGACTCAGGATCGCCACCATGCTCTCCGCACACGCCGAGCTTGATGCCGGGATTGGTCTCCCGACCCTTGTCGCAGCCGATCTCAACCATCTTCGCGACGCCGGAGTCGACCGTCTCGAACGGGTTGCGCGCGAGAATCTTGCGCTCCAGATACTTGGGCAGGAACTTCGCCTCGATATCGTCACGCGAGAAACCGAAGGTCGTCTGCGTGAGGTCGTTGGTGCCAAAGCTGAAGAAGTCGGCTTGCGTTGCGATCTCATCAGCAGTGATCGCGGCGCGAGGCAGCTCGATCATGGTGCCGATGGGGATGTCGAGTGCAACGCCGGTGGCCGAGGAGACCTCCGCGAGGACCTTGACGGTTTCACTGCGAAGCGTCTCGAGCTCTGCCACGACGCTGACCAACGGAATCATGATCTCCGGACGGGGGTCGAACCCCTCGGTCTTGAGCTGCGCGGTCGCACGGGCGATGGCCCGGACCTGCATCGCGTAAATCTCCGGGTACATGATTCCGAGGCGACAGCCACGCAGTCCGAGCATCGGATTCATCTCGGTCATCGAATCGATCTGCACGAGCAGCTTGCGCTTGGAGACGAGCTCCTCGGCGGGTGTGCCGGCGCATTCTGCGCGAACGATCTCGACCTCAAGGTCGCGGGGATTGTCGAGGAACTCGTGCAGCGGCGGGTCGAGCAGGCGCACAGTGACGGGCAGGCCGTCCATCGCCTTCAGGATGCCGAGGTAGTCGGCGACCTGAGTACCGAGCAGCTTGGCGAGCTCCGCGTCGCGGCCTTCCTGGTTCTCGGCCAGCACGAAGTTCTGGATGATCTCTTTGCGCTCGCCGAGGAACATGTGCTCCGTGCGGCACAGGCCTATGCCGGCGGCGCCGAACTCAAGTGCGAGTGCGGCATC
The DNA here is from genome assembly GCA_038249135.1 of Coriobacteriia bacterium. Taxonomy (GTDB): domain Bacteria; phylum Actinomycetota; class Coriobacteriia; order Anaerosomatales; family JAAXUF01; genus JBBRWO01. The sequence goes on from JBBRWO010000037.1 coordinate 7,538, forward strand.
CTCGGGCGTATCGGCGTTGGCACGCACGCCCATGGTGCGGAACTCATCGGCCCACGACAGAATGGTGTCGAAGTCGCCGGAGACTTCCGGCTCGACCAGCGAGACGGCACCCATGACGACGATACCGCTCGTGCCGTCGATAGAGATGATGTCGCCCTCGTGCAGCTCGATGTCGGTACCTTTGACCTTGGCCACCTTGTGCTCGGCATCGATCTGAAGCTTGTCGGCGCCGCAGACGCACGGCTTGCCCATGCCGCGCGCGACGACCGCAGCGTGGCTGGTCTTGCCGCCGTGGCTGGTGAGGATGCCCTTGGCGGCGATCATGCCGTGCAGGTCGTCCGGGGTGGTCTCCCAGCGAACGAGGATGACCGAACGACCCTGCTCGGCGGCTTCTACAGCCTCGTCGGCGGTGAAGATGACTTCGCCCACGGCCGCACCCGGGCTGGCGTTCAGGCCCTTGGCGAGCACGTCGTAGGTGGCGGTGACGTCGAACTGCGGGTGCAGGAGCTGGTCGAGCTGGGCGGGATCGATGCGAAGAACCGCTTCGCGCTTGTCGATCATGCCCTCGCCGACCATGTCGACGGCGACCTTGAGAGCCGCGCGAGCGGTACGCTTGCCGATGCGGGTCTGCAACATCCACAGTTTGCTCTGCTCGATGGTGAACTCGATGTCGCACATGTCGCGGTAGTGGTTCTGGAGGGTGTCGAAGATGTCCCACAGCTCGGCGCCCGCCTGCTCCAGACCCGGCGTGACCTTGAGGTCCGCCAGAGGCTGGGTGTTGCGGATGCCGGCGACGACGTCTTCACCCTGCGCGTTGACCAGGAAGTCACCGTAGATCTCATTGGTACCGTCGGCCGGGTTGCGCGTGAACGCGACGCCGGTGGCACTGGTCTCGCCCTTGTTGCCAAAGACCATGGCCTGCACGTTGACGGCCGTACCGAGGTCGTCGGCGATCTTCTCCATCCGACGGTAGTCGATGGCGCGACGGTTCATCCAGCTGCTGAAGACGGCCTCGATGGCCAGATGCAGCTGCACGGTGACGTCCTGCGGGAACGCGACCTTGCCGTCCACGACGAGCGCCGGGTAGGTCTCGGCGGAGACGTTCTTGGCGACGATCGCCTTGAAGGTCTCGGTGAGCGTCTGCAGGTCAGCTGCAGAGAGATCCGTGTCGTCCTTGACGTTGCGAGCGAGCTTCATCTGGGTCATGGCGTTCTCGAAAAGCTCACCGGAGACGTCGAGCACGACCTTGGAGAACATCTGGACGAAGCGGCGGTACGAGTCCCACGCGAAGCGCTCGTTGCCGGTCTGGGCGATGAGACCCTGAACCGAGACGTCGTTGAGACCGAGGTTCAGGACGGTATCCATCATGCCCGGCATCGAGAACGGCGAGCCGGAGCGCACCGAGACGAGCAGCGGATCGCCGTCGGCACCGAGCGTCTTGCCCATCTTGTCCTCAAGGGCGGCCAGGTGCGTCGCCATCTCCTCAGCGAGGCCGGCGGGAAACGCAGGAGGCGTGGAGTTGTAATACTCCATGCACGCCTGGCAAGTGATGGTGAAGCCGGGAGGAACAGGAAGCCCAAGTTTGGCCATCTCGGCGAGGTTTGCACCCTTACCGCCAAGCTGGAACTTCATCTCCTTGCTGCCCTCAGTGTGGTTGGCGCCATCGCGCTCTTTGCCGAACGCGAATATCCGCTTTACTTCCGACAATTCGTGCTCCTTAACGTGCCGGGGATGCGACCAAGTGCATGATACCGTACCGAGCGATGAGCAACCTCACCGCTCAGGAAGAACCGTGCGTGCGCCGGCGGGACATCAATCGTCCGTCTCCAGTGTGCTACCGCGCAAATAGCGAATGACGTCTTGCGCCGTCTCCTCGATCGCCCGCCGATCGGTCCTGACGATGAGGCAACCGATCTTGCGGATGATTGCGCGCGCCTCATCAAGATCGCACTCGACCTGCTCCCGCTCCGCATAGCCGGGAACATAGCTCCCCAACTCTTCCATGCGTCGTGTGCGAATCTCCAACAGCGTCTCAACACTGCTGATAAGACCGAACACGCGACGCGGGTCGACGCTGAAGAGTTCCTCGGGAGGCGCGCTGCCCGCGACGAGCGGAATATTGGCGCAGCGGAATCCCTTGGCCGCCAGGTACATGGACAGCGGCGTCTTGGAAGTGCGCGACACGCCGATGAGTACGACGTCGGCGTCGATGAGACCTTCTGGATGCTGACCATCGTCGTGCTTGATGGCGAACTCCATCGCTTCGATGCGCTCGAAGTAAGCCTCGTCCGGTGTGCGCATCGTACCTGCGACGCCTTGCGGCACGACGCCCGAAACCGACGCGAGCAACTCGATACCCGGCCCCATGATGTCGATCGCCTTCACGCCGTGCTTTTGAACGAGCAATGTCATCTCGGCGCGCAGGTCGGCCTTGGCGAGTGTGTAGAAGAAGATGCACTGCTCGCCACAGTGATGTGACACGCAGTCCTCAAGCTCCTCGACAGTGGTGATCTTAGGCAGTCGCTCCGTGCGAAACGTCCCCTGCGGGAACTGCGCCGCCGCTGCGCGCGCGACGCCATCAGCGGTCTCACCAAGCGAGTCGGAAAGGATGTGGATCGTGACCGGTTCCGCCATCATGTGTCAGCCCGCCAAGACGCTGAAGTCGGCGAATCGGCTGAACTGGGCGACGAAGCGATTAAGCAGGCGCAAACGGTTGGTTTTGAGCGCCTCGTCGGGATCCATGACCATGACTCCCGCAAAGAAGGCGTCGATCGGTCCACGGAGTCCGGCGAATGCGTCCAAAACCGCCGAGTACGCGACCTGATCGAACAGTTCGCCGAGAAGCTCTTCGGCCGTGTCCAGCGCGTCTGCCAACGCGATCTCCTCGGCGGCCATGAGAGAACGGTCGACGGTGACGCCAAGCTCAGGCTGTGCGAGGTTCTTCGCGCGGGTGAACGCGACGGAGAGGTTGCCCATGTCATCGCTCGCCTCGCGGAAACGCGTGAGCGCCTCACAGCGAGCAAGCGCGTCTGCGGGGGCGTTTGCGGACACCGCAAGCACGGCGTCCACCGTGTCGTACGCGTGACCGCGTTCGCGCAGGATGCCCTGCAGCCGGCCGAGGAAGAACTCCTGGATCGCGGTACCGACAGCCTCGGTGTCAATCGGCAGCACGCCGTCGTAGCCGGCGAGTGCGGCCGCGATCAGCTCGTGGATCGGTGCCGACGGACCGGCGAGAAGTATCTGCAGCACGCCGATCGCGGCGCGGCGCAACGCGAACGGATCAGCCGAGCCGGTCGGCGCCATGCCGGCGCAGTAGATGCCGGCAATGGTGTCGAGCTTGTCGGCCAGAGCGACGATGCGGCCGGCGGCCGTGGCAGGAAGCTGGTCGCCCGAGAAGCGCGGGCGGTAATGGTCGACAATCGCAGTCGCGACTTCAGGCTGCTCGCCGGACGCGGTCGCGTAGTAGCCGCCCATGACGCCCTGGAGATCGGTGAACTCGACGACGGCGCTGGTCACGAGGTCGGCCTTGGCGAGATGCGCCGCGCGTGTGGCGAACGCGGTCACGTCGGCGGGGGCGTCAACGAGCCGGGCGACGGTGCCGGCCAGGCGCTCGATGCGCGCGACCTTGGCGCCCAGTGTGCCGAGCTTCTCCTGGAAGACGATCGTATCGAGTCTGGCGACATACGCCTCGAGTGGGCGCGCGAGGTCTTCTCGGTAGAAGAATGCGGCGTCGGAGAGTCGCGCACGGATCACGCGCTGGTGACCGTCGATGATGGCGTCGGTGCGCTCCGGGTCGCCGTTGTGCGCGACGATAAAGCGGTTGGTCAGCGCGCCATCCGCACTCTCCACCGGGAAGTAGCGCTGGTGACTCTCCATCGCGTTGACGAGGATTTCGCGCGGCACCTGGAGGAACTCCTCGTCGAACGTGCCAACGGCGACCGTCGGGTACTCCACGAGGTTCACGACCTCGGCAAACGTCTTCTCCGAGATGACCGCGCGGGCTCCGAGGCCCTCGGCCGCGCTTTCGATGCCCTCGCGCAGTACGCGAGCGCGCTCCGGAGCGCTGGCTATGACACGGCCGCGTTCGAGCGCGAGCGGGTACTCCGCGGCAGCCGGCACTTCGATGGCTCCCGGTGCGAGCAGTCGATGGCCGTAGGTGACGCGTCCGGCGGTCAGCCCGGCGAACTCGACCGCGACAACGTCGGCGCCAAAGAGCGCCAGCAACCAGCGAACGGGACGCGAGAATCGGGCGTCACCGCTTCCCCAGCGCTGGGACTTGGGCCAGTCGATCGACTCGACGAGGCGCGCGAGCAACTGTGGCAGAACCTCGCCCGCCGAGACGCCCTTCACCTCGACGGTGGCATAGACGTACGAGCCGTTCTCGTCGTCGACGACTGTCAGTTCGCTGACGTCGACACCCTTGCCGCGAGCGAACCCGATGGCGGCCTTGGTCGGCGCCCCGGACTCATCGAATGCAGCGCGCGCGGCCGGTCCCTTGTGGGTATAGGTCGCGTCATCCTGACCCTCCGAGAGACCCGCGACCGAGATCACGAGCCGGCGCGGCGAACCGGTGACGGTGATGGTGTCGTACTCGAGACGCGCAGCATCGAGCGCCTTGGGGACGCTGATGGTGAGCTGCTCGATGGCGCCGTACAGCGGGGCGGAAGGCAGCTCTTCTGTGCCGACCTCAAAGACCAGATCGCGGCTCATAGGGCACCCCCTTCCGTCAGTAGTGCGGGTTCCTCGGCAGGTGTGACCGCATCCAGATACGCTGCGCAGCATGCCTTTGCGAGCGCACGGACGCGCAGGATGTAGCCCTGACGCTCGGTGACGCTGATCGCGCCGCGTGCATCGAGCAGGTTGAACGCGTGGGAGCACTTGAGCACGTAATCGTAGGCAGGAAGGACGTAGCCGGCCTCCAGCGTGCGCTTCGACTCGGCCTCGTAGGTCGAGAACAGGCCCAGCAGCATGTCGACGTCTGCGACCTCGAAGTTGTACGCCGAGTACTGCTGCTCGTTTCGCAGGAAAACATCGCCGTACGTAAAGATGTGCCCGTCGGGACCCTCGGACCAGATGAGGTCGTAGACGGAGTCGACGCCTTGAATGTACATCGCGAGGCGCTCGAGGCCGTAGGTGATCTCAGCGGGTACGGGCCGGCACTCGAAGCCACCCACCTGCTGGAAGTAGGTGAACTGCGTGCACTCCATGCCGTTGAGCCATATCTCCCAGCCGAGGCCCCACGCACCGAGCGTCGGGGACTCCCAATCGTCCTCAACCAAGCGGATGTCGTGCTCCGCGGGCTCAATGCCGATGGCACGAAGCGAGTCGAAGTACAGGTCGAGCACGTTGTCCGGGCTCGGCTTGAGGATGACCTGGAACTGGTAGTAGTGCTGGAGGCGGTTGGGATTCTCACCGTAGCGCCCGTCGGCAGGTCGCCGAGAAGGCTGCACGTACGCAGTGCGCCAGGTGTCCGGGCCGAGTGAGCGCAGCGTGGTCGCCGGGTGGAAGGTACCGGCGCCAACCTCGGTGTCATACGGCTGCAGGACCACACAGCCCTGATCGGCCCAATAGCGCGACAGCGCCAGAATGATGTCTTGGAAGGTCATGCCCATGGGTGAGAATCTCCCTCGAATGCTGTCGACGAACCCCTCAGAAGTGTTCGGACATTCTACATGAAGCAGGTACGGAATTCGTGCCCTCAATCGGGAAACTGAACCCGCGCCCCAGATCGTGATCGCTCACAACACCCCAGCGTAGTAGTCGAGCGCCTTGAGCCGCGCCGGTACATGGAAGCCGACGAACGCCCGTACCAGCTCGAAGCAGTCGCGCATCGCCTCGGCAGGCATCTCGAAACCGGGAATCTCGACCATCGTGGCCAGCAGAAGCTTGTTCAGCCACGCGCGACCCTCCGGGCTGAACCGAACGGTGCTCGCGTCGAGCGCACCGCACTGCGGGCACAGCGCGCCTCCTCCTGATACCGAAAACTCCCGTGTCTCCCCCACCTCCTGCGCACAGCATGCGCAGGACTCGAGTTGCGGCCGATACCCGTGCATCGCCATAGCTTTCACTAGAAAGGCGATGACCAACGCCGGCATCGACTCGACCGGAGCGGTCTCCATGACGTCGAACGTGGTGGTGGCGAGAGCAAACAGTCGCTCCTCGTGCTGCCCCTCGACAGAGATCTTGTCGAGCAGGTCCGCAACGACTGCCGCGGCGGCACTGCGGTCGAGGTCCTCTCGGAGACCGGAGTGCGATGCGACGGTGCGCGCGTCTGTGATGATCTCGAGCGAGCGCCCGGTATTGAGCATCAGGTCGCAGACCGCGTACGGCTCCAGCCGCGCGCCAAACCTGCCGCCGGGCTTTCGCAGTCCCTTGGCCACCGCGCGGACCTGCCGGCCGTCGGCAGCAAGCAGCGTCAGGATCGTGTCGGTCTCGCCAAGCTTGGTCTTGCGCAGCACGAGCGCCTGCAGCGGATACGTCGGCATGAGCGCGACGGCCTGCGGCTAGAGGCCGCGAGCGACGGCCTCGGCGATGATCTCGGCACCCGCCGAGAGACCCAGACGTGATGCGCCGGCCTCGATCATCGCGAGCGCGGTGTCGAGGTCGCGAATGCCGCCGGAAGCCTTCACGCCGATGTCAGGACCCACAGCGGCCCGCATGATCTCGACATCGCGAACGCTGGCGCCGCGTGTGCCGAACCCGGTTGAGGTCTTCACAAAGTCGGCGCCGGCCTCCACGGCAAGTCGTGCTCCACGCTCGATGTCGTCCTCGGACAGGTAGCACGTCTCGAGGATGACCTTCACGTGGGCGAGCCCGCCACTCGCACGGCTGGTGGCGGCGACGACGGCCGCAATGTCGTCGAGCACGAAGGCATCGTTACCCTCGAGCAACGCCGCGAAGTTGATGACCATGTCGACTTCCGTGCACCCCAGTTGGACCAGATGCGCGGCCTCCTCGGCCTTGGACTCGGTTGCGGCATACCCCAGCGGGAACGAGACGACCGAACACACGGCGGTGTCGGTGCCGGCAAGCAACTGCGCAGCCACGGGCACCAGAAACGGCGAGACGCAGAGCGATGCGTAGCCCATGTCACGGTTCGCCTCGATCCAGGCGGCGCCCTCGGCAAACCCGATCGTCGGCTTCAACAGCGTCTGGTCCATCGACGCGGCGAGTTCCTTGATGGTGATCATGTCTACGCACCTTCTCCGTATCCAAAGCGCCTGATCTGGGATGCGTCACGGCGCCAGTCCTTCTTCACCTTGACGCTCAGGTTGAGGAACACCTTGCTGCCGAGAAGCCGCTCGAGGTCCTTGCGGGCCTCGGTACCGACAGCCTTGAGCGCCTCGCCACCCTTCCCGATGATGATGCCCTTTTGCGAGTCACGCTCCACGTAGACGATCGCGAAGATGCGCCAGAGGTCGGCCTTCTTGTCGTACTTCATCTCATCGATGGAGATGCCGACCGCGTGCGGGACCTCGTCGTGCGTGGTGCGCAGGATCTTCTCTCTGATGAACTCGGCGACCATGACCTCGATGGGCTGGTCGGTGGGCATGTCGCGCGGGAACCAACGCGGACCCTCCGGCAGGAAGCGCATGACCGAGGCGTTGAATCCCTCGAGATTGAATCCCGTCACCGCCGACAGCACGACCTCGTCATCCCACGGCAGAAGCGTCTTGGCGTAGGCGAGCTGACGCTCGACCCAGGCACCCTTGGCGATATCCATCTTGGTGATGATCAGGATCTTCTTGGCCTTGGTCTTTGCCACGTGCGCAGCGACCCACTTGTCGCCATCACCCAGCGGCTTGGTGGCGTCGATGAGCATCGCGACCACATCGACATCCTCAAGCGCCTTGAGCGCCGAGCGGTTGAGTTCCTCCCCCAGCGCGTCGTGAGGCTTGTGGAGGCCCGGTGTGTCCACAATGACCATCTGGGCATCGTCGGTGTCGACGATGGCGCGCAGGCGATGACGCGTCGTCTGGGGGGTATCGGATGTGATCGCGACCTTGGAGCCCACCGCCGCATTGGTGAGCGTGGACTTACCGGAGTTGGGCCTGCCGACAAGCGCGACAAAGCCGCTGCGGGTCTTTTCAGGCGACATGCGTTTGGAATCAGTCACGCTACTTGGTCTCATCCTGGTCGAGGAAGCCGCGAACGAACGCCTCAGGCAGCAGCTCATCGAGGGTCATGACCATGACCTCGTCGGTGGCGCCGCCCATGATGACGCGCATTTCCGGGTTGAACTCCGCGAGGAACTGGCGGCACGCGCCACAGGGCACGGTGGGAGCTTCGGAGTCTCCAACGATAGCGATGGCCGAGATGTCCTGAAAACCGGCGGATATTGCGGCAGCCATCGCGGAACGTTCGGCGCAGAGGCTGGAGCCGTACGCGGCGTTCTCGATGTTGACACCCTGGAAGATCTCGCCGTTCGCGTAGACGGCAGCGCCCACGCGGAAGCTCGAGTAGGGAGAGTACGACTTCTCCTGTGCCTCGCGTGCGAACGCGAGCAGTGCCAGATCGGCTTGGGTCAGATTACGCATCCTGTGTGTCTCCTTCAGTGTCCTCGGCCGCATCGACCGTCAGCTGGCGAATGCGCGTACCTTCTGTGACTTCTACGGTCAGTGTAAGCCCCTCGATCTCGACGGACTCCCCGGTAACGGGAATATGCCCCGCAACCTCAGTGAACAGACCACCGACTGAATCGGCGTCTATGTCGATGTCCGTCCCGAACAGCTCGTTCAGGTCGTCAACCGGCAGCCTTGCGTCAATACGATAACGCCCCTCGCCCAAATCGGTTATGAGCGGCACGTCGCGGTCGTACTCATCGGATATCTCGCCGACTATCTCCTCAAGTAGATCCTCGAGCGTGACGAGGCCCGCAGTCCCACCGTACTCGTCTGCGACGATGGCGATGTGAGTCTGCGTGCGCATCTCGAAGAGCAGCTCCTCAACGGGCTTGGTCTCCGGCACGTAGAGTGGCCGACGCGCGAGCGAACTCACGGATACAGCGGGATCGCGCTTCATGGCGGCGGCCAAAAGATCCTTCGCGTACAGCACGCCCCTGATGTCGTCGACGGTACCGCGGTAGATCGGGATGCGTGTGTAGCCGGTCTTCTGGATCAGCTTCACTGCCTCTTCGAGCGTGGCGGTATCCGGCAGAGCCGCCATGTCGGTGCG
>JBBRWO010000038.1:0-16340 GCA_038249135.1 Coriobacteriia bacterium
GCAGGACGGCAAGCAGGTCATGATCCTGTGCCCGACCACGATCCTCGCGCAGCAGCACTTCACCAACTTCTCCGAGCGGTTCGCGCCGTTTCCGGTCAAAGTCGAGGTGCTCTCGCGTTTCCGCAGCGACGAGCAGCAGAAGGTCGCCCTCGAAGCCTTCGCGGCCGGCGACGTCGACATTCTCGTCGGAACACACCGGCTGCTCTCACGCGACGTGGCACCCAAGAACCTCGGCCTCGTGATCATCGACGAGGAGCAGCGCTTTGGCGTCGAGCACAAGGAGCACATGAAGAACCTGCGCGAGCAGGTCGACGTGCTGACCCTCTCGGCGACGCCGATTCCGCGCACGCTGCAGATGTCGCTTTCCGGCGTCCGCGACATGAGCGTCATCGACACCCCGCCGCCTAACCGTTTCCCCGTCCAGGTACACGTGGGCGAGTGGGACGAGGACGTCGTCTCCGGTGCCATCCGCCGAGAACTCGAGCGGGGCGGCCAGGTCTACTACGTCTCCAACCGCGTCAAGACCATCGACGATGCTGTCCGCCGAGTCACGACTGCGGCACCTGAGGCGCGCATCGGCGTGGCCCACGGCCAGATGTCGGAGCGCGAGCTCGAGAAGGTCATGGAGGCGTTCTCGGCAAATGAATACGACGTGCTGGTCGCCACCACCATCATCGAGTCCGGCATCGACAACCCGCACTCCAACACGCTGCTCATCGAGGACTCCCAGCGCCTCGGCCTTGCGCAGCTCTACCAGCTCAAGGGTCGCGTCGGGCGCAGCCACATCAAGGCGTACGCGTACTTCCTGTTCCCCGCGACACAGTCGTTGACCGAGCAGGCCGTCGAGCGCCTCGTCGCCATCGGCGATAACACCGACCTGGGCAGCGGCATCAAGATCGCCATGCGCGACCTCGAGATCCGCGGCGCCGGTTCGCTTCTGGGCGCCGAGCAGAGCGGCCAGATGAGCGCGGTCGGCTTCGACCTCTTCGCCGCCATGCTGACCGAGGCCGTCTCCGAGGCGCGCGGCGAACCCATCTCAGCGTACCCCGATGTCCGCGTCGACCTGCCCGTCTCGGCGTTTCTGCCCGAGGAGTATGTGGCCGACGTCGATGCGCGCGTGCTGTTCTACCGCCGACTCGCCGGATCGCCCACGATCGAGGCGATCGACGCCGTCGCCGCGGAGCTCGTGCAGGCGCACGGCGCGATGCCGCAGACGGCGCGCAACCTGGTCGATGTCGCCCGCATCCGTGCGATGGCGGCAGAGGCCGGCGCGACCACGGTCGTCATCATCAGAAGGCGCCTCACGATCTCGCCGCTCACCATCTCTGACGAGCGTCGCGGTACGCTGCAGGCGCGTGGCGCGGTGTGGGTGGAACGTGAGAAGAAGCTCGCCATGCCGGTGGAGTATGGAGAGTCTGTGACGCACGCCGCCCTCGGCATGCTCGATGCTATACTCGCACCTGTCTGACCCACGGTTATCAGGAGGATCCAGGCTAATGAAGTTCACCCGTACCCTGCTTGCCATTGCGCTTCTCGGAGCATTGGCTGTTGGCGCACTCGCCACGACTGGCTGTTCCAACAAAGACGTCGCAGCGAAGGTAAACGGAGAGAAGATCTCCACCGAGCAGCTGAACCAGCAGCTCGACCAGCTCAAGAAGCAGTATCCCAACATGTTCGAGGGCGCTGACGGAGAGGGTCGTCTCCTGGACTTCAAGAAGCGTCTCCTCGACAACCTGATCAACCAGAAGCTTATCGAGCAGGCCGCCAAGGATAAGGGCATCAAGATCTCCGATGCTGACATCAAGAAGCAGATCGACCAGCTCAAGGGTGGCTTCAAGGACGACACGCAGTTCAAGGACGCCCTCAAGAGCGCCGGCATGACGGAAGCGGCTCTCACCGAGCAGATCCGTCAGCAGCTGATGACTCAGAAGCTCATCGAGTCTCTCTCGGCGGACCAGAAGGTCACCGAGGCGGACGTCAAGGCCTACTACGCGGCGAACAAGTCGCAGTTCTTCCAGAAGGCATCCAAGCGCGCGAGCCACATCCTCTTCAAGGTCGAGGACAAGAAAAAGGCGGCGGCAGTGCTGGCCAAGATCGAGTCCGGCAGCGACTTCCCCACGCTCGCCAAGGCGAACTCCATCGACACCGCCACGGCTGCCAAGGGCGGCGACCTAGGCTGGCCGTCAGTCACCTATGTGCCGGAGTTCCAGGCAGCGCTCGACAAGCTGGACAAGGGCCAGATGTCCGGTCTCGTACAGACTCCTTACGGTTGGCACATCATCAAGGTGACCGATGTTCGCAGCGGTTCACAGCAGGCGCTCGCAGAAGTGAAGACGCAGATCGAGCAGATCATCGTCCAGCAGCGCAAGGCGGATTCGTACCAGAAGTTCCTGAACGACCTTCGCAAGAAGGCCGATATCAACATTCTGGTCGAGGACCTCAAGAGCTCCAAGGCGAGCAAGACGACAACCCCCACCAAGTAGCTGCCGTTTCGCTCAATCGATCGGCGGGGGGCGTCGTGGGTCACGGGTTCGACGAGTTCGTTGATGTGATCGCAGCTCTGCGCGCGCCCGATGGATGCCCCTGGGACCGCGAGCAGACCCATCGCTCCATCGCCAAGAACATGGTTGAAGAGGCGTATGAGGCTGTCCACGCCATAGAGACCAACGACGTCGCCGAGCTGCGAGATGAGCTCGGCGATGTGCTTCTCCAGGTGGTGCTGCATTCGCAGATCGCCACGGATGACGGCGATTTCACCATCGACGACGTGGTCGCTGCGATCACAGCCAAGATCATCCGTCGTCACCCGCACATCTTCGGCGATGCGGAGGCGGGCACGGCGAGCGAGGTCCTGCGCACGTGGGATACCATCAAGGCCGGCGAGCGTGCCGAGAAGGCGCAGGGGCTGCTCGACACGGTGCCCCACGCGCTGCCTGCGCTGATGACCGCGCAGCAGATCTCGCGCAAGGCGGTCTCCGCTGGTTTCGAGTGGGAGACACTCGACGACGTGTGGGTGAAGGTGCACGAGGAGATCGACGAGCTCAAGGCGACCGAGCCCGGGAGCCCGGAGGCCGCCGATGAGATCGGTGACGTACTGTTCACCGTTGTGAACCTGGCTCGCAAACAAGGAATCGACGCAGAGACGGCGCTGCGCGGGACGTGCGACAAGTTTCGATCGCGCTGGTCGGCGATGGAGGAGGCGGCAGCGGGGCAAGGCCGCAACGTGAGCGAACTTTCGCTCGCGCAACAGGAAGCGCTGTGGCAGGACGCCAAGCGCATCGAGAAGGGGACCCAGTAACCATGAGTATCATCACCGATGTATTCGCCCGCGAGATCCTTGATTCCCGCGGCAACCCCACCGTAGAGGTGGAAGTCATGCTCGACGACGGCTCCTTTGGCCGCGCGGCAGTGCCCTCGGGCGCATCGACCGGCGCATTCGAAGCCGTGGAGCTGCGCGACACGGACTCCGAGCGCTACCTGGGCAAGGGTGTCCTCGGCGCAGTTGACCACGTCAACGAGGAGATCGCCGAGGAGATCATCGGCATGGACGCCTCGGACCAGCGCGCGATCGATGGCATGCTGCTTGAGCTCGATGGCACCGACAACAAGTCCTCGATGGGCGCAAACGCCATCCTCGGCGTATCGCTGGCGGTGGCCAAGGCCGCTGCCGAGTCGACCGAGCTGACGCTGTACAGCTACATCGGTGGCGCCAATGCGCACCTGATGCCGGTGCCGATGATGAACATCCTCAACGGTGGCATGCACGCCGACAACAACGTCGACCTGCAGGAGTTCATGATCATGCCGGTCGGCGCGACCACCTTCGCCGAGGGCCTGCGCTGGTGCACCGAGATCTACCACACGCTCAAGGGTGTTCTGAAGTCGCGTGGCCTCGGAACCGCCGTGGGCGATGAAGGCGGCTTCGCGCCTGACCTCGAGTCCAACGAGGCCGCGCTGGTCATCATTGTCGAAGCCTGTCTTGCCGCCGGATACACCCCCGGCGAGCAGATCATGTTCGCGCTCGATCCCGCCACCACGGAGATCTACGACGCTGGCCGTGGTATCTACTCGCTCGCCGGCGAGGGGCGCGAGCTCACCAGCGCTGAGATGGTCGACTTCTGGGCCGACCTCGTCGATCGCTACCCCATCATCTCAATCGAAGACGGCATGGCCGAGGAGGACTGGGACGGCTGGAAGCTCCTCACCGAGCGCCTGGGTAAGACGGTGCAGCTCGTGGGCGACGATCTCTTCGTCACCAACACAGAACGCCTGCGCCGCGGTATCCAAATGGGTGTGGCCAACTCAATCCTCATCAAGGTCAACCAGATCGGTTCGCTGACCGAGACGCTCGACTGCATCGAGATGGCCAAGCAGGCCGGTTACACCTGCGTCATCAGCCACCGCTCGGGTGAGACCGAGGACACCACCATCGCCGACCTCGCGGTGGCCGTGAACGCCGGCCAGATCAAGACCGGCGCGCCGGCCCGCAGCGACCGCGTCGCCAAATACAACCAGCTCCTGCGCATCGAAGAAGAGCTCGCCGACTCCAGCTTGTTCCCCGGCATGGAAGCGTTCTACAACCTCCGTGGCTAAAGACAATCGGCATACGGGGGGTCCCAGCGGCCCCCCGCCGCTGACCTGCACCGGTTCTCCGGCCACCGCCGAGAAGAAGCCCGGGCGGCAGACCGTCGCGCCGGTCAGCACCCAGTTCGGCGTCCCGATCGAGACGACGCTTGCCAGGCGCGAGCGCATCGCGGATCGCTACGACTACAACTTCGGCCAGGAGCGCATCTTCCCGGAGTTGGTCGACGCGCTGCTTGCTGCTGTCCCTCCGGACGTGGACCTACTCGAGGTCGGCGCAGCCAGCGGACTGCTCACCCGACCGTTGCTGACGCGCGCAAAGCGCCTCACCGCCCTTGAGCCGTCGCCCGGCATGTTGCGACGCTTGCTCACCAGCGACGTGGCACAAGACCCGCGTCTTGGGACGGTGCAGGGCATGGTCGAGGATCTCTCGCCGGATGCGCATTTCGATACCGCAGTCGTCACGTTCACCCCGCGTCGCGGGATGGGACTCTTGTACCTGCTGACCGAGCTCGCCAGACACGTCGGCGATCGCGTGGTCATGCTGCTCGACGACGACGGTTCGCTTGACTGGGCGTATCTGGGCCGAGCCGCATCGATGCAGGGATTCTCCGTGCAGCTCAACATCGTCGTTGAGACCTGCGAGGAACCGGGAGACGAGCCGCGCAGAGCGGTTGTGCTGGTCGCCGACGTCTCGAACTGGTGCAAAGAGATCACCCCCGAAGAGGCCTGGGAGTTCGAGACGCGCACGGTCGATGTGCCGCACCCGGCCCCACGAGGAGCCGCGACTCGACTCGTTCGCTACTTCCTGGCAGCGGGTGATCGCGCCTTGCTGGTTCGAATCGACGCCGAGGGTATAGAACGTCTATATGGGAATCTGCGCACGGCGGTCCATCGCCTCGGACGAGACGAAGTCACCGTCCGGCGCACCGATGACGGTATCCAGATCGTCCGGCTTCCCAAGGCTATCGACTAAGGACTCTCCATGCGTCGCACAAAGATCGTTGCCACGCTCGGCCCGTCAACCGCCGACAAGGCGACCATCGCGGCGATTCTGTGCGCTGGTGCGGATGTGCTGCGCCTGAATGCCGCACACTCAAACGCCGCTGGGCTCGAGCTTCTCCTCGCCGAGGTGCGGGCCGCGGAAGCCGACCTCGGACGCATGGTGGGCGTGTTAGTCGATCTCCCCGGTCCCAAGCTGCGTGTCGGTGAGGTTGCGCCTGGCACCGTGCTGGTCGAGGGCGCAGCGTTCGCGCTGGTCTCGGCGCAGTGCACGGGCGACTCGTCGCATGCGTGCGTCACCTACGATGGCTTCTCGGAGGATCTCTCCGTGGGCGATCGGGTACTCGTCGATGACGGTTCCATCGAACTGGTGGTGACCGGCGTCAGTTCGGGCAACGTCATGACGCGTGTCGAAGTGGGTGGGCCCCTGACCAGCAACAAGGGGGTCAACGTCCCCAACGTGACCCTCGGGGTCGATTCGATCACTGATTACGACCGAGAGATCCTTGCCTGGGCGATGGGTAGCGAGGTCGACTACATCGGCCAGTCGTTCGTGCGCTCAGGCGCAGACGTCGAAGCCCTGCGCGCGCTCATGACCACGCGGGTGCTACCCATCGTCGCGAAGATCGAGAAGCACGAGGCGGTCGCGCGTCTCGACGAGATTTTCGCGGCGGCGGATGTCGTGATGGTTGCGAGGGGCGACTTGGCGGTGGAGACCTCGCCCGAAGACGTGCCGGTGATTCAGCGACGCATCGTCGCCGCCGCCCGGCTGACGGGTACGCCAGTCGTGATCGCCACGCAGATGCTCGAGTCGATGACGCATGCGATGCGCCCCACGCGGGCCGAGGCGAGCGACGTCGCCAACTCGATCTTCGCCCGCGTCGATGCGGTAATGCTCTCCGGCGAGACCGCGGTGGGCGAGCATCCTGTCGCCGTCGTCGAGACCATGGCGCGCATCGCTGTCGCCGCAGAAGAAGCGATGCCGAGGCGTCGAGACGATACTCACGAGGCCACCGCCGACGTGCAGGTCGCGGTCAGCGCTGCCGTGTGCAACCTCGCGACCGACCTGGGACTCGCGGCCATCGTGCCGGCCACTGAATCCGGCGCCACAGCGCTCGCGGTCGCGCAGCATCGTCCCACGACGGCGATCGTCGCCGCGACGCCATCCGCCGAGGTTGCCAGACGCCTGTCGCTGATATGGGGCGTGCACGCGCTGGTGATGGGGTTCTCGGAGGACACGGACATGCTGCTGGACGCGGTCGCCTCGGCGATCGTCGAGGCACGCTGGGCGATCCCGGGTCAGCGGATCGCCATCACCGCGGGACGCTCGTCGCGCACCTCGGGCGGTACGGACTTCATCTTGGTGCGCACGCTGTAAGTCACTCGGCCAGGAGCGACGCGATCGTGTTCTCTACCGTGGAGCTGACCGCGGCGTCGGCGCCCAGCACATACCAGACGATCGTCTCAGGTCGGGGTTCGAACAACGCGCGCGTCGGATCCGCCACCGTGTCGCGACCCGTCAACACAAGAGGTGCGTTGCAGCGCGCCGCCAGCACGCCACCGGTCAGGGCATCCGGGAAGTTCTCTCCCGTGCACACCACGAAGCGCTCCATCGACAGCCCATTGGCGGTCGCGGTCGCGTTGATCACACACGCAGTCTCCCAACGGTTTGAGCCGCCCAGCCGCGTTACTTCGGACGTGATGGCGCCGACTGAGACCTCAACCGCCGGGGAGACGGCCGCGGCCCCGCCGACAATGATCGTCGACTGCGCGCCCGTCGATTTGATTGCCGCCGATATCGCTGCGGGGAGTCCGCTCGGCTCGGTCAGGAGGATCGGCATGCTCTTACGAGCCGCGTAGGGAGATATTGCGAGCGCATCCGGGAAGTCCTTCGAGGAGGCCAGCACCACTGTGTTCGGCTGGCCCTTGAGTGATGCAAGCCGCTTCTGAATCAGCACCGAGGTCGCGTATCGATTGCCGCCACCGAGCCGGTCCACAGTAGTGGCACCGACCAGTCCTTTGAGCTTCGTGGCCACACCCTCGGACACGACCCCGTCGCTGCCCAGGATGAGCGCTTCGGTCGCGCCCAGACGCTTGATCTCGGCTATAGTGCCGGCGTCCATCGAGTTCTTGCCGGTCAGGAGCAGTGGTGCCTTCATCGCATGTGCGAGCGGCACGCCACACAGAGCATCCGGGAAGCTGTCCTGCGACGCGATCAGCACCGTCTTTGAGCCGGTGGGGAATGCCTCTTGGGCGACCGCCACCGCAGTATCGGTACGGTTGGGTCCCGCGAGCCGCTCTGAGCGTGGTGAGATTTCCCGCAATGCAAAACGACCGTCATTCCACAGGAACACCTTGTGGACGTAGTTCGAGAAATCGTTGTCCCATTCCGAG
Source organism: Coriobacteriia bacterium (assembly GCA_038249135.1). GTDB lineage: Bacteria > Actinomycetota > Coriobacteriia > Anaerosomatales > JAAXUF01 > JBBRWO01. The sequence continues at coordinate 7,978 of JBBRWO010000038.1, forward strand.
AAGAACACGTCGGTCTCGCCCTGATGGTTGCTGACTATCTGGGGGTTGTTATAGCGTGCCCACGGTCCCGGCGACGATTTGAGCGTTGCGTCGCGCGCGAAGCTCGCACCGCCGTCCTCGGACACGAACCGGACGATGTCGCCTCCGCGCGTCGCTTGGCGGGCTTCGTCGAGTACGGTGTTCTCGTCTGCAAACCCGCCCACCGTGAGGTAGGCCTCGATGGTGCCGTCATCGAGTACCGTGAAGCAGCCGGAGTCGAAAAGGTTGTCGGTATCGGCGATCTTGACCGGCGCAGACCACGTGTTTTCCGTCGATGACCAGCGTGTGAAGAGCCACGTGTACTCGGGGGAGGGCGACTGGTGTCCAGTGACGAAGAGTAGACACGGCTCGCCGTCGATCGAGTTCGCCACCACCTGATTCACGTAGTCGGTTCCTGAGTTGTAGACCATGCAGGTCGAATCGAGGTACTCCTGCGTGCGCGTGGTGGGCGCGCTCTCGCCCGCAGCGTTGAACCACTCGCCCGAGGTGTGATCGCGGCGCAGGTAGTACGCGTTGCGGCGGACGTAGAAATCGATCTTGCCATTGACGTAGTCGCGCAGGAAGAAGCCGGTATGCATGTCACCAGTCGCGGCGTCCTGGGTGAAGTTGGCGTACCAACCCTCGACGCCCAGGCGTCCTCCCAGCGCGAGTTCTCTGGACTGCCACGGGCCAACGCCGCTGGTGGAGGTGATGCTGTACCAGCTGCCGTTACCCGAGCCGGACTCGGAGCTGCGATAAAAGAGCCGCAGATCGCCATCGGGCTCCAGCACCGGTTGGGGGTAGGTCGCGGGTGCCGTGGTCGTCCGCATACCGGAAGTGGTGCTGGTCTCGAACGTGACCGAGCTGAGATACTTCCACGCAGCGGGGTCGTGAGGCAGGACGGTCCTGGCGTGGCGCAGGGCACCGCCGTGTGCGCCGTAGAAGATATGGATGTATCCCTCGGCGTCGACAACGAGCGACGGACCGCCGTGCGCATCGTCGCTGATCGAGCTGGTGCCAACTTGCACCGGCGCGCTCCAAAGCTTGGTAGCGTGGTCGTAGGCTGCGACGAACGGGTTCATCGCGTACCCCTGATAGGCGACGATCGTCTGATCGGTGGTCTGGTCGTAGATCGCCTCTGGGTGAATCGCGAATTCCTCGTACACCGCGTTGCCGGACGCCTCACCATCGAAGAAGTCCGTGATGAATGCGCGCGCAGGCGTCAAAGGCGTGAGCGCAAGTACGAGTCCGAGTGTGAAGAGCACAATGATTGCGCGACGCACGGTGGGGGCCTCTTTCGCGGTTGGAGCAGTACAGGCCGCCCATGTGAGAACGAGCCAAGAAGCCAAGTATAGCTCGCGCAGGGAAAACCCTGGCTTGTGACCCGGTTGGCGCCTCCGTCGGGGCCTACGAACATGCGTTCGCATCACTCAACCTCAACCTGACGTCGAGGCGACACGCGGAGCTTCCGTGTGCTACCATCTGCCCCAGAGCGCCGTCCGCGCTCCATCGCTGGCCTTCACACAGGACTCTGAGGTATGAAGCCGAGGAACACGAAGCACGGGGCTTCAGCGAACGCACAACGGGCGCCCAAGGGGGCAGACCGTTCTGTGACGTTTGCCTCCAAGCCCTCCCCAAAAGCACAACCAAAGGGCAGGGCCGCGGCCCGTCCGCACTTCGTGCCGCGCTGGTGGATGCTCCCGATCGTGATCCTCGCCGTGCTGGCGTTCTTCGTCGCAACCTACTATCCGGTGGCTCGTGTCCAGTATCGTGAGACGCGCGAGAGGGTACGCCTCGAGGCGGAACTTCAGGCTCTCAAGGCACGAAACGGCCGCCTCCGCGCTGCTGTTGATCGCCTCAAGACGCCTGAAGGCGTCGAGGACTACGCGCGCCTGCAACTTGGGATGGTTAAGAAGGGCGAGCACGTCGCCGTGGTCATCGATGGCGACGAGACGACGCAGTCCGCGCTCGCCGCGCCGCCCACTCCTCGTATCGACTCTGAAGAGGCCGCCACGCCGCCGGTCGGCCCGTGGACCGCGTTCCTCGACGTGGTCTTCGCCGTCGAGTGAGTCCCGCCGCTTCGGCCGCCGATGCCGACGCCGATGCTGCTGACGTCGCCGACGCCGCTCGAGTCGCAGCCCAGCTCGGCCGCATCCCGCGTGGTCCTTGGCGCGTGGCCGTTCGGTGCCGGTGGGGTCGCCCCGCAGTGATCGTGTCGCCGTCCAGACTGTCCGACGGCACCCCGTTTCCCAACCTCGCGTGGCTCACCTGCCCCTGGCTCGCTGAGTCCGTCGCCGCCGAGGAATCCGCCGGCGGTGCCGCTGCCTTCGCGCGGCGCGCTGCCGAGGCCCCTGAGTTCGCTGCTGCGCTCACAGCCGCCGACGCGACAGTCCGCGAGAAGCGCGCCGTGGAGTCCGGCGGCATCGACGCCTGCGCGACGGTCGGCATCGCGGGACAGCGCGATCCTCTCGGCGTGAAGTGTTTGCATGCGCATGTGGCGCTTGCGCTTCTCGGCGTGGCGGATCCCGTGGGTGAGGACGTGCTTTCGCGGGTACAGCGTTGGTGTGACGACGACCGATGCGCCGGTCTTGGCTTGGAAGGAAGCGAATGAACGAGGTCAGGCGGCTCGCCGCCATCGACATAGGCACGGTCACCATGCGGCTGCTGATCGCCGACGTTGGTACGACGAGCATCGATGAGGTCGTCCGCTGCACCGATATCACGCATCTGGGCGAGGGCACCAGCGCCAGCGGCCGCCTTTCGCCCGATGCGCTCGCGCGTGTGGCCGAGGTCGCGCGATGCTACGCCGCGATCCTCGCTGAGTACGCCGTCGAGCGCGTGACCGCGTACGCCACCAGCGCCAGCAGAGACGCCGAGAACGGAAGTGACCTGGTGGCGGTCATGGCCGAGTCCGGTATCGCGACGCGCATCATCGACGGCCAGCACGAGGCGCGGCTGTCGTTTGCGGGCGCGACGTGGTCGGCGGCAGGGGAGAGCATCCTCGTCATCGATGTCGGCGGCGGGTCGACGGAGCTCATCTTCGGCTCGGCGGGGCGCGAGGACGGCATCTTGGTGACGGACATCGAGCTGATGCGCTCCATCGACGTCGGATCGCGCCGTATCACCGAACTCTTCCTGCGCGCCGATCCGCCCACGCGCACGGAGGTCGCCGAGGCTCGCAGCTACGTCGCCCGCGAGCTGCGACCGTTCTTCGACGCCATGCGCTCCAAGCCGCGCGTTCTGTTCTCGCTTGCCGGCGCGGCCACGAGCCTTTCGGCGATCAACCTGGAGCTGGAACCCTACGACAGCGAGCGCGTGCACCTCAGTTGCCTCACTGGGCCGCAACTGGCCGACCTCGTGGGATGGCTCTCCGGCATGACGCTCGAAAAACGCCGCGAGGTCAAAGGTCTGCATCCGGAGCGAGCACTCGTCATCGTCGCGGGAGCGCTCATCATCGAGTCCGCGCTGGCGCTCTCGGGTCTGGATTCGACGGTCGTCAGCGAGCACGACATCTTGTATGGGATACTTCTGGAGTCGTTCTCGGCGGCCTTACCAGCCGAGACGCACTGAATCGGGTCAACATACGGCGGTGTATCCGAATTGGCACAGGAGGGGGCCTTAAAAGCCTCTGTGGGCAACCACATGTGGGTTCGACTCCCACCACCGCTACCATGTGAGTAACCCGCGATGGTTTTCCGTCGCGTACGCACTCCGAGTAGTGCGATACTGCAACCGTACCTTCGCGCTCGCGCGAGGGGCACGCACACCGCACGCGCATGACCCTTGAAGAGTCGATGAGGAGGCCTGGATCGTGGCAGACGATGCACCCGCACGCCTGTACCAGGCGTTCGTGAGCCAGGATCCCTCCGGCGCAATCTCGGTCATCGAGCGTACCAAGGCCTCCGGTGTTGCGCAGGCGCACCTCTTCGACCAGCTTTTCGCCCCGGCGATGTCGCTTCTGGGCGGCGCTTGGGCCAACGGCTCTATCGACGAGTACACCTTCACGCAGGCGGCCGTCGTCGCCGAGCAGATCACGAGTTTCGTGACGCCGCCCACCACCGCGCAGGACAGCGGCATCACCGTGCTCGTCGGGACTATGCAGCACGACCACCACGCCATCGACAAGGACATCACCGCCGCCGCGCTCAAAGAGGCCGGCCACCGCGTGATCGACCTGGGCACCAACGTGCTTCCCGCAGAGTTCCTCGAGCGTGCCGAGGAGACCGGCGCCCGCATCCTCATCGTCTTCGCATCCATGATCGAGACCGCCGAGTCGGTCTCGCGCGTCCGCGAGATGTTCACCGCAGGTGGCCGAGGCGACGTGATCCTCTTCGTCGCTGGCGGTCCCTTCTCGGCGGACCAGACGCTGGCTCGCTCCGTAGGTGCCAACGGCGTCGCGCGCGGCGCCGAGAGCGCGCTCAAGCTCGTGACCAAGGTCGCGGCGCAATCAGGCGGTGCATCGTGAGCGGCCGCGGTCAGCAGTCGCTACTCGCCGAGGGGCTGGCCCGTCAGGGGCACGTCGCTCCTGCGGTCGAGGCGTGCTACCAGGCGCTTCGCGTCGACGACGCCGACCCGCTCATCCACGCGCTTCTCGCCGAGCTGTTCCTTACCGGCGACTTTTACGATGAAGCCATCGCGGCTGCAAGCCGCGCCATCGAGCTCGATCCGGACTGTGCGCCGGCGTATCTCGCGCTCGGTCTGGCCTACGACCGCCGCGGCGGCATGTGGGACCAGTCGATCCTCGTGTGGCACGAGCTGGCCGAGGTCGTGCCTGACCTCGTGACCGCGCACGTGCAGCTGGGCGAGGCGTTTGCCTCGGCGGCGTTTCAGGAGGAGGCGATCGAGGCGTGGCGCATGGCGCTCGAACTCGACGCATCCGAGCCGCGCGCGATGTACAACCTCGCGGTCGCCGCGCTCAAGCGCGAAGGTATGGCCACGGCGCTGCCGGGCTTCCGTCGCGCGGGTGAGCTCGATCCCAGCCAAGACGACTTCTTCTTCTCGCTTGCGGGTGTCTACGACGACGGCACCCCTGCCCCGGATCCGGCAGACGTCGCGCCGGATCGTGATTCGCGACTTTCCGCAGCCCTCGAACTCGCCTTCGAGGAGGACTTCTTCTCGGCGGTGGACCTGATCAGGCTGATCCTCGACGAGGATCCCGATGACGCCGAGGCGCTCGCGCTTGCGGGCTACCTCTACCTGAAGCAGGAGGCGGTCAACGAGGCGATGTCGGTCGCACTGCGCGCCATGGCCGTCTCGACCCGCACGCCAACGGCCGTCTACGTGCTCGGCGCGTCGTTCGCAAAGCGCCCCGGTCTCAACCGCAATGCCGCCCGCGTCTTTGGCGCGCTGGCCAAGGCGGTACCGGACGACGCCATGCCGCACGTGCTGCTGGCCGAGTCGCTACTGGGGCTGCAGCGCTACGGACAGGCCAAGAACTCGTACCTGCGCGCCGTCGAGCTCGACCCGGCGTGCGTCCGCGCGCGCTTCGGCCTCGCCGCCGTTCTGCTGACCGAGGGCGAGCACTCCCGCGCACACTGGGAAGTCCGCCGCGCCGCCTATCACGACACGCGTCGCCAGGGCCTCTTCTGGCGACTCTACGACACCTACGCTGGCGGAAGGTCGTAACCGGTGGCCACACGCAAAGGCGGACCACGCCAGCCCAGAGAGCGAGTCGCCCCCGCCGAGAAGCCCGCGGTTCCGCAGACGCCGCGCAAGGAAGCGCCGGCAGCCGTCGCCGGCTCTAAGCAGACGGCGCCCGCCGAAGTCGCGGCTGCGCCGGCACCAAAACCGCCACGCCGTAACTCGCTGTTTCCGGTGGGTGCGACGATCTACCCGCTCGATACCGAGACCGAGAGCTGGAACGACTGGTACCTCCGCGACCAGTCCGAGGACCTCGACGCCATCGGCGAGGCGCGTTTCGCGCTGGTGCGGCTGCTGGTGTCGTGGAAGGTACTTGAGCCGCAGGTCGGCCAGTACGACGAGCGCGCCATCGACCGCCTCGAAGACCTCATCGCCGCGGCACGCGAAAAGAAGCTGCAGGTCATCGTCTGCTTCTTCGCCGACGACCGCCACGCAGAACTCACCGAGGTCCCATGGGGCAAGAAGCGTGACCCCCGTACCGACAACTACCTGGTGCAGCGCGAAGTCGCGCTGGTCCAGAAGCTCGTCGCGCGGTTCCGGGCGGACCCCGGCGTATTCGCCTGGCAGCTCGCTAACGAGGCGTTCTGCAGCGGCTTCGAGACCTCCTCGGCGCTCGAGGCGTGGACGCGTCAGCTGCGTGAGGCGATCCGCGAGCTTGACGAGGAGCGACCGATCACACTGGGTATCGATCCAGAGGCGCTCTTCCGCGCCACCGGCGTCGATGCGCGCGCGGCGATCGATACGTGCGAGTTCGGCGTCAGCCACGTCACCGCTGCTTACCGCGCCTACGCCGCCGAGGGCCCCATCACCAGCGGTCCTTCGACCTACCTCGATTCGTTTCTGCTGCGCACAGCCGGCCGAGGCAAGCCGGTGCTTCTCGACGAGGTCGGCGTTCTCAGCCTCGACTACTCGCCCGGTGAAGAGGCCGCCGCGTTGCGTATCGCGCTGTGGTCCGGCCTCGTGAATCGCGGCGCCGGTGCGCTGGTGCGCCGCTACCGCGACCTAGAGACCGAGCGACGCGAGCCGTACTTCCTCGATCCGTTTGAGACCCTCGTCGGCGTCACCGACGGTGCCGGTAGGCCCAAGCCGGCCCTCGGCGAGATGCGCACCTTCGTGAAGACCGCCGCTCGCATCGATCTGCGACACTTCGAGCCTACGCCTGAGCGAACTGCCGTCATCATGCCGGCAGAGCGCTACCTGCCACTGCCCAATCTCGCGGGTCTCTTCGACCCGAGGTCATGTCTCGCTGCGTTCATCGGCGCCAAGGAAGCTCATCTGCCGGTGACCGTCGCATTTGAGACCGACGACTTCTCGGCGTACTCGGTGCTGCTGGTACCGAGCGCGTTCGAACTCGCCGAGAAGACCTGGGAGCGCCTTGCCGGCTTCGTACAGTCGGGCGGCTCGCTTCTGCTGTCGTACGGTGGTGGTGACGCCAACTCGGCGATCCGAGAGATCTTCGGTATCGAGTTTCTGGGTGACGCGGGGCCGCGTTCGACACTCTCGTGCCGTGTTGCGCAGCAAGAGGTGTTGGGTACCCTCGATAACTTCGACGTGAACATCGATGTGCCCAACTACGCGCTGCTCTCTGGCGGGACGGCCACCATCGTGGCAACCGACGCCAAGGGCAGCCCGCTGCTCACCGTCAATCAGGTCGGACAGGGTCGCGCGATCTACCTTGCGGCTCCCGTCGAGCGCGCAATCGCCCAGGGCGATCCGTGGGCGACGCCGGCGGCCGTGCGCAAGATGATGCGCGAGGTCTACGGCGCGGTCGCTCGTGCTGCCGGATGCGGCGCGCCGGTCACCTGCGATGTCCCGGAAGTCGAGGTCACGCTCTTCCAGGGCGAGACCGACGATCTTGTCGTACTCATGAACCACGCTCCCGAGAAGGTCTCGGCGAATCTGACGACGGATCGGCGTGTCTCTTCGGTCACCGACGTTCGCGGAGGGGCCCCGGTCGCGGTGGGCGGCACGGCCTTCGGTGTCCCGATCGAGGCGAATGGAGCGGTGGCGTTGAGACTGGCGTACGCTTAGCTTCGCGCGGAAGAAATGATGTACCCGCCCTGCGCTGCGCCTGGAATCGGCGTTACGAATGGAGATTCTGCCGCATGAATCAGTCCGTCAAATCCCGAGGCAGTGTGCGCGATCGCATTCTCAGTGCGGCGCTCACGCTCTTCGTCGAGAAGAGTTTCCACTCCACCTCGATTCCCGACATCGTAGCTGCTTCGGGTACAAGCATCGGAGCGGTCTATCACCACTTTGGCAGCAAAGACGAGCTCGCTCACGTGCTGCACCGTCAGCTCGTCGACGAGTTCGTCGAGATGTCTACCGAGAAGGTTCTGTCGCTTCCGACCGCACGCGAGCGGGTGTACGCGTACGTGGACATGTTCTTCGAACTCACTGAATCGAATCCGGAGTTCGTGTCCTACCTCATCTACACGCGTCCCAAGTCCGCGGTCGAGGACAACCTGACCGTGTGTTCGCGTGAAGGCCTCGAGGTCACTCGGAACATCATTGTCGACGGTATCGATGCGGGGGACATGCGCACCTCGGATGTCCGAGTACTGTGCGGACTCATCTCGGGGACGATCATGCGGCTCATCGACCTGCGACTTGACGGTGTCATCGTCGAGCCTCTGACAGGTATGGCTCAAGACACTGCCGACTGTATCTGGGCCGGCATGAAGGCCTAGTCCAAGCCGTCGGCA
>JBBRWO010000039.1:0-16335 GCA_038249135.1 Coriobacteriia bacterium
GGGCACGCGATCACCATCACGGTCACGGCACGCTCGACCGCGTATGCGAGCGGCCTGCCGAGCACCATCCAGGTCGCGAAGGTCACCATGCCGCCGCCAAGCGCGACGAACGTGAGCCACATCGCGGCGCGGTCAGCGAGGTCCTGCGTCTTCGACTTCGACTCCTGCGCCTCGCGAACCAGGTCGACGACCTGGGCGAGGAACGACTCGGCACCGGTGCGCCGCACGGTCACCACGAGCATGCCCTCGCCATTGACGGCGCCGCCGATCACCTCGGCCCCGACCGCCTTCGACACGGGGACCGACTCGCCGGTGAGCATCGACTCGTCGACCGACGACGCGCCTTCGACGACGTCGCCGTCGGCCGGGACCTTCTCGCCGGGCCGAACGATAACGGTGTCGCCCGCGACGAGCGCCTCAAGCGGCACGTTCTCGGTGCTGCCGTCGGCGAGACGGCGGTGTGCCTCGGACGGCATGAGCTTCGCGAGCGATTCAAGCGCCTTCGACGCCTCGCCGACGGAGCGCATCTCGATCCAGTGGCCGAGCAGCATGATGTCGATGAGCGTGGCGAGTTCCCAGAAGAACGGCATGCCCTCCACGCCGAGAACCGTCGCGCTGCTGTACAGGTACGCAACGCTGATGGCGACCGCGACCAGTGTCATCATGCCCGGAGTGCGTTCTCGCACCTCGCGCACCATGTCGAGCAAGAACGGCCGACCGCCGTAGAAGTAGAAGAACGTGGCGAGCGCGAGCAGAATCCAGTTCGCGCCGGGGACAGCGATGATCCGCCCGCCCGGCACGAGCGGCAGGCCCGGCGATATCAGGATCACGGGAATCGTCAGCGCGAGGCAGATCCAGAACCGCCGACGGAAGTCAGCTACCGAGTGGCCCGCGTGTCGCCCGCCGTGGGCGTCGGGCATGTCGTGTCCCGCAGCGTGATGCGAATGATCTTCCAAGATCTACCCCCCAAGCGCGCTCATGATCCGCTCGTACTCGTCCTTGTCGATCTCACCGTTCGCGAGCCGTCGCTTTGCGATCGCCACGGCCTCGTCGTGCCCGATCGGGCCGGAGCCTGGCGCGACGTTCGAACCGCCACCATGCCCGCGCGATGAGCGCATCGCCCATATGACGAGCAAGACGACGCCTGCGATCACCAGCGCCCCAAAGAACAGCACGCCCAGACCGCCGAGCCACCCTCCGCCCATCATCCCGTAGCCGTCGTTGAATCCCCTGCCGTACATCATCTCGAACTCAACTCCTTCAAGTAGCCGATCACGTCTGCCATGTCGGCATCGGACATGTCCCACCTCTGCATCGGCGGCTTCAGGGCTTGCCCGTTCGGCTCGATGCCGTCGCGGATAGCGCGCGCGATGTCGACGTCGGTCCACCCGGGAGTCGTGGTGGCCGCCTCTGGGTTTGGCGCCGAGCGCGCCCACTAGCGGAGGTCGGGCCCCACCACGCGATTCATCATGCCGAGAGACCCGCCATGACCGTCTTCGCCGTGGCAGTCGACACAAACCCGACCTGACATCATGCCGCTACCCACACCCACACGAGAGATGGGACCGGACGCACTGACACCGGTGTAGTAAATGCGCTGACCGTTGGATGGGAATCCGTCGGGTACGGTGAACTGCCCACCGAGAATCGGGACCAGCAAGAGTCCTCCCGCACCCAAGAGGATGAGGGCGAGACCCAACACCAGTATCGTTCGCTGCTTCACGTACTGAAGGTTCCCCGCGCCGGTGCGGGGGAAACCAAGCAGGTCGAGGTTCTGCGCACCATCGACCGGAGCAATGCCCCCTACCGTGTCGCTCGGCGCCTCCGTCCGGCATTCACACAAACCGCACACCGGAGCGCGGTTTGTGGCACGAGCATTGCGTCTATGGCTGCACGTGGCGGCTTATCGCCGAGGAAATGAACAGCCCGCCCAACCGGGCGCGTTATTGGAGGTAGCTATGAATTTTGGAAGCAAGCTCGCAATCAGCGTGATCGGCGGCCTGTTGGTCGCAACGACACTGGTCGGCACCGTCATCGCGCTCCCGCACATGCTCGGGCGCACCTCGATCGAGCCGGGTCGCGTGTCGAGCTCACAGGCGTTCTCGCGCGCTGCAGATCGCCCGAGCACCGAAGAGATGCAGTCGTTCATGGACCAGTATCGCACGGCGGACGGTCGCATCGATGTGGACCGGGTGCATGCCAACGTGGTCACCGGCAACGTCACACCCTTGTGCCTCGACGGCACGACGCAGTCGGGCACCACTCGACCGGGCGCCATGCGCCGCGGCGGGAGCAGCACGTCAGGCTCCTTCGGCCCGGGAATGATGGGCCGCTAGATCCGAATCACAACAACACGAAGGAGTGGTAGTCATGATGTTCTTCTGGTTCCTGTTCCTGATTCCGCTCGTGATTTTCTTGGTCGCGCGCCCCAATGCGACGATCGGCGGAGGCTGCTGCGGAACGCACTCGATGCAGTCCGGACCGCCGAGCACCCCGGGTAGCGACCCCGTCGAGATCGTCCGCCAGCGACTCGCTCGTGGCGAGATCACGGCAGCCGAGTACGACGCGATCCGCAGGGCGCTCCAGGGCTAGCAATGCACCACAATCTACCGGGCGACGGTTGCCGAGAGTGGCGGCCGTCGCCCGCTTTGCGTACCGGGTTGAATCATCCCCGCGATGTGTCATCTCATTCGCTGCACATAGTACCTTGACAGACACAGTACCGTGTTGCACACTACAGACGAATTGGAGGTGACCACATGGGCGATACACCGATTTCGAGCGATCTCATCCGAGGACACATCGACACGATCGTCCTCGGTCTGCTCTCGACGCAAGACCGCTACGGCTACGACCTCTGCAAGCAAGTTGCGGTACTCTCCGACGGTCAGTACGAACTCAAGGAGCCGACGCTCTATTCGGCATTCCGGAGGATGGAACCTGCGGGGCTCATCACGTCGTACTGGGGCGAGGGCTCGCAGGGCGCACGGCGCAAGTACTACGCGATCACGGCCGAGGGCAAAGCAGCGTACCTGCGCAATCTCGAGGACTGGAAGCGCGCACGCACGATGATCGATCGACTGGTCTCAGGTGAAGGCGAGAAGGAGTAATGATGGAAGCCATCCAGTATTACGTCAAAGGCGCCTTCCAGGGCGTGGCCGAGACCCCCGAAGTGCTCGAGCAGCAAGAGGAGCTCATCGCCGACCTCACCGCGAAGGTGGCCGACCTCGTGGCCGATGGGAAGTCGGAGGACGAGGCGCTCGGTGTCGCGATCGCGTCGGTGGGCGACCTGTCGGGACTCGTTGCCGAGTTCGCGCCGGCTGCGGCACCGGCGGCGGGTGCGATGCCCGTGCCGGTTCCGACCGCCAACGTGCAGGCAGCACGGCTCGACTTCCACGTGCTCCTCGTGGCGCTCGGTCTGGACGCGGCGTTCATGATCTTCTGCACGGTGCTTGGCGCGCTGACCGGCACGATCGACCAGGGTGCGGGGTTCGTGCTTATGCTCCTGCTTGTATCGGCCGGCTGGTGGATCCGCATGGCATACGTGAAGTATCAGGCGGACCCGGCGACGGTGGAGACCCGCGAGCTTGTTTACCGTCCGCGGATGGAGAAGGCGCTGGGCCTCTGGGCGGCCGTGTGTTTCGCGGCACTCGTCATGAACACGGTTTCGGGTACCGACTTCTGGTTCTGGCCCATCTGGGTCGGCGCGACGGTCATGCCAATTCGCGTACTGGTCGAGCGCTGGATGACCACTCGCGGGATGTTCGCCAGCAAAGCGGTCGCGCCGGAGGGCGTGGCCGCCGCAGTGGCAGCCGAATGAGAGAGAACGACTGACTCGCCCCCAGAAGCGTCGGAAGGAGGTTACCCTTCGGTGGTCGGATCCAGGTTCGGTAGCCACACCCGAAAACTCGATCCCTGGCCAACCGCGCTCTCAACCGAGACTCGCCCGCCGAGCATCTCAACGAGCCGCTTCGAGATCGGGAGTCCGACTCCCGTGCCGGAGGGTTTCAGGCCATCGGCGCGGTAAACCTGGTGGAAATCCTCCATGATTCGGTCAGCCTCGTAGGCATGAACGCCGATCCCGGTATCAGTCACGCTAATGAGCACGCCGGGGCCATCGACGGAACACTCGACGGTCACGTCTCCGGCATCGGTGAACTTGACGGCGTTGGAGACCAGATTCACCAACACCTGCCTGACCTTCGGCCGATCTGTGATGAGCGCCCGCGGCTCCTCGTGGTAGCGGACGATGAGTCCGATGCCCTTCGACTCTGCCTGCGGCGCCAGTTCGTCGATGACCTCAGCAACCAGTTCGCACACGTCAAACCGCGTGGGAGTGACGACTTCATGCCCTGCTTCGATGCGCGCCAGGTCGAGGACGTCGTTCACCAGGCCGAGCAGATCCCGACCCGAGGTGTTGATCATGCCGACTTGCTTCTGTTGCTCATCGGCCAGCGGGCCCGCGAGCCCCTTCAGTAGCAGATCCGAGAAGCCAATGATCGAGTTGAGCGGAGTCCGCAGTTCGTGGCTCATGTTTGTAAGCAACCGGCTCTTGACCCGCGATGCCTCCAGTAACTCCTCGTTGGTTGTCTCCAGCTCTGCCGTACGCTCGGCGACCTCCACCTCAAGGTGGTCGCGCGCCTGCAGCAGGTGTTGCTCACTTACGATGAGAAGATCGCGAGCGGCTACTTCCTGCGTGATGTCCTGGTACGTGATCGCGACGCCGTAACCCGCTAGCGGGATTGGCGCGGCGGACACGTCGAGCCACACGACGGATCCGTCCGGTCGACGAAGCCCCTCCTGATCGCGCGTGAGAACCTGCCCGGACAGCGCGCGGACCGAGGCCCACTCATCGGTGGGTTTCTCGGATCCATCGGGTCTGAGAATCTTCCAGTCGTCTCCCTGGATGTCGCGGTGCCGGTGCTCTTCCGTGGCGATGCCCAAGATCTCCGCAGCATGCTGGCTCGTCTCGACGACTGCCCCGGTGTCGTCGGTAACGGTGACCCCGACGGGCAGCATCTCAAGAACGACGCGGTACTTCTCGGCAGCCACGTGTGCAGTTTCCTCGGCGGCCTTCGCTTCCTCGATTGCGGCTGTGACGTACATGGCCGCGAAGATGAGAACCGCGAGGAAGGCCTGGAGTCCGATCACTTCGAGGCCGAGCTCACCCGTAGCGGCGCTTACCTTGCTCCACCGCTCAGCGAAACCGGCAGCCATACTCAGAGTCAGCACGAACCCCATTGATGACGAACCCAGCTGGCCGAACCCCGACGCGGCGATGAGCACCGGCAGGAAGGTCACCGCCTTCCATCCCGCCAGAGGACCGAAGCTCGCTATGAGCCACCAGCCGACTGTACCCGTGAAGACGAGGAGCAGCCCGAGGCGCGCCGCATGAGCCTTCGTGATACGTGTCAGGCCGCCGCTTCGGTGACGGCGGTGGATATCTGCCAGGGCGAGACCGAACGCACCGATGCTCAGGATTCCAAGCGCATCGCCGGACCACCATGTCACCCACGTACCGCTCCAGGATGCTGCTCCGTACGCCATTGACACCACACCGCTGCCGATCAGCGCGCCGAGCACGGGAGCCGCTATGGCGGTGAGGCTGAAGGCGGAGACCCTGCGGCGCGTGTCGAGAACCACGGGAACCCCGGTCAAGCGCCTCAGTAGAATCGCCCCCAGCACCGCCTCGCTACAGTTCGCGGTGGCGAAACCGAGGCTGACGAGCAGCGCCCTGTCGTGGATGAGATCCGAGGAGACGTTCGCCGCGCCAGCTGCGAGCAGGAGAACCGGCCACTCACGCGGGTTGGCCAGCACGAGCAGCAAGAGCAGGATGCCGGCCGGCGGCCAGAAGGTTGAGAACTGGTTCTGCACGGAGAGCGCGTTGCCGAGTTCCGCAGCGAGGAGATACGCGAGCGCGACCACGATGGCCTTGAGCCACAGCGGCACATCAGTCCAGTAGTCTTTGCGTGAGCCTGACATGGGCGTCAACGCCCTCCCCCCTGTGACAATACCACCGATAGCTCGGCGTCAACACAGCGCGGGATGAAGTGCTGACGAGCGGCCGTGTTTGGGCGTCAGCTGCGCGCCGATGACCCTGGTCTCATGCGAGGGCGACTACGAGACTCGAACCGAGCAGCACGACAGCCACAGGTACCCAGATGCGACGCTCGCCCGCGCTGGGAGTGATCGAGTTCATCACCAGACTCACGCCACTGAACGCGACTGCAACCCAGATAAGCCATGAAGACGCCGGTCCCCAGCTTTCAAGAGCAAGCCCCGCACGAGCTACGACCACTGCGGCGAGCAGCCCGAGGATTATTGCCTGAAGCACGGCCGCCACTCGCATCGCCGCCGGAAATCGCCCGGGGAACTTGCCGCCCATAGCGTAGGTGCCCAAAGGAGCGCCGAGCGCCAACAGCAACTGGAAGACCACGGCACCCACGGTAACCACCGTGAACACCAACGCCGCTACGGATACTGCGTCCAAGGCAACCTCCCCTGATTGCGTCTAACGTGTTCGCACAACCTCCCATCTGAGTACCTCAATCTATAGGTCCTACGCAATGGGCGGCCGCGAATCGCCCCATCTTACAGGTCGAAGAACACGAGATCGTCGACCTTCAGAACGAGCTCGCTTTCCGGATCCTTCCCAGCCTTGCCACCGAGGGCGCGGACCCACACCGCGTACAGCTGCTGGCTGTCCTGGTGCTCGTCCATCTTCCGCCTGCAGTCGGTGACACGCCTGACGAGTTGCGGGTCGCCCACGATCACCATGTCAGCGCCTCGAGTAGATTGCTCTTCGCGATACTCGAAACCCTTGTCCCTCAGGCTCTTCTCGGCCTTCTTCAACTCCAGTTCCCACCACTGATACCTGCCGAGGTGGTAGCCGTGCTGCTTCATGGCCGCCTCGTGTACCTCCGAAGTCTTGTAGCTGAAATCCCACGTCGCCCGTACGGTCGTCGCGGCTTCTGGCTCTCTCATGATGACCCCCGTCGTCTCAGTACTGGCGCGTCGGCCTGCGGATGCGCGACCGATCTGCGCTTCCGCGAGTATGCACGCAGGGTCTGACACGGATTGGGGGTCCGGCTCGGCGCGGGCGAACTGCAATTACTTCGTGATGAACATTTCGGAAAGCCAGCGCATGCGGGTCCGCGTGTTCGGCAGCGACAGCTCCAGCGTGTCTTCCGGAATCTGTCTAAGGTAGCCGGACACCGAGAAGACGTTGAGTACCGGGAATCGCTCCCCCTCAAGGGCCACCCGGAAGAATGGGTCTGCCTTCCCGTCCGGATTCATCGCCACCCAGAACACGATGAGCGGCTCGATGTTCGAGTGAGGATGCGGTGGGGGCATTCGCTCAAGAACCTTCGCTGCCGGAGGGTCGGCGAACGTTCCGTTCCTCCAGTTCTCATTCCACCGCGCGACCCGAAAAGCGGGCAATTCCTCTGGCGAAGCGTCAATCCTCAGCGGCGTTCCCCCAAATGAATGCGCAGACCAGCTCTTGACCTCAACTTGGTAGAGCGTGCTCGTCGTTTCAACCCAGCCATCAAGCCGAGAGCCGCGCTTCTTGCCGGTCTTGCACGGTTCCTTGAGGAGCCGAGCCCCCGCATCCGTCTTGGACAGGTAGTCCACCAGCAAGGCGAGGCCGAGCTCCTCGCCGACTACGGACACGATTGATGTCGCGTGCCTGCGGGAGTCGTCAGGGACTTCATCAAAGAACCTCAGCAGGGCCGAGATGTTAACGGTCATCATGTCGCCCCGCGCTGCATGTCCTTCCGGCATCCCCTACGCCCTCTCCTGATACAGCCACTTCTGGAATCCCGAGAACATGTCCTTGATCGCCTCCGGCTGCCCGAGGTCGATGACCGCGTCGTTGATGGCGTTCTTGTACATCAGCCTGAGCAGAGCCGAGAGCTTCTCCTGCGCGAGCTCGTCGACGCCCTCCTTCACGTATTGCGACAGCACGAACTCGAGGAAGGCTTCCTGCTTCTCGGCGAAGGTGGTGTGAATCTTCCGCTTGGCATAGGCGGCGCGCTCCTCGCGAGCGATCGGCGGCGACGCGAACGCCACATACGCCAGCACGTCGAAGAGATCGGAGTTCTCGGCCTCGATGATGTGCTGCATGTCGAGAAGCTGCTGCCGGCCGAAGCCCTTGTCCGCCAGACCTTCGAGCAGCGCCGAGCGAGTCGCCGGTGCGCTCCAGATCTCGCGCAGCTGGTCCTCGTCCTTGAAGAACTCCGGCAGCGTGCCGAAGAGGCTTTCCAGAAACTGCGCGGTGGACATCGGGCGACCGTCGGCGCTCCAGAAGCTGGTTGCGATCATGCTCTGGATGGTGCGCTCCTTGCCGTCGGCGAGGCGAACCTTCGCCTTCTTGGGACGCTCCGGCGGATCGATCGGGTCGAGCGGGTCGACGTCCGGCCCTGGCTCCACGCCCGGCCGCGGCGCAATCGGCGTGGGCTCGAGCGGCTCCCCGTCCCACTCCGGGTCGTTGAAGTGGTAGTGCGCCTTCACGAAGTCGTAGATCGTGAAGAAGTCCTTGCCGTCGTAGAGTCGAGTCCCGCGGCCGATGATCTGCTTGAACTCGATCATCGAGTTGACCGGCCGCATCAGCACGATGTTGCGGACGTTGCGCGCATCGACGCCGGTGGAGAGCTTCTGCGAGGTCGTGAGAATCGTCGGGATCGTCTTCTCGTTGTCCTGGAAGTCGCGCAGGAACTGGTCGCCTCGGGCGCCGTCGTTGGCGGTGACGCGCACGCAATAGTTGGGGTCGGTGCTGGTCTTCATCTGGTTGACCAGGTCGCGCACCGCGAGCGCGTGCTCCTGCGTCGCGCAGAACACGAGCGTCTTCTCACTCTGCTTGATCCTGTCCATGAAGAGCTTGACGCGGTAGGCCTCGCGCTCCCTGATCTCGATGACGCGGTTGAAGTCGTCTTCCACATACCGCTTGCCGACTTCGACCTCGCCCTCGATGACCATGTCGTCCGAGGTGTACACGTACTCGTCGAGCGTGGTCGCGATCTGCTTGACCTTGAACGGCGTGAGGAAGCCGTCGTTGATGCCGTCTTTGAGTGAGTACGTAAACACCGGCTCGCCGAAGTAGCGATACGTGTCCACGTTGTCCTGGCGCTTAGGTGTGGCCGTGAGGCCAAGCTGGACCGCAGGCGAGAAGTACTCCAGGATGCCGCGCCAGTTGCCCTCGTCGTTGGCACCGCCGCGGTGGCACTCGTCGATGACGATGAAGTCGAAGAAGTCCTTCGAGTACTCGCCGAAGTAGGGGCTGCCGTCGGGCCCGCTCATGAAGGTCTGGAAGATGGTGAAGAAGATGCTCCCGTTCTTGGGCACGCGATGCTTCTTGCGGATGTCCGCCGGGTTGATGCGCAAGAGCGCGTCTTCCGGGAATGCCGAGAAGGCATTGTACGCCTGGTCAGCGAGGATGTTGCGGTCCGCGAGGAAGAGGATCCGTGGCCGACGTCCGGCGTCGCGGTTCAGGTTCCAGCGGCTCTGGAAGAGCTTCCACGCGATCTGGAAAGCGACGGCTGTCTTGCCGGTGCCGGTCGCCATGGTGAGCAGGATGCGGTCCTTGCCGTCGGCGATGGCCTGCAACACACGGTCGATGGCGATGTCCTGGTAGTAGTGCGAGCGCCATTGCCCGGAGCGGTCCTCGCCCGGCACCTGCGCGAAGCGATCGCGCCACTCGTTCTGCACGGCGAACGTACGGTCCCAGAGCTCTTGCGGACCAGGGAAGACCGGAACGTCACCCTCCGTGCCCTCGTCCATGTCGATCGCGTAGATCGCCTGGCCGTTGGTGGCGTACGTGAAGCGAATCGCCAGCTTGTCGGCGTACTCCTTCGCCTGCGCGACGCCCTCGGTGTACGGCGCGTCCCACGGCTTGGCCTCGATCACCGCGAGCTTCGTGTTGCGGTACTCCGAGACGTAGTCCGCCGACAACGGCTGCGCGCGCCGTCCGCCGCCCTCCAGCCTGCCGAGCGTGATCGTGACCTCGCGACGGATGCGGCTGCCATCAACCACGCCCCAGCCCGCCGCGACAAGCGCCGGATCGATGTAGTCGGCCCTGGTTTCCGCTTCGTTCACGATGCCCTCAACCCCCGGCTCCCCTCAGAGCGAACGCGCAGCCGTCCGTAGGTCCAGTATCTGCCAAGTTGTCGATCAAGCAAGCGCACCGAAGAACGCACGCACGACTGCGAGCGCCTCGAGCCTCAGGCGCTCCGCCTCCTCATCGTCATCAACAGCGTCGTCGAAGAGAAACTTGCTGTAGTGCCCGGGGCCGTCCATCCGCACATGCTCGAAGTGAGCGTCAAGCTTGGCGAATGCGTCGCGAACCACTTCGTGACCAATGACGGGGCTCGCACCCGCCGCACTTGCAGCTCCTGCCGGTCCGCCTGGCCAGTTGCCGAGGGTGAACACGATGTCGTAGGCGTCCTTGTACTTCACCAGGCCACGCTCGTGCAGCGCCAACGACTTCAACGTGAGGAACGGGACGAGGTTCGCCACGAGAATGGTGCCGAAGCTCTCGCTCCCGTCCAGCAGCTTCCCCCGGATCTCGCGCTCCACGAAGTCCAGCGCAACGAGACTGGCCCCTCGCGCCTCGAAGGCGCCCAGCTTCGCCCCGGTGTTCTGCCGCGGCCGGGCGATGGAACCTGGCTCTCCGCCCTGCTCGGTCATGAACTCGACCAACACGGTCTTCCCGTCGACGTCCAGGCACCACCGGAAGGACTGCTGCCGTCCGTCCTCGTCCTTGAAGATCTTGAAGCCGGCCTTCCGCATGTTCGTCACAAGCGTCTCGTACGGCTCGGGGCCTTCTTCGACAACCGCCACCCCGACGACCAGGTCAACATCCGTGGTCCCAACATGAGGCCGAGCGAACTCGGGCAGCTCCGAGATCAGATACCGTGGCACCAGACCGCCGGCCAGGAAGATGCGCTGCCACCACGGTCCGGCGCACTTGAGAAGCGTGAGCTGCGCACGCTCGCAGAGGCCGGTGGTGTAGTCGTCGTAGTCGACGGCGCGAGGTATCTGAGTCATCTAGAAGCCCAGAACCGTCTCTCGCAGGAACGACGCCTGCTCCTGACCACGCCGCGGGTCCTCGAGCAGATCCGCATACAGCCTCAACGGATTCGCGACCGAAACGGCGTCGATCACACGAGCTGCGTACAGCGGGGCGTCCGTTCGTGCTTGCAGCACGACGACGTTTCCGCCCTTGTCTACTGGCGGGACTCCCATCGCATCGATCACGAGGTTCGCGCCGAGCGCAGGGCCAACCCACACCTCGCAGGTTCGCGCGTCAGTCAGGTGCGGTGCGACGAGAAGGGCCGCGCATGCCCCGGTCACGGCATGCTCGACCTGTCTGCCCGCCAGTCGGGCGGACACCTGTTTCGCGAGATCGACGGGCCCTTGGCCGAGAAGGAATATGGTGGCCAGCCGACGACGCTCGCCGCGCGCGTCTTGCGCCCAGCGGTCCAGCACCGCGCCCTTGTCCCGAAGACGTCGCCGCTTGTTGGGACCGCTGCCATTGATGTCGACCAGCTCGAGACCCTCGAGTCGCGCCAGCGCGCTCTGAGCCGTCCCGGCAGCGACCTTCGCGACCTCCGCAAGCTCGGTCACTCGCCACCATTCATTGTCTGCCAAGAGCATCGCCTGAACGGCTATTCCAATCCTGCCGCCAAGACCCTGGCCGGGCGCGAGCTTCTGGGTCTGATCGCATGTCCGGTCGCGATCAATCGAAATGAACGGCGCCTCGTTGCGGAACACGAACCGACAGTCGTCTAGGTAGCTGGCTCGCTCTTCGTTGAGGAGTTCGAGCGCGCCACTCGTGAAGTGCTCCGCAATCAGGATGGGCGCGACGCCCAGGTGTTGGTCCTGGCGCACCCGCGCAAGCGCGTCGCGAGCCTCCTGCGGCCGTCCGTGCCCGACGCTCACCGGACGCACAACAAGTTCCGCGTTTGGGAACTTGATTCGCACGCCATCTGCCAAGGCCTCCGTCTGCAGAAGACCTGCCTCGCGGAATGCCGCTTCAAGCGCCTGGGTCTTTCGTGCGTACATCATTAATATTCAGCCTTCGCGCTATATTCATGTCCGACATGAATATGGTCTATTGGCTGAATATGAACTTGAGCGCTCGGGCTGTCAAGGACGGGACCCGGAACGCAATTAGCACAGTCGCCGATTGAGTGGGAAATCTGTGCAACTGCGCCTTTCCGAATCACAGCGCCAGCGGCTCTCCCGTCACGATCTCCGGTGCCTGCCCACGATCTGCGCAACACTGTGAATCAAGTATCTGTCCAGTTATCAGTCAAGCGACTACAGGTTACCCGAGAAGGCCTCGTGCAGCAGGGACTTCTTCAAAGCGTCCAGGGCCGCGAGTTTGCGGCGGTATATGGATTCGAGGCGCCGGGTTTCTGCCGCCAGCTCGTCGAATCCTGCAACGAGACCACTCACATCAGACAATGGGGGTAGCGGAAGCTCAAACCGTGCAAGCGCTTCTCCCGTGAAGTGCTGAATCCCCGTACCGGTGAAGTACCGCCTGAGCTCCCCATTCTTGTCCTGGGCATAGAGGTAGTAGACGAACCACTTCCTCCTCGAGGTCCCAGTCGAGCGTGTGTATGAAGAGCGTGTATTCCATACTGGCCTAGACCTAACGTGTTTGCGCATCAGCAGACGCTTTGCGCCTACTCGAGTCTAGCGCTCCTGGCGTTCTGGATGCGCGGGTTAGGCACACCACCTGTAAGCGGCCTAGCCCAGCCCAAGTGACCGCTTGATGGCCTGGTCGACCTTCTCCATCACGCCATCGTCGAGAAGTGCGATGCGGGGACCGTCCAAACGCGACTTGTCAATTGTCATGATCTGTTCACACATGATCGTGCTGTCCTTGGACAGGGCACCATTAGGTACAGAGACGTGGAAGGGATACGCCTTCTTCATTTGGCGGCTGGTGATCGCCGCGACGATCGTTGTCGTCGCAAGCTGGTTCCCTGTGTTGTTCTGGACAATCAGAGCGGGCCTCTTGCCAGACTGCTCCGAACCGCGCGACGGATTCCAGTCAACCCAGTAGATTTCCCCTCGTGCAGCCACGGCTACCTCCAATCGCCAGCCCCTCAGTAGCTCGGCAACTGGATAGGTGCCGCGACGGCCGAAAGGCGCATTCCCTCAGGATGTTGTGGACTCACCTTTTGCTGACACTACGGATAGTATGTGTTGACATATTGCATGTCAAGGTGCAATACACTGATGCCGCGATGTGGCATACAACTCGCTAGCGTTAGAACATGACGGCTCGACGCACAAAGTCCTTTACACTGGTGAATACCAAGGATATAGTCCTATTTGGGCAGGCGCCGAGAGGGAGGCGACAATCATGTCAACGGCTGCAGCGGGGACCAAGCCGGTCCAGTTTAGATTGCCAGCTTGGGCTAGGGATTTCCTCGACGAACAGTCTCGGCAAATGAGCGCCACCAAGACTGATGTTGTTGTGGTGGCGTTGGAGTGTCTTAGAGAGAAGGAAACGGCTGCGTTAATGGCAGAGGGCTATCTGGAACTGGCCGACCTTCATTCAGAGATGGCCGAGCAGAACGTGGCGATTGCGGGCGAGACTCTACCCGAGTGGTAGACACGCCAACTCGGGCGACTGTGAAGGCCCCCGCAATTCGCGGGGGCCTTCACTTGTCCCTTTGTTGTGCCTGACCCCAGGATATGCTGTCAGCCTATCCCCTTGGCAAAGCCTACCATCCCGCGTAAGCCCGCGCCGCTCTCTCGCCTGAGCGGCTTGCGCAGTCCCTGTGTGCCCCCAAAGTCCGCGCCCCCCCTCCCTACTCCCCCACGATCCCCCGTACCGTCACGAATCCAAAGCCATCGCTGCCATCGTTCTTCGCCCAGGTTGCCGGGTCGCTGTCCACCACCGTGTAGTCGCCGATCGGCAGCTTCACTTTCGGCTCGCACGACCAGTAGGTGTTGCCGTCGGGTGCGGGGTCAGCGTGTACTGCGAACGGGCCGTACGTCTTCCCGCTTGCGTCCTTAAGGGCTATCGACCCGGCGGGCACGCCTCCACCCACGTGGAGCGTTACCAGCACGGTCACCGTCATGGGTTCCACAAGTGAGAACGTCGGGCCCTCCGCGCCTGCGGTCACCGCTGTGTCGTCGCCGTTGGAGAAGATATCCTGTACAGCTTCGGCTGCAGCAAGCTCCTCGGCGGTGGGCGCGGGCTCGTCGGAGGCGGTCGCCACAGCGGATTCGGTCGTCAAAGTCGCAACGGGCTCTGTCGTCTTCTCGGCTTTCTTGCAGGCGGTCGTGCCGACGAGCAGGAATGCTCCGGCGAGCACTGTGATTGCGAGCTTATGTGCGAGCATCAGGTGACGTCCCTTCTGGCAAATACGAACACGCTCGCCACGAGTGAAGCAAGCGCCACGCCGCCGAGCACGAACCACGCGCTTCCTGCGACCGTGCCCTTGTCGATGATGGCGGCTGAGTCCCAGTACTTGAACAGGTTCACGACCTCAAGCTTCTTGGCCCACTCGGCGTTGGCGGCAAGGAAGTGAAGAATCCACATGATGCCGAGTACCCCGCCAACGATACCTGCGGGCTTGCCTGATTCGCGCGAAGCGCTCGCGGCAAGCATCGCCACACCGGAGATCGCAAGCGACAGGAGAAGCCCGACCGCCCCGAAGAGCCACAGGTTGCCCGCGTCGTACGCGATGTCCTGGGCCGCCGCCGTCAACTGGATCGGCCACACGGTCGCGACCGTGAGGATCGCGAGGTAGATCGTGAGCGCGACCGAGCGCGTCACCGCCAGAGAACGACGCGAGATCGGCTGTGCGAGAAGCAGTTCCATCGTGCCTGCACTGACCTCACTCGAGTACGACTTCACCGCAAACGTGATGCCGGCCGCGGCCATGATGAGCACCCAGATGAAGCCGGTGTACTCGGTGGCGAGGAAGCCACCAAGCGTGAAGATCGACGCGTTCGCCCCTGCGAAGAACGCGATCATCTCCTTGGGCAGCGACGCGATCATCTCCTCCAGTCCCGCGTCCGCAATCAACGGGAAGTACCACGTGATCATCACCGAGTACGAGATCAGGCTGACCGAGTACCACAACAGAGCCGTCCGGCGCTGGTAGAGCGTCGCTTTCAGCAGATGCCAGTTCACGACCGCTCACCGCCTTCCCCGGCGCCGTCACGGTAGAACTCCATGAAGACGTCCTCGAGCGATGCGCGCGTGATCTGCAGGTCGAGCACCGGATGCGCCGCGAGCGCGGTCAGGAGCGCGTTCATGTCGCCACCCATGACCGAGGCGCGCAGCATGTGCGGCGAGGGTTGCTCGGCAGAGCGAACGCCGGGCACGCCCGTCAGGAGCGTCGCCGAGACCTCCTCGGCGAAGGTCACTTCCACGTCCCGCATTCGCCTCGCGAGCAGCGTCGCGACAGACTCCTCGGCAACGAGCGAGCCCTCGCGCACGATGGCGACACGCTCGCAGAGACGCTCGACCTCGGTGAGGATGTGGCTGGAGAGGAAGACGGTCGCGCCGGCGCGCACACGCGACTCGATGACCTCGAAGACCGACTGCTGGTTGAGCGGATCGAGGCCGCTCGTGGGCTCGTCGAGCACGAGCAGCTCGGGGTCGTGTGCGAGCGCGAGGATGAGCGCAAGCTTCTGCTTGTTGCCCTTCGACAGCTCCTTCACCTTGCGCGACGGGTCGAACTCGAAGCGCTCGATGAGTTCCTTCTCAAGCGTCCGCTTGCCACCACGGAATCCCGCGACGTAGTCGAGGTGCCAGTGCCCCTTCTCGCGGTCGTACAGGTGCACCTCACCGGCCACGTACCCGATGCGCTGACGCAGCTTTGCGCCATCGAGCGTGACGCGCTCGCCAAACACGCGCGCCTCGCCTCGCGTCACCTTCAGCATGCCGAGGAGACACCGGATCGTCGTCGTCTTCCCGGCACCGTTCGGGCCGAGGAACCCAAAGGTCTCGCCGGTACCCACCGAGAGCGTGAGATCCTCGACACCCCGGTGTTTGCCGTAGTACTTCGTGAGGCCTGAGCACTCGATGACAGAAGCCATCGCAACTCCCTCCTCGGACGGAAACGCGTCAACCTATAACGATACTGCAAGGCGCGGGAGGGCGCACCCGAATCTCGTCGCGCTGCGACAGCGTCCTCTACACGCGAATCGGGGTAAGAGAACACGGTGAAGGTTCTCAGCTCGAAAGGGGCACGAGATGCGATTCGAAAACGCACAGGATCTTAGGAAGCCGGCAGTGGAAGTGCTGGCGGCAGGCACGTATTCCTGGTGCCGCTGCGGCAAGACCAAGACGCCGCCCTATTGCGA